>CAVAVU010000001.1:0-6834 GCA_963592205.1 bacterium
ATTTGTTGTGCCACAAAATCCATAATTATTCACATATTTTCAAGGTACATACTTTTTGGAACTAAAATTCATTTTCACTAAAAAACTACTTGATTTTTATATAGTTAGCTCCATCCGTCTGATAAAAGCGGTCAAATATCTTCTCACGCTGATCCATCGCTATCTCTGCTCCGCTGTTATAGATACGGATATCATATTGTTCTTCCGAGGCATCCAGCGTCATACGTATCTTTCCGTTTTCCGGTGTATGCTCTGTGGCATTTTTCAATAAGTTTTTGAATGCCTCCCTGATCCAGAATGCATCACACGACAAGATATTTCCTTCAGGAACCTCCTGTTGAAAATCAATACTTTTCGCCGCCATTAATGGCTCCACTGCATCGACCGACTCACTAAGAAGCTCTGACAGATTCTCTTTCTTCTTTTTCATCCATATTTTGCCGTAATCAATCTGAGCAAGCCGGAGCAGAGATGCTGTCATATCCGACATCTGATCCAGCTGGCGGATGCACTGTTCCAGCCTTAACTGTCTCTCTGCATCTATTTCCGTATCCAACAGATACTCTAATCCCAGCATCATTCCCGCCGCCGGAGTTTTCAGCTGATGGGCAATATTTTCCATATAAATTCCCATCTTCTCACGTTCTTTTATCACGTAGTCTTTTTCTTCCTGTAATCCGGCTCGTTCTTCGTCCCGTATCTGTTCCGCATACTTTTTTACATCCGCAACAGTTTTCCTGCATCGGTAAAAATCATACGCCATTCCCAGCAGACAGAAGATTGCCAGCATCAGAATATACCAATTTCTACCATAAGATGTAATCGTCTGGTAAAGGTTATTCTCACCTGTCTCTTCAAGACCCGCATCCTGCATCTTCTGCAGTCCGTTCTGATAATCTTCCTCCTGAACCTCACCAAAAATGGCAGTCTCAACATCTGTATGATGTTCCAGGCTGCCAATAAGCGATATCATCCGGGAAGTATACATACTTCCCAAACGATTCTGATATGCACAGAAAATAAGCATTATCATTCCAAAGATAATGAGCCATTTTCCCGTGATTTGTAACATGTCTTTTTTAGAAAAATGATCCATACACAACCTCAGTTCTGTCTGTCCATCGATATCCCAGTCCACGTCTGGTCTCTATCGGTACAGGTTCTGAATCGACTGTCAATTTACTGCGAATCCGGTTCATATACACTGACAGTGCATTATCATCCACATCATGATCATTGCTCTCCCAGATCAGATCCAGCAGTTTTCCCCGTGTGACCAGACCAGGAGCGTTATTTATCAGACTATATAAGATGCGGTATTCCGTCAGCGTCAAATCTGCTGCGTGCTCTTTCACATATACGGTGTGGCTGTTCAGATCCAGATAAATATGCCCGCTCCGGATGCCTTCTGGTTTTCTCTGTTCCTGAGTCTGATCCAAATGCTTCAGCAGAGACTTGATACGTGCCAGAAGTTCCAGTGTTCGAAACGGCTTTACCACATAGTCATCTCCGCCCGCTTCAAGTCCTTCTACAATATAGCTTTCATTGTCATACGCTGACAGGAACAAAACCGGATTCTCTGTGATGGTTCTGATTTTCCTGCAAAGCAAAATCCCATTGCCATCCGGAAGCTTCATATCCAGAATATATAACATGTATGTATCCTCTTTTATCTTTTTCTCTGCCTCTTCGCAGGTCGCTGCCACATCCGTCTTCCAATTGCGAAGCTGTAACGCATCTACAATTCCCTGACGAACCATCTCGTCATCTTCGACGATCAGAATAGTATCCCGCATGACTTATCCTCCACTACCTTCCTGCTTTCAGTGTACCATACAACGGATTCAGATTCATTTCAAATGTAAATCTCTCTTCATCGAACCGATACTTCTCCTTCAGCCTCGGTCCACAGCTCTGTGATCCAATTCCGTTCTGTGTATAGTCGAGACACAGCACGGTACTTCCGCACGGTTCAAGCTCATAATTATGTGCTTTTTCCGTCAGTTCTTCCTGCGTATACGCAGATACATTGAATGCAAATGACTGCACTCCATATGCCGCAAGCCCCGATTCTTCCCCTGTTACGATCACGTAATCACAGTCTGTATGGCTTCCATTTTCCTGCGGTCTGATATAATCTTCATGCTGCTCCATCACGCTGCCTGTATAGATTCCATGGCTGACCGCCTTACATTTATCGATGTAACTTTCCTGCGGTCCCATGCCATAATATTCTACCTGATCCATACTCTTTTTCAGGAACAGGCGCAGTCCGAATCTCGGCAGTTCTGGAAGTTCCGGATTCTTTACGACATCCATTTTTACCGTAATTCTTCCGTCCGCATCAATTTTCCAGACCGTATCGATATCCATAAGTCTCTGCACTGTCATTGCAAGCAGTGCCATCCTGCTGTGGATTTCCACTGCTGTATCAGTCACTGCATACTCCGTGGTATAGGCTCTCGTTGTTGTCTGATGATACCTTGCTTTCTGCCATTCTACACGGATGATCCGGTCATTGTCTGTCGGTGCACGCCATACATTTACTTCCATCGGATAATCCAGCAGTGGTTTCCCATCCGCCTCTAACTGTACAAAGATTCCGTGAAGTTTATCGTAAGTATAGCAGAAACACACACCTTTCACGATCAGATACTGCTCTGTTTCTTCCACTTCTATCGCTTCGGCATTTTCTACATTACTGTTAAGCCAGTCTCTAACTCTCTGATTGCTTCCATCTGCATTTTCCAGTAATATCTCGTCAAATCCCAGTTCATATCCCTGACTGCGGAATGCATCTGCGTGTTTCAGATGATAGATTAGTTTCAAATACACTCTTCCCTGCTCTGGCACATTGACAGACAGCTGTACGTTTCCAGTCTGACGTGGACGGATTGCCGGAACTTCAGTCAGATCCAGCTTGCCTGATTCAATGAGCACTCCGTCGCAGCTCACCTCATATGCCACATCCACATACTCCTGAAGACTCAGATAATTCATCTCATTTTTTAGAAGCACTATCCCTTTCGTCTGGTTATACGCCACTACGCGGACAGGTCTGTGCACATTCTTATATTCCAGCAGCCCTGTATGCGTGGTACGGTCAGGATATACCATTCCGTCCATACAGAAATTGCCGTCATTAGGATACTCGCCATGGTCACCGCCGTAGTAATAGATGGACTTTCCATTCTCTGCTGTTCCTTTGTAAATGGCATGGTCGCACCATTCCCAGATAAAACCACCACAAAGGCAGTCATATTTCTCGATCATTTCGAAATAATCTTCGTAATCTCCCGCTCCGTTTCCCATCGAATGACCATATTCACACAGAATCATCGGCTTATCCGGTTCTGATTCGCAGTATGCTTCCACTTGCTCATAGAGCGGATACATTCTGCTGTAGAGATCCAGATTGGAATAATCATATCTGTGCGTTTTTCCTTTGTGAAGCGCACCTTCATAATGCGTAAGACGGCCTGGATCATACGCTTTCGTCCATGCGAGCGCCTTCTCGGTCGTACATCCGTAACCACTCTCATTACCCATCGACCAGATAACGACACATGGACGATTCTTATCACGCACTATCATTTTCTGCACTCTGTCCAACACGGCTTCCTCGTATTCCGGATTATCCGAGAGCAGTTCATTCCATCTGCTCGTACGCTCCTCGCAAGTATCATGTTTATAATACAGATTCATCGTTCCATGACTCTCATGATCTGCTTCATCGATCACGAAAAAACCATATTTGTCACACAGCTGATAAAACATCGGTGCATTTGGATAATGACTGGTACGGATCGCATTGATATTATGCTGCTTCATCAACTCCAGATCCTTCTTCATCTGGTCTACACTGATGGTAAAGCCTGTTACCGGATCAGAATCATGACGGTTCACACCACGGAACTTTACCGGTGCTCCATTGATATAGACCACACTGTGCTCGACATGAATCTCCCGGATTCCGACATATTCCGTAATCACTTCATGTTCCGTCTCCAAAAGCAGCATATACAGATACGGCTGTTCACTGTTCCACAATACAGGATCATCAATTACCAGCTCAGCCTCATTTTCAAATATCACTTCGTGAATCAAACGGTTATCTGCCGTGTATACTCTTGCCGTTACAGGAATCACCTGATCCAGATAGCTAGTCTGAATCTCGATTATTCCTTTTCGATCATCCGCTTCCGGCACTGCACGGATAGTGTAATCGTAAATGCACTGTGCCGGGCGCTCTAATAAATACACATCACGGAAGATTCCCGACATCCGAAACTTGTCCTGATCTTCCAGATAGCTTCCGTCACACCATTTCAACACCAGCACAGCCAGCGTATTTTCACCTTCTACGATTCGCTCTGTGACATCAAATTCATTCAGGGAATGAGACACCTGACCATAGCCCACGTATGTTCCATTCAGCCACACATAAAAGCAGGAATCCACACCTTCAAATTCCAGATAGACTTTCGGCGCATCCACATTCTTTTTGTACCGAAACTTATGAATGTATGCCCCACACGGATTGTCTAACGGCACATACGGAGGATCTACCGGAAATGGATAATCTGATTCGATATACTGATGAGGCTCATAACCGTAATTCTGCCATACACCCGGCACCAGAACCGTATCATATGCTTCCGCCTGATAATCTGCGTTATAAAATTCCTCTTGCAGATCATAGATGCTCTTATAATAACGAAACTTCCAGTTACCATTTAACAGATGCATGCGATCTGACTGTTCTCTGTGTTCAGCCAGATTGTCCATCTGCTTCGATGCAGGTATATAGTACGCCCGGTTCGGCATCGTATTCTCGTGCAGCATATGGGGATCTTCGTAGTAATGTGGTATGATCATAGGTCTTCCTCCTTGTGTCTCCGATTCTTAATCCAAGTATAACAAAAAGACCGCTGCATACGCAACGGTCTCTATAATCTCTATTATTCAATATTCAGATTAGTTGTTGATCAGCTTGTTAGAATCGCTCCAGCTGTACAGCTTTCTGATTTCCTCGCCAACCTTCTCTGAAGGATGCTCAGCAGCAAGCTTTCTCATTGCTTTGAAGTGAGCCTGTCCGCCTGCTGCTGACATGTCTAACAGGAATTCTTTTGCGAAAGAACCATCCTGAATGTCTTTCAGGATCTGTTTCATAGCTTTCTTTGTCTCAGCTGTTACTACCTTAGGTCCTGTGATGTAATCACCATACTCAGCTGTGTTAGAGATAGAATATCTCATTCCTGCGAATCCTGATTCGTAGATCAGGTCAACGATCAGCTTCATCTCGTGGATACACTCGAAGTAAGCATTTCTCGGATCATATCCAGCTTCAACCAGTGTCTCAAATCCACACTGCATAAGAGCACAAACACCACCACAAAGTACAGCCTGCTCACCGAAGAGGTCAGTCTCTGTCTCTGTTCTGAATGTTGTCTCAAGGATACCAGCTCTTGCTCCGCCGATTCCAAGACCATAAGCAAGTGCTTTGTCAAGAGCCTTTCCTGTGTAATCCTGCTCTACAGCTACCAGACAAGGTGTTCCCTTACCAGCCTGATACTCGCTTCTTACTGTGTGTCCAGGTGCCTTAGGTGCGATCATAGTAACATCAACATACTTCGGTGGTACGATCTGGTTGAAGTGAATGTTGAAACCATGAGCGAACATCAGCATGTTACCTTCTTCAAGGTTTGGCTCGATATCGTTCTTGTAGAGTGCAGCTTGTTTCTCATCGTTGATCAGAATCATGATGATGTCTGCCTGCTTAGCAGCCTCTGCTGCTGTATAAACCTTCAGTCCCTGAGCTTCTGCTTTTGCCCATGACTTACTTCCTTCGTAAAGACCTACGATTACATCGCATCCTGATTCTTTCAGGTTCAGGGCATGTGCATGTCCCTGGCTGCCATAACCGATAATGGCGATCTTCTTTCCTTCCAATTCAGCTAAATTACAATCTTCCTGGTAAAAAATTCTTGCTGACATATGTATCATCCTCCTAATGAATCATAAAAAATATATTGTCAAATGCTGATGCTGTTCACACCGCATTTAGAGACCATCGTTATCTCTTTGCTCTGTTGTTATAACTATTCGAGAATCGTTACATTCTCGCTTCCTCTTGACAGTCCTGTAATACCGGTTCTTGCAAGTTCCAGTATCTCGTAGCCGTCAAGCAGATTTAAAAATGCGCTAAGCTTGGACTGATTACCTGTAAGTTCAATGATCAATGATTCCTTACCTGCATCTACAACTTTTGCACGGAAAATATCTGCGATCGCACTGACCTCTGACCGCTGCGCTGCGTTGGCACGAATCTTCACCATGATCAACTCACGGAATACCGATTCTTCCGGATCAAGCACCTTGATCTCAACAACATCTTCCAACTTTCTGACCTGCTTCTCAATCTGTGACAGAATCAGCTCGTCCCCGCTTGTTACAATCGTAATTCTGGTGTATCTCGGATCTGCAGTCACACCTGCTGTGATACTGTCTACGTTATAACATCTTCTGCTGAATAATCCTGATATTCTGCTCAGAACTCCAGGATTATCATCTACCAATAATGATAATACTCTTTTCATTGTGCACCTCCTGATCTTATTTTCAAAAACAGAGTGCGTTCTGTTTTTTAATAATAACAACATACCTACTGTTTGTCAAGTATTCTAATAATCTTTTTGAATTAATTCTTGATCTATTTTATTCTCCATTCTGAATGCGCTCATTCAGGTCATTCAGATACACCCAGCGATCCATCTTTTCTTCCAGTTCTGCTTCCTTTTTTTCCTTCTCAGTGATCAGTTCCGACAGCTTAAC
>CAVAVU010000002.1:0-31578 GCA_963592205.1 bacterium
CGATATCGTCACTTTCTTCACTGCTGGTGACAATGAATATGTTGCACTGGCGCCACAGGGTGACGAGTTTGACGGTCTCGTATATCTTTACCGCTACATCGAACATGACGATGAGGATCCGGAACTTGTAATGATCGAAAGCGATGAAGAATACGAGATCGCATCTAATGGGTTTGACGATTGGTTAGATCTCGAATGCGATTAATTACCGACTGTGGAGTAATTCACCTACAAAGCGGGAAGGATCCAGATCCTTTCCGTTTTTCATTTTCGCGTAACTTATGATTAGTTTCCGTTTTGCTCTTGTCATCGCCACGTAAAACATGCGCCGTTCCTCTTCCAGTTCTGCGTCCAGCTTCGCCTTCTTATACGGAATCACACCTTCATTACACTGGATCATAAATACGGTATCGAACTCCAGACCTTTTGCTCCATGCATAGTCATCAGCCATACACCATCGTTTCTTCCGGACTGTCTGGTCTTCTGTCCCAGAAGTGCGGCCGAATACCGTTCGATATAATCCAGCCATTCCTGCATATCTGAATAATCTTTTGCTTTTTCCTGAATCTCCGTCAGCACCGTAAATAAATCTCCTTCACTGATCCTGCGCTCTCTGGCATATTCTTTCAGATAATCGTCATAGCCGATATGCTTACGTATGTACTGGATTGCCGCATACGGTGTCTGTCCCTCCATCATACCGAGATCCCATTCAAACTGATCAATGCGGTCTAGCATCCAGCTCTTATCCATATAAAAGCAGCGGATATCCTCAAATGATACCGTTGCATTCTCCAGGCTGTCTCTGCTGATATAGCGCACCGGAGCATTCATGACATCTAAAAATAATCTCCGATCCCGTTCTCCAAGCGCCAGTCTGACATAACTCATCAGATTCCTTGCCACGAAATGATCATAGATGTTCTGGATGGATTCTTTCGCCTGAAACGGAATCTGATATTCCAGTAATGTCTCCATCAATACTCTTGCATCATTCGCCGTCCGGTAAAGAACTGCCATGTCCGAATATGGAATACCTTCTTTTTCCGCTTCCCGGATCTTATCGATCAGATATTTACTCTCTTCTTTTGCATCCTTCACTTCCTGCACATGGATGCATGCGCCTTTATCGCCGGATGTAACCAGTTTTTTCTTATAGCGCCTGCTGTTATTGGAAATCACGCGAAGTGCGCCGTTCACGATATTTCTGCTGGATCTGTAATTCACATCCAACAGGATTGTCTCTGTCTCCGGATAATCCTCGCCAAATCCCAGCATGATCTCCGGACTCGCGCCCCGGAAATGATAGATCGACTGGTCATCATCCCCTACCACAAACAGATTATTCTCCGGCATAGCGAGCATCCGCACCACTTCATACTGAATCCGGTTCACATCCTGAAACTCATCGATCAGAATATAGCAGAACCGCTTCTGCCACTGCTCCAGAATATCCGGTCTCCTGCGGAACAGATCATAACAGAGGAGCAGCATATCATCGAAATCAATCTTGCGCATCAGCTTTCTCTGCTTCTCATAGGTCTGGTAGATTCTGGTAAATACCACCCCGTAACGTGTAGATTCATACTTTTCAATGCTGATCCCACGATTCTTTACATTACCAATCTCTGTGATCAGATCACGTATCTCTTCTTTTTCATCGGACAATTCCGGTTCAAATCCGATCTCCGGCATAGCAAGGATCTGTCGGATCAACTGATATTTCTCTTCTTCCGTCAGAATATTATCCGAAGTCAGCCGGTATGCCCATTTCAGGATACCAAAATACACGCCGTGAAATGTACCGAACGTAACCGGATAATGCTTACCTTTCGTATAACTCTGGAACCGTTCTTTCATCTCTCTGGAAGCTGCCCTGGTAAAAGTAATGACCAGAATTTCTTCTGGTCTTACTTTGTAATGCTCTATTAAATACTGTGTCCGTCTGGCAATCGTATATGTCTTACCAGATCCAGGTCCTGCCAGCACCATGCATGGTCCGTTACCATGCTTAATTGCCCGTTCCTGCGCCTCATTCGGCCCCATGTATTACCTCGTTTCTAACTTCTCAATAGCCTTCTTGATTCGTGCAATGGACTCGTCTTTACCGAGTACGTCCATAATCTCTGTTGCTCCTCCCGGTGTATTCTGCTTACCGGAAATAGCAGTACGGATCGGCCACATTACATAGCCGACTTTTTTCTCGATCTCTCCCGCAAATGCTTTCAGTGTCTCAAACAGTGCATCGTTGCTGAAGTCTTCCTGTGCTTCCAGTACCGGGAGTACAGATTTCAGAAGTTCCAGAGAATTCTCCTCATTGGTCTTCATCTTCTTATGACAGTACATTGCTGTGTCATATTCCGGTACAGCCTGGAAGAAATCAATCTGATCCTTGATATCCGGCAGAATCTCGATACGGGTCTTCACCAGTGCCGCGATCTTGCGCAGATCGTAATCTCCTGTGATCACTTCTTCGATATATGGCTTAGCCAGTTCGAAATATTTCTCGAAATCCATAGCCTTCAGATACTCACCGTTCATCCAGCGTAGCTTCACGACATCAAATACGGCCGGCGACTTGCTCATATGACGGTAATCAAATGCCTTCACCAGGTCATCCAGTGAGAAGATCTCCTGATTATCAGTCGGGCACCATCCAAGCAATGCGACATAGTTCACGATAGCCTCTGATACGAAGCCCTGATCCAGCAGATCCTCATATGAAGAATGTCCACAGCGCTTGCTGAGTTTCTTATGATTCTCATCAGTGATCAACGGACAGTGTACATATACAGGCACATCCCATCCAAATGCTTCATACAAACGATTATACTTCGGTGCAGAAGAAAGGTACTCATTACCTCTTACTACATGTGTAATTCCCATCAAATGGTCATCAATAACATTTGCAAAGTTGTAAGTCGGATATCCATCAGACTTGATCAGGATCATATCATCTAGCTCTGCGTTCGGCACTGTGATATCTCCATAGATCTCATCGTGGAAAGTAGTCGTTCCTTCTGTCGGCATATTAATGCGGATAACATATGGCTTACCTGCTGCAAGGTTCGCTTCAATCTCTTCCTTGGAAAGGTGGAGACAATGCTTGTCATATACCACGATCTCTGTACCGGATTCTGATACGGTACTCTTCAGAGATTCCAGTCTCTCTTTATCACAGAAGCAATAATAAGCATCTCCCTGCTCAATTAACTGCTTTGCGTATTTCAGGTAGAGTCCTGATTCATTACGCTCGCTCTGTACATAAGGACCTACACCGCCGTCCTTATCCGGTCCCTCATCGTGAATCAGACCTGTCTTGGCCAGTGTACGGTAAATGATCTCAAGTGCGCCTTCTACAAAACGCTCCTGGTCAGTATCCTCAATACGAAGAATAAAATCTCCATCCTCATGCTTTGCGATCAGATATGCATACAATGCGGTTCTCAGATTACCCACGTGCATTCTTCCTGTCGGACTTGGGGCAAATCTTGTTCTCACTTTACTCATTTCTCTATCTCCGTTTCTTTTATATTATTACATAATTATATAGTCTTATCTGTAAGCCAACTCTCATTTTAGCAGAGACGACCGTTTCAATCAAGTTTTTTACTTTGTTTTTGTCTGCGGATTCTCCAGTAAGCAGGATTAAATACATCTCTCGGAATAGATACTACCGTAATAATGCCAAATACGATCGCAAATGCAATCTTCAATGCCATAAATCCGCTTTCGCCTGCTTTTTCCGTATCATTGATCACCAGCTCATATGCCGTATAATATACCGATGCACCCGGAATCAGTGGAAATATTCCCGGCACCAGAAACATGGTAATCGGACATTTCATAGGCACCGTCAGAAACCGTGAAATCAGCACCACTGTAAGCGAGCCAAAAAAAGAGGCTATCGGCGCAGAACTATGAGGCAGTGCAATACAATACACCACCCATCCAAGTGTTCCGATCACACCGCAGCTCAGATAAAACCGTCTCGGCACATTAAACAGAATTGCAAATGCAATCGTTCCCAGAAAAGAACAGACGATATTCGCAATAAACCAATGCATCATAACTGCAGTCCTCCTATCCAGTTTTCAAATATCCCAAGTGCCATTCCCACTCCAACAGCTATGTACACAAATCCAAGCAACGCATCCAGAATACGGATCGTTCCGGATAAGAAATCACTGTTCGCAATATCGCGGATAGCATTGATCAGTGCAACCCCGGGTACCAGCGGAAGTATTGATGCGATGATCATGCCATCCAGCTCTATCGGTACCGGCAGGATTACATATGCTACCACAGCCAACACCGTGATCAACATACCGCCAAATACATTCGTGACCATCTTCGTCACATTATATCTGCTTGCAAGAATCACCCACACATACAGAACACTTCCAATGCCAAATGCAACAATGCTTTCCAGTGCTGTTGTCCCTAAAAAATAACCGAACAATCCAGCTCCGGCACCGGCTGCCAACACCTGCGTACTTGCTTTTTTAAACGGCATTGCCTCAATACGTATCAACTCATCCTGTGCTTCCCGAAGTGATGCTTTTCCTGCTGTAATACGTCTGGAAAGATCATTGACCTCCGCAACTGCCTCCAGATTAGTATAAGAAAGAGGAATATGTTTTACTTTCGTAAACACTTCCTCTTCCCCTCTTGCCGCACTGATAAAGATACCATTACTCATCACAAAGGTATCTACTTCATCTGCGCGGAATTGTCTGCAGATCCTGACAATGGTCTCTTCCACACGGAATATTTCTGCCCCGCTTTTCAGCAGGATCCTTCCGGCATCCAATGCCAAATCTACAACATCTTTTAATTTTTCTTCTTGTTCCATCTGTTCTTCCTGACAGACAGGTCTCAGATCTGCCATAGTCTCTCCTTTACAGACATGGATCAGTCTTTTTGGTATAACATGCCATTTTCACTGCCATACACCGGATTATCCGGATGCACCTCAATGTAAAAGAGTTCAGAGAGACCGTCAAATGCCGAATCACTGATATCTACAATATTCGCAGGTATGTATACTTCAAAAACCTCACTGCCAAGACTTGCAAATGCTCCGCCTGCAATGGCTGTACATCTGCTGTCAGCCGGAATATTCAGCACACCATCTGTGACTGTAATCCCATCACATCCCACGATTCTTCCGTCAGCATCACACTGAAATCCGTTTATAGTTATTATGGTATCTGCATTTTCAGCAGGTTCCTCTATAACCGGTTCCTCTGCTCTGCCATGTGTAGTATCATCCAGTATCAGTTCCGGCACCCTGGCAGCCGTCACATCCGCCGCCTTGACAGGTGCGTTGCTTTGCATCGTAATGTCCTGCGCCGCAGTACCCGTCTTCTCCTCGAAGCTCTTCATCCTTTCTACTGGTATACTGCAGGAATATCGTGCTACATCCACATACATTTTGTTCCACACATCCAGGTTCAGATCATATGCGGTTGCAGTTGGCACAGTCCATACTTTCGCAGTGCTGTATTCACCATGTTCCATCACACTGAGTGTATGGATCTTTTCTGCAGATCCCACCAGAAGTGCAACAGTCAACAACACAGTGAATCCGTCTCTGATTCCTTTCTGCTGCAAAAGTTTCCCTTTTGCAGTGTTACATTTTGTTAAACTATATTCCACCATGTCTTTATTATATTGTGGTTGCCATCTTTCGACAATAGTTTCGGAGGTGTCATGTTGACACCTCCAGAATTATTGACATTGTCCCGATATATGCACCGCTGCGATTGCACCGTCTGCCGCCGCCGTAACCACCTGCCGCACACTCTTTACACGGATATCACCTGCTGCATATACGCCATCCACGCTCGTCCGCATTTCTTCATCCGCACGGATATATCCCTTCTCATCTAATTCCAATATTCCCTGAAAAAGCTCTGAATTCGGAATATTTCCCACAAAACCAAACAGACCGATCATACCGTCTTTTGGATCTGCTTCTATCTGCGTCTTCTCTCCGGTCTTTACATTACGTATGGTAAGTCCCTGTAAGATTCCTGCGCCGTGCGCTTCTTCCACTACGCTGTCCCACAGGAACGCAATCTTTGGATTGGCAAATGCTTTTTCCTGAATGGACTTTACCGCGCGGAGTTCATCTCTCCGATGGACGATCGTTACCTTTCTCGCAAAGCGTGTCAGATAAATTGCTTCTTCCACCGCAGCATCTCCGCCTCCGGCTACATACACCTCAAGATCCCGGAAGAAATTCGCATCACAGGTTGCGCAGTACGAGATACCGCTTCCCCGGTACTTATCCTCACCCTCACATCCGATCGGACGTGCATGCGCACCGGCTGCAATGATCACATAGTGTCCCTGATAGATCTCTTTTTCGCCTTTCAGTTCTTTCACTTCTCCGGAAAAATCTACAGACTGGATCTGATCTCTTACCCGGACCGCACCGAAACGCGTTGCCTGTTCTGACATCCGCTTGATCAGCGATGCTCCACTCTCACCTTCCGGCATCTGTCCCGGATAATTCTCGATCTCATCCGTAACAGCAATCTGACCGCCGTCAGCTCCTTTTTCAATTAATAATACGGATAGTCCGCTTCTGCCGGCATACAGCGCTGCCGACAGTCCTGCCGGACCCGCTCCTAAAATCATTACATCATATACCATATCTCTGCTGCATCCCTGTTCTTAATCATTTATACACAAAGCCTTAACATTTACGCATCTATTTATACGTTGATCTCTGCTTTTACACCGAGAATATCTTTGTTCTCTTCCAGTAACGGACGGATCACGTTGGTCAGATACTTGTCTACCTGTACAGATGCACGTCCGGTATATTTAGACGGATCCATCGTCTTCTTCAGTTCATCCAGTGTCAGGTTAAATGCAGGATCTGCTGCGATCAGTTCCAGAAGGTTATTGTCTTTTCCCTCTACCTTGACATTACGTCCGGCTTCCATAGACAGTTCACGGATACGCTCATGCAGTTCCTGTCTGTCTCCACCAGCCTTAACAGCATCCATCATAATGTTCTCTGTAGCCATGAATGGAAGTTCAGCCATCAGACGTTTCTCAATAACCTTTGGATATACTACGAGTCCGTCTACCACGTTCAGGCACAGATCCAGAATACCGTCGATTGCAAGGAATCCTTCCGGTACGCTCAGTCTCTTATTCGCAGAGTCATCCAGTGTACGCTCAAACCACTGTGTAGCGGATGTGATTGCCGGATTCAGCGCATCAATCATCACATATCTTGACAGAGATGCGATTCTCTCGCTTCGCATTGGGTTTCTCTTATATGCCATTGCAGAGGAACCGATCTGGCTCTTCTCGAATGGTTCTTCTACTTCTTTCAGATGCTGCAGAAGACGGATATCGTTAGAGAACTTGTGTGCACTTGCAGCAATACCTGCCAGTACGTTCAGCACTCTTGTATCTACTTTACGGGAATAGGTCTGTCCGGATACCGGATAGCACTGTTTGAATCCCATCTTCTCTGCGATCATCGGATCGATCTTATCAATCGTCTCCTGATCTCCGTCAAAGAGTTCCAGGAAACTTGCCTGTGTACCTGTAGTTCCCTTAGATCCGAGAAGCTTCAGTGTACTCAGTACATAATCCAGATCTTCCAGATCCATAGAGAACTCCTGAATCCACAGTGTCGCTCTCTTGCCTACGGTTGTCGGCTGTGCCGGCTGGAAATGAGTAAACGCCAGTGTCGGCTGATCTTTATATTTGTCTGCAAAATCTGCCAGCTCTGCAATTACATTGACCAGCTTGGTACGTACAAGCTGCAGCGCTTCATGCATCACGATAATATCGGTATTATCACCTACATAACAGGAAGTTGCTCCCAGATGAATGATTCCTTTTGCCTTCGGACACTGCTGTCCGTATGCGTATACGTGAGACATTACATCGTGACGCACCTTCTTTTCTCTCTCTTTTGCCACTTCGTAATTAATGTCGTCTGCATGCTCCTTCAGCTCTGCGATCTGTTCATCTGTAATATCCAGTCCCAGTTCTTTCTCTGTCTCAGCTAATGCGATCCATAATTTTCTCCAGGTACGGAATTTCATATCCGGCGAAAAAATGTACTGCATCTCCTTGCTTGCATAGCGCTCTGATAATGGGCTGCGGTATCTGTCGTTACTCATCATATTTCCTCCTCGTTAATCAAATGCGTGTGAGATATCCTCATCCGGTACTTCCATCGGATAATTACCGGTGAAGCAGGCATCACAATATCCTAAGTCTCCCACCATTTCTTTTAATTTATCTACTTCCATATAACCAAGCGAATCAGCACCGATCATCTCACGGATCTGCTCGGTTGTATGAGAATGAGCTATTAGCTGTTCATTGGACGGTACATCGGTTCCGAAATAACACGGATACAGGAACGGTGGCGAACTGATTCTTACATGTACCTCCTTTGCTCCGGCTTTCTTCAGCATCCGGATAATGTTGGCGCAGGTCGTACCGCGCACAATCGAATCGTCTACCATAACGATACGCTTTCCTTTTACAACTTCTTCGATGACATTCAGCTTGATCTTCACACTGGACTCACGCTCATTCTGCGTCGGCTTAATGAATGTTCGTCCCACATAGCTGTTCTTGTGAAATGCCATACCGTACGGAATACCGGAAGCCTCCGAATATCCCTTGGCTGCTACCAGACCGGAATCCGGTACGCCCACTACCAGATCAGCTTCCACCGGATAGGACTGTGCCAGTGCCTTACCGGCAATGATCCGTGAATGGTAGACATTCACCCGGTCAATCGTACTGTCTGTTCTTGCAAAATAAATATATTCAAATATACATCTGGCATGCTTTGACGGATCGATCGCCATACTCATATCAGACTGGATGCCGTCCTTCGTAAATGTGACAATCTCACCCGGTTCCACATCACGCACAAACTCACCGCCTACCGCAGCGATTGCGCAGCTCTCGGATGCCAGAAAATAGGTATCATCTCTTTTACCGATACAGAGTGGCTTCAATCCAAACGGATCTCTTGCACCGATCATCTTACGTGGTGACGTAACCACCAGCGCATATGCTCCTTTGATCTTACCCATCGCATTGCGGACAGCAGCTTCAGCAGTTCCTACTTTCAGACGCTCTCTGGCAATATGATATGCGATCACCTCTGAGTCAATCGTCGTCTGGAAAATAGCTCCTGTGCGTTCCAGTTCGTGACGCAGCTCAATTGCATTGGTCAGATTACCGTTGTGGGCGATTGCAAGTACACCTTTCACATAATTAATAACCAATGGCATTGCATTCTCTGCCTTGGATGCTCCTGCTGTCGAATACCGCACATGACCAACCCCCAGATTGCCATTTAACGCATGCAGAGATTCGCTGTCGAACACTTCATTTACAAGCCCCAATCCCTTCTTGAAGTGTACCTTCCGTTCTCCGTTTGTATCCGTTACCGCGATACCACAGCTCTCCTGTCCTCTGTGCTGTAACGCAAAAAGCCCATAATATACTGTGGGGGCCACATCGCCTCCACTCATATCATAGGCTCCAAATACACCGCACTCTTCTCCAAGACCTGTTGTAATCTTCTCAAATTTATCCATGAATGTTCGTCTCCTTATATCGTATTAATATCCATAGTTCAACACTCAATGACATACATGATTATAATATAGCGTATTCGGAAAATCAATTATCAATTATCAGTTCTCCGATACTCACGCTTCCATTGTTCCAGAACCTGCGGTTCAATATCAAAATCTGCCTGCTGTTCTGCAAGCTTCAGGTCTTCCTTCAATTCGCTGTTCAGATTCAGATACGTCTGCTCCTTTGACAGCATTTTTCCATAAGCATCTTCCGGCAGATATCTATAACAGCAGTACAGATACGGCTTCAGAATAGACGCATCCGGATTCACCTCATACGCCCGTTCATACATATGCGCCGCCTCTTCATACAGAAACATCTTGCCATATGCTGCACCCAGACAGCTGTATACCTTGCTATAGAATTCCTTGCCAATGGATTCATCCCAGTCTTTATTCACAATGGACTGATATACCAGAATCGCAGATGCTGTCTCGCCGGACTGCAGCAGGTTATCCGCTTTGTATTTCTCCCGCTCCACCTCGTTCTGGTTCTTCAGATGTTCCAGTACATTGTGGATCTTCGTGATCTCTGCCGCCGAATAGATAGCCGCATGACTCAATACCGTCAGCAGAAACTGCTCAGTGGAACAGTTCTGATCCAACAGTACGCGAAGCTCTGCAGCCAGATCGTCTAACTCCAGCTCTTCTTCCAGCCAGTCACACAATTTTTTATTGATGATCGTATAATCAATCAGATACAGATTATTACAGAAATAATAGCAGAGTTCTTCTATGGTATAGATATGCATATGGATTCTGGTAATCTCATATGGATGCTTTGCTTTTTTTCTATGACAAAGAATTAAACTGCCCATGACTTCCTCCTAAATGTATGATCTTCTCCACCTGAAAATCCGATGCCGGATAAAACTCTCCGAACCCGATATCCTTAAATATGATCTTACAGGTACGCTCGTCCAGAAATATTGTCTCAATCTGAAGCCGGAGCGCATAATCTCTCCTGCTCTTGAGTCCCTTTAACGACACCGTCTCCGCTTCCAATTCTCCGGTTGCCAGCGACTCGATATGAATCTCTATATCTGAAGTATCTTCCAACAATACCTCCCACTGTCCGTCAGACTCATACCAGTGGCTTCCCCACTGTACGATCGGATACCAGCCTTCCTTACCGTGTACCCGCATCCGCAGACACACCTGTTCCATCATCTTGCTGTCATCCAGATATACCGGAATCTCATCCTCTTCTCTGGTCTGATGCCACGCATGATAGCAGGCACCCTTACTGTACAGATTATTACCGATAAATGCACGCCGTCCGTTGCACAACACCTTCAGCGACAACGGATACCAGTTATTCTCAAATCCTTCTCCTGTCAGAAATACAGAAGACACCACCTTTTTCTCAAATACACTCTGGATAAATGCACGGAAACGCTCATCCGCATCCTTCGCCTTATCCACATTCAGTACCGGATAGACAGCAGCAAGTTCTTTCATCTGTGCATTTGCCACCTGATCTACGGTCACAAACATGTCTGCGCCCCGTCCGCTGACGGTCTTTAACTTTCGGAGCATATACGCACGAATCTCATTGCGGTCACAGTAAAACAGCGCCGCCTCATACTGCCACAGTTCCTTCGGCTGATAGAACATATAATGGCAGAAGCTCTCTTTGAAATCCTGAACTGCGATATTCTCTTTCGGGACCCCAAGAAATCTCCCCATACCTTTCAGCATCTTACTGATATCAATATCCGTCTTGGGAACGGAAAATGTGATCCGTTCTATATTCTCAAAACGCTCCAGAGCAAGCTGGAGATATTTGGCGAGAAGCCATACTCCATCCTTAACCTGTCCGTCTATCTTGACTTTTTCCTGCTTAACTGCTTTGGTATAAAGTTCTGATACCGTGCACTTTTCATCCACCGTTGCGAGCTGTGCGGCATCCTTTCCATACACCCACTCATCCTGCAATTTACCAAGGATCATCGGAATCTGAAAATTATCCACCGACACTTCCAGCGTCTCCGGCTCATGCTTTTCAGGTTCATAATAACTGATCTGGCAAAACTTCTCATTCAGTTCTATTCCAAGTATTTTATTTGCTCTCACCTGTTACCTCCTGCTGCCTGCCTTTCCAAAGATCCGCTCCGCCAGGTATGCTTCCTGTTCATACTCGATCATTGCCTGCTTCTTTCTTGCAGGTGCCATACCAGCCATCGCATTCAGCTTGCCATATTTGCCAATCTCAGGTACACTGCGATCCTGTCTCAGCACCTTTTCCGGTTCCTCATAAGACTTCTTTCCACTGGTTTCACAGAATGAATATCGAACCTGTTCGTCCCGGAACAACACAAAACTCTTAACATAGATATTCTCATAGACCGGCATCAGACTCTCTGTCTGATAGCCAAGATCTTCCACATCGCCCCGTCGCATCTTATAAGTAATGCGCACCTTACCGCTATGAGATGCCTGGAAGCTCACCATCGTCTTATCATAGATCTGCGCTTCTCTTAACCATGCTTCCTCGTATTCCATGTAGAACGGGAATACAAGCTGACGTTCACACATCTCCCGAAGGAATCGGTGCAGGATCTTGCCTTCCTCTTCACCATATTCCTGACCGGCAAAACGCTTCAGTAAAGCCACTTTACAGATATCTGCCAGGTCCTCATCATTCTTCTCTTCATTCATAATGATATCAAAGATGGAATCACCTACCATTCTTCCGTATACCACGTACTCCCTGCTCACATAAGCAAGATATGCCTGCTTCAGACGGAAATACGGATTGCCGTTCAGATAGTAGTCAATAAAGATATCCTCTTCTGCAAACATATCCTCCGAGAACAGCATCTGTGTAATAATGCGCTCTCCCAGCTTTGTCACAGTAATTCCATAATCCTTCGCCACTTTCCACAAGGTTTTCATATTACGGGTAGAACCACAGTAATAATTAGCGAGATAGGTCAGTGTCACTTTATCATACTGCTGTCTCTTAAAGAGTTCATAACTCAGATACAGCATAAATTCATCTTCGTCATAATCCTCTTCACGGATCGTCTTGCTGCACAGACGGAATACTTCTTTCTCATCAAATGCGCGGATACCATTCTTTCTGATATTCTCAAAATTCACTTCCAGCTTATTGCTCTCGACCCCCCAGTTGGAGATTCTGGACATGTATTTCTTGCACATCTCCAGATAACGCGGCTCATAGAACAGACGCTTCGTCTCAAACGCTATCGAATCCGTATGATAGCCGCCATCCATAGTCTGCCAGATAATCCTTGCTTCCTTGTCATACAGATACACGATCATACCATCCGCCCTGTACGGAATCCGCTGCTTCACCGATCCATCTTTCTCGATGACCAGTGCGCATTTCAAACCGTGAACCTTGGTCTTCACCAGATATGCATGGCAGATATCCCGCATCGCTTCCAGACGTTCTCCGGTCATCTCTTCCTCCGTACAGAACTTTCTGTAGATTACTTTCAGAGACTCTGTAATGTGGCGCTTCATAAGCTGTTCCCATGCAAATGTCACCATCTGTTCTCTGTAGCTGATATACAGGTCACTGGCATTCTCCTCATAAGTGATCAGATTCGCGTAAAGTAACGCCGCCTTTTTATAATTCAGTGTATTACCATGCATAAAATACAGGAAAATAGATCTCGGCAGTGCCTCTCTCACATCTTCCTCTTCTACGGTAGACATGTAATACTCATATAACTGCGCGATCTTGACTCCTTCATTCACCGCTCTCTGATACCACACAAAATAACGATTGTCTAATTTATTACCCTTAATAAGCAGCGTACAGATCGTATTCAGGATCATCGGCTCCGGATAGAGCTTATATAACCGTTCCAGAATGTGGAACAGAAATTCGCTGTAGTTCTTCTGCTGGCTGGCAAGGTTTGCCACATACATTGCCAGTTCTCTGGAAATCAGACGGTATTTGGATGCGAAATTAAACACCATCATCTCAAACTGTCCGAGCTTCTTCAATAACAGATTCTTCTCTTCATAACACAGAAATGCTTCTAACAGGAATAACACACTATTCGTCTGATAGTTCTGATAATGCTGTTCCAATGCCATCAATCGTCTTCCCTTATCCCGGTACTGCGGATCAATATCTAACAGCATCATCAACAGCATAGTTGAATCCTGCTGGCGGAGATAGATCTTACCAATCTCATCGATCACGCGGTCCATATGACTTCCCTGTCCGCGCACCAGTGCAGTCAGATACAGATAATAAGCATTGACCTTTGGGTTCTTGCCGATTGCAAACCGGTTGTAATTATAATTCTCCAGAATCCATTTGGCATCTTCAATCTTATTGCCATGAATGTATACATGCGCCTGAAATAACTGCAGATACTCGTCCAATGGATCGATCTGGCGCATCTTCTTCACCTTATCCACTGCACATTCTGTCCATTTATCCAATGTCATGCGACCTGCCACACAAGACACATGCTCTTTCACCACCTGAGCCATCAAAAATTCTATCTCACGGTGATTCTCATCGTAAGCACCGTTCTGCATCACTTCCACATCATAGCTAAGGATCTCATATGGAGTGATCAGGTGGATCTTGCCGAAGTTACGACCGGCATGTAATCCGTCCGGTTTCACGAGGAAATCTACCTGATAGACATTGCCCACAAAATCGTCTGTCGTAAACCGGTTGCGGCTGACACTTAAGAATTCTCCTTCGGTCTGCACCTGAACCGACATATACCCCCATGTATTCTTAATCACGGTCAGCGTCTGCTTCGTGATCTCCTTCACATCCTGAAACAGCATACCTTCGCCCGGAAGTGTCAGGAAAATGCACTCCTTCTGCTTGATACCTACCAGGAACTCTTCCATGGCTGCCTCATCCAGAGACCATTTGCGCATATTATCATATAAATAGAAAATACGCTTGTCTTCGTATTTTAACACCTCGTAAAACTCACGGGAGCGGAATAACTTCAGGGCTTCCGTATAATCCTTGACCGCCAGTCTGCGGAAATCATCTGTATTCTGCACCTTACCGTAATTCGTCATCACGTAAGGCTTTTCAATCAATGCTGTAAATGGAATCGTATATTCACCACCGGTACATACAACGGTAAATACACCCTGCTCCACATGTCCCGGAAGCAGTCCTCTGCCGTCATATTCAAACTCTACCCGCACCGGATTCCCTTCAAATCCCTGTTCCAGACAACGCATACGAAAAGAAGACGAGTATACTAACCCTCTGATGGAGCCTTCCCCTCGATTCCGGATCATGAAATATCCCTTATAAACTTCCCCTTCACCTATGGTGAGAATCAGGCTTGTATCCGGAAAGACAACCTGCGGCTGCGCCAGTTGAAAATCCCCTTTTGAAAACTTTTTAATTTTATTTTTCAAGCCATCCACCTCTTCTTGCATTGCTTTTTTCTTTAAACATACTATAATGAAGTATAGCATTGTTTCACGTTTAAAGGCAATACCCACCATAAAATATAGGAGATTAATATGTCTGAGAAGAAAAATCAGCAGGCGCGTCCTGCTTTTCACGGAAGTGATATCGAACAAATTGAACAGTATTATAAGATTCCGGCAGAAAGCATTGTCAAGTTTGGTGCCAATGTCAATCCGCTTGGTCTGTCAGCTTCTCTCAAAAAGGATCTGGCAGATCATCTGGATGTGATCACCAGCTATCCGGACCGGGATTACAAGGAACTCCGCTCTGCGATCGCAGATTACTGCGGTGTCAATATGGATCATGTTGTAACGGGTAATGGTTCTACGGAGCTCATTTCTCTGCTGATCAGCGAGCGGAATGCCAAACATGCGCTGGTCATCGGACCGACTTATTCGGAATACGAACGGGAACTTTCTCTCACAGGCGGCCGCATTTCTGAATACAACCTGCCGGAAGATCAGGACTTTCATCTGGATATCGATGATTTCGCCAACGCTCTGGCTGACGATGTAGACTTTGTGATTCTGTGTAACCCGAATAACCCTACTTCTTCTGCCCTGAAACAGGACGAGCTTCGGGCGCTTCTTGACCTCTGTAAGGCAAGAGATATTTTTGTAATGATCGATGAGACGTATGTAGAATTTGCACCGGATGTATCTGAGATCACTGCTATGCCACTGGCAGCTTCGTATGATAATCTGATGATCCTGCGCGGCGTGTCCAAGTTCTATGCTGCACCGGGACTCCGTCTGGGATACGGTGTCACCAGCAACAACGCATTCTTAGATACTCTGAAAAAACATCAGAACCCATGGAGTCTGAACAGTCTTGGTGCTTATGCAGGTGTACGTATGTTACAGGATAAAGACTTTATCCAGCAGACACGTTCGTTGATTCTCTCCGAGCGAGAACGGATCATCAACGCACTGCATTCTTTCCGCTATGCCAAGGCGTATCCGGCATACGCCAACTTTATTCTGGTTAAGATACTTCGGGAGGATCTGACTTCCTTCGATATCTTTGACCAGGCGATCCGTCAGGGACTGATGATCCGCGACTGTTCTTCCTTTGAAGGACTTCCGGGCGAATATATCCGCTTCTGCATCATGCTTCCGGAGGATAACACAAGGCTCCTCCACTGTCTTGCAGAATCACTGGCATAATTCATTTTCTGTACATTACAAAATCAGCCGCTTCGCGTAGTTTATACTTTGCGAAACGGCTGACATTTTATCCGACCTTCCTGAGATTGTCATTGGCTCCTATCAATATCAGAATCATATCTTTATTCAGTTTCTCATCCGGATCCGGATTCACTTTCACCTGACTGTTCTGTTTTATTCCTACTACGATCACGCCATATTTCTTACGTATATCCAGTTCTCTCAGACTCATGCCCGCCCAGTCTTTTGGGACTTCCGATTCCGCAATGCTGTAGTCTGGCGATAATGCGATCCAATCCGTAAAGCTTGCCTGCATCAGGTTTCTTGCAAGCTTGATACCGATTTCTTTTTCCGGCGAAATCACAGAATCCGCACCAATCTTCTTAAGTATCTCCGCATGTCTTTCGTTCTTCGTCTTTACCACAACATACGGAACGCCAATTTCTTTGCATACAACCGTTGCCATAATACTCGCTTCCAGATTAATTGACTCCGCAATCACTACACCGTCCAGATTGCGGGTTCCAAGTGAATAGATAAAATCCGGGTCTCCAAAATCTGCCTGCATCGCATAAGACACAGAATCCGCAATATGCTCTACCCGTTCCATATCCTTATCCACCGCGATCACTTCACAGCCAAGTCTCTGTAATTCCACTGCAACACTTTCGCCAAACTTTCCTACTCCAAATACTGCAAATTGTTTGTTCATCCTTATCCTCCACGTATTATCCAATCATTATCCGCTCTGACGGCAGCGTTCTCAGTTTCTCCTTCAGATTTGCTTTTCCCGCAAATAAAAGTGCAATCGTCATCGGGCCGACTCGTCCGACATACATCAGGATCATCAGCACGATCTTACTGCCCGTATGTAATTTCGTCGTAAGATCCGCTGTCAGTCCAACCGTTGCAAATGCTGACGCCGTCTCATACATAATCCTCTGGAAAGTAACCGTATCCGGTTCAATTACAGCAATTGCAATGGTTCCTGTAATGTACACGCCAAGAGCCAACATAATTGCAACAAATCCCACACGGAAATTATCTTCATCAATCTTTCTTCCAAAGCATTCAATGTCATGTCCACCACGCAGCATCGTAAGAAACGCCAAAAACAGCATCGCAAATGTTGTCGTCTTTAGTCCACCCGCTGTTCCTCCCGGTGAGCCTCCGATAAACATCAGAATCGTATGCAGGAATCCGGTCTCCTCATGCATACCCGCCTGTGGGAATGTGAAAAATCCCGCTGTTCTCGTCGTCACTGACTGGAACGCAGAAGCCATGAACTTCTGTCCAATGCTCAAATTACCAATTGTAGCCGGATTATTATATTCCAATATAAATGTCAGAATTGTTCCTGATAAAAAAGTACCAGCGAAGTAACCAATGCCACCTTTGTATGAAGTCTCAATCTGGTAAACCACCATTTTCGCGGTACTTCATGCCTGTGGATCCTTTTGCCATTATCAATCACATCATACCACACGGTAAATCCGATTCCACCAAGTGTAATCAGCAGCATAGTAGTAATATTGATCAATGGATTTGTCACATATTTTGCAAGGCTATCCTCGCCGAGAATATCAATTCCAGCATTACAGAAAGCTGAAATTGAATGAAACACACCATACCATATTCCTTTCAGCAGTCCAAATTCCGGCACAAACTGAATCGCATATAATACCGCGCCTGCTCCTTCTACAACCAGCGTTCCTAAAAGTATCTTCCTGACCATTCCAACCAGTCCGCCAAGCGAATCCATATTATAGGTCTCCTGAATCACAATACGCTCTTTCAATGTGATCTTTCTGCGCACCAGCATAAAGAATGCCGTCACACATGCGATAATCCCAAGCCCTCCGATCTGGATTAACAGAAGAAGTACCACTTTCCCAACGATTGTAAACTGATACTTCGGAACAATCGTGATCAATCCTGTCACACAGACGGATGTTGTCGATGTAAATAATGCATCCAGAAAACTAATCGGTTTCTCATTACAGACCGGCAACCACAAAAGTACGGCACCTGTCAAGATCACACCGAGAAATCCAAGTACCAGAATCTGCATGGTATTCCATCTGATGTTTTGTTTTTTCTCTTGTCTCATTCATTTTTCCTCTTTATAATTTGTATAGATTACATATAATATCAGTACAAAACAGATCTCATATTATATATTTGCACATAATGTATACAGTATATCATTTATATCTATATTATTCCATGATTTTCCATGTCATCCAAAGTCAATAAATTTAATTATTTTTTGTCATTGTTTTTTCGGGGGGGTAGAGTATAATAAGATGATTGTATTATTTAATGCGAAGCATTTAAATACCATGATCATCGAAACTATATTACCATACATAAGATGAAAGGAAATGAGACTATGGGACTTATGGGAATTGGCAGTATGCTGGTTATCGGCGGAACTTATGCGTTACTTGCCCTTATCTGGTGGATTCTGCAGGTTGCTGCTAACTGGAAAATGTTTACAAAAGCAGGAGAGGCTGGCTGGAAAAGTATTATTCCGGTATACGGCGATTATGTATCTTACAAAATTGCATGGCAGACAAAGTTTTTCTGGATAACTTTTGTTCTTGGCATTGCTGCTTCTGTTGTACAGGGATTTGCTGATCCTGCCGGCAACAATACAGCTATTCTGGCAGTCGTATCACTGCTCAGAATCATTGCCGGAATCATCAGCATTCTGTACAGTGTAAAACTTGCAAAGGCATTTGGCAAAGGAACTGGATTTGCAATCGGACTTATTTTCTTATCTCCGATTTTCATGCTGATCCTCGGATTTGGCGATGCACAGTACTGCGGAGCAGATAAATAATTCCAACTGATTCTAAATTATAAAATCCTATACACTCTCTGTCTGATCAGAGTTTGTATAGGATTTTATTGACTCTATTATATTTATTTTTTCAGAATCACAGCCACCATGACCAGATCTTCCTTACCATCATTCTTCAGACCATGTCCGTGTCCGTCCTCACAGTAAGTCACATCTCCGGTTTCTACCGCAACTGCCTTGCCATCCTCTTCATACATTCCGGTTCCCTCCAGAATATAATACATCTCTGCTTCACCGTGATGCTCGTGATGACCGATCTCACAGTTTGGCTTCAATGTGATACGGTTCAGCAGTCCGCAGTGTTCACCACGCTGTTCCGGCGTGATCAGTTCTTCTTTCATGATAAATCCCGCACCGCCATTCACGTGCTCTGCTGTCTTTGTTACTCTGTCCTTCGTTGTTGTCTTAAGTATCTTCTCCATCGTTCTTCCTCCTTTTGTATTCTTTTGCTTTTTTATGTACTTCCTTAACTTCGGTTAAAGACTTCTTTAATTCTTTCCGTTCAATATAACACTGGACTGCCAGCCCTATCGCTCCCACCAGTGCTGCGAGAAGCATTACGACCACATGGCTCATCCCCGTCTTACTTGCAACCATGCCCCAGAATAACATTGCTCCCGTGAATGATGTCGTTGCCATCACTGTCAAATACTTGTACTTTACACTGACAAATGCCAGAATAATTGCAAGCAGAAATCCCACAAATACAGACATTCCTCCTCCCAGAAATTTGAGAAATGACGGTGCTGCAATATAAACCATAAAAAATGTTGTCACAGCAACCCTTATTCTGTGAAGCCGTTGGGCATAATAGGCACACACAATTCCCAGTGCCAGACACAAAACCTCAAATACTGTAAACAATCTGCCTTCCGGCTGAAATAGTACAAACAATATAAATAACGGCAAAAAAAAGCCACGGCAGAGCCGTCTCTGCCGTTACCTGGATTCCTTCATATTGATCTGGGATAAACCCACATATCTTTTCAAAAAATTCATAAAACTGCATATCACACCTGTGTTTTTTCTTTTTATTATACACGAATCTAAACATTTGTTCAACCGAGAAGCACCTTCACTTGTGGCTTACTTTGTCTTTCGCTTATGAAAATCATTAATGAAAATAATGTGCTCCGATCTGATATCCGTATCCGCCCTGGTCAAAATACAGGCAGTCACCGATCGGATTTTCTCCGGCAAGTGCCGCTTCTGCCGCCTGCATAGCCGACTCTGTGTATCCATCTGTACTTCGCACTCTGTCCAGCCACCCACTTCCTGCCGGACAGAACTGCCCAGGCTGATAGATAACTTCTTCCATCGTATCCGGATACGCTTCATTTGCCATACGGTTCAACACCACGGCTCCTACTGCCACCTGTCCGGTAAATGACTGATTACCGGCTTCGCAGAAAATGATCGATGCCAGAAGTTCGCTCTGTGTCTGTTGTATCTGCTGTGCCTGCTCCTGCGCTTCTTGTTCCTCTTGTACTTTTCTCAGTTCTTCTGCTCTCTGTTCCTCTTCCTTTAATGTATCTTCTATTTTTGATGCAAGCTTCGTCTGTAATCCTTCCTGCATTCCGTTTTTTCTGACATGCCCAGCCTGAACCACACCTGATATCACACGCTCAGCAGAAATGGCTGCCGGTCTGTTCGTTATACCTATCACATCAACCTCAGCCGCATGGCTGCTGAATCCTATACTAAGTGCCATGATCACTGCAGATGCTATACGCCATCTGCAGTTATTTAATTTAAACATAATAAAATGATGCCCTCCTGTTACATATTTTATTTGTTAATAAAGTATACTCATTTTTTTCGAGTTTATTACATTTATTACAAATTTGTTACACGTAGCAACGAGGGCATCATAACATCTTTATTTATTTAATTCAATTACAGATCGATTCCATTACTGGCAAGGATTGACTGATATTCTATAATTTTGCAATATCAATCAGTGTCAGTTTCTGGATATCTGTGTTTTCCAGACTGGTGATCAACGCTTTTGCCGTATCAATTGCTGTCAACACGTTAACTCCTGTCTCGATCGCACTTCTACGGATCACAAATCCGTCCTTAGAGTGCTCAACACCCTGCGGTGGTGTATCGATAACCAGGTCAATCTTGTGACCAAGGATCAGATCCATCAGGTTCGGAGATTCCTGCTCGATCTTATTAACAGCAATTGCCTTTACTCCGGCATTCTTCAGTACTTCCGCTGTTCCTGCTGTAGCAAAGATCTTGTATCCGATATCTGCAAATCTGCGTCCGATCTCCACAGCTTCCTCTTTATCTTCATCTCTCACCGTCATGATCATATTCTTGAACTTCGGCAGTTTGATTCCGGCGCCAAGGAATGCCTTATACAGTGCTTCATCAAATGTCTTCGCAATACCCAGACATTCTCCGGTAGACTTCATCTCAGGTCCAAGGCTGATATCTGCATCACGGATTTTCTCAAATGAGAATACAGGCATCTTCACTGCAAAATAATCTGCTTCCGGCTGAAGTCCCGGTGTATAACCAAGATCTTTAATCTTATGTCCCATGATAACCTTAGAAGCAAGCGGCACAATCGGAATACCGGTAACCTTACTGATATACGGTACGGTACGGCTGGATCTCGGGTTAACCTCGATTACATATACGTCTTCTCCACACACGATAAACTGAATATTGATCAGACCGATTACGTGCAGAGACTGTGCAAGTCTCTTTGTATATTCTTCAATTGTCTTCTTTGTCTTCTCGGTAATGCTCTTTGCAGGATATACGGAAATACTGTCTCCGGAATGGATACCGGCTCTCTCAATATGCTCCATGATACCAGGAATCAGGATGTCCTCGCCGTCACATACGGCATCGACCTCGATCTCTTTGCCCTGCAGATATTTATCTACCAGGATCGGATGATCCTGCGCAATACGGTTAATGATGCCGATAAATTCATCTACATCATGGTCGTCAATAGCAATCTGCATACCCTGTCCGCCAAGTACGTAAGACGGTCTTACCAGAACCGGGTAACCCAGACGGTGTGCAACTTCTTTTGCTTCCTCTGCTGTAAATACAGTGCCGCCGGTCGGTCTCGGAATCTCACATTTCTCAAGAATCTCATCAAACAGCTCTCTATCCTCTGCCGCATCTACATTTTCAGCGGATGTACCAAGGATCGGCACGCCCATCTTCATCAGAGACTCTGTCAGCTTGATCGCTGTCTGTCCGCCGAACTGTACCACTGCTCCGTCCGGCTTCTCAAGATCTACGATGCTTTCTACATCTTCCGGTGTCAGTGGTTCAAAGTACAGCTTGTCTGCAATATCAAAGTCTGTACTAACTGTCTCAGGGTTATTATTTACGATGATCGTCTCGTAGCCTTCTTTTGCAAATGCCCATGTACAGTGTACAGAGCAGAAGTCAAACTCGATACCCTGACCGATACGGATCGGTCCGGAACCAAGCACCAGCACCTTCTTGCGGTCACGTGTCTCTGTCACTTCATTTTCACTGCCATATACAGAATAATAATACGGCGTCTCTGCTGCGAACTCTGCCGCACAGGTATCTACCATCTTATACGCTGCTGTGATGCCATACTGATGACGCATGTCATGGATCTCACGTTCTGTGTGTCCTGTGATCTCAGCGATCACATTGTCCGGGAATTCCATACGTTTTGCTTCACGGAGCAGATCCTCATCCAGTGCACTGCGCTTCATCTGAAGTTCTACCTCTACCAGATGCGCGATCTTATCGATGAACCATTTATCAATCTTAGTCACACGATGAATCTCATCATAGCTGATCCCCTGACGGATTGCTTCTGCGATCTTCCAGATACGTCTGTCATCTACGACCTTCAGTACTTCCAGAAGCTCCTCTCCTGTCAGATATGAATAATCATAAGACATCAGACTGTCTACGTGCTGCTCCAGAGAACGGATTGCTTTCATCAGCGCGCCTTCAAAGTTATCACAGATACTCATAACCTCTCCGGTAGCTTTCATCTGAGTTGTCAGTGTTCTCTTGGCACTGATGAATTTATCAAATGGCAGACGCGGGATCTTAACTACACAGTAGTCCAGCATCGGCTCAAAACTTGCGTAAGTCTTCTTGGTAACTGCGTTCTTGATCTCATCCAGTGTGTAACCAAGCGCGATCTTAGCAGCAACCTTGGCGATCGGATATCCAGTTGCCTTAGAAGCCAGTGCAGAAGAACGGCTTACACGAGGGTTAACCTCGATAACGCAGTATTCAAATGTATCCGGATGCAATGCGTACTGTACGTTACATCCACCGGTAATATTCAGCTCGCTGATGATATTCAGTGCAGATGTACGCAGCATCTGATACTCTTTATCTCCCAGTGTCTGAGAAGGTGCTACTACGATACTGTCTCCGGTATGTACACCAACCGGGTCAATATTCTCCATATTACATACGGTAATGCAGTTACCGTTGCTGTCACGCATTACCTCGTACTCGATCTCTTTCCATCCGGCGATACAGCGCTCTACCAGTACCTGACCAACACGGGACAGACGGAGTCCGTTTTCAAGGATCTCCACTAACTGTGTCCTGTCGTGAGCAATACCGCCGCCGCTTCCGCCCAGTGTATAGGCAGGTCTCAATACAACCGGATATCCAATGCTCTCAGCAAACTGAATACCTTCTTCTACATTTTCAACAACCAGTGATGCTGCACATGGCTCACCGATCTTCTCCATCGTCTTCTTAAATTCCAGACGGTCTTCGGCCTTTTTAATTGTCTCTGATGTAGTACCGATCAGACGCACATTATTTTCTTTTAAGAATCCTGCTTCCTCCAACTCCATAGCCAGGTTCAGAGCAGCCTGTCCACCCAATGTAGGAAGCACACTGTCCGGCTTCTCTTTCTTGATCAGCTGTTCTACTACTTCAACTGTCAACGGCTCGATATATACACGGTCTGCGATATCCTTATCGGTCATAATAGTTGCAGGGTTAGAGTTCAGCAGAACAACCTCTACTCCCTCTTCTTTCAGAGAACGACATGCCTGTGTTCCTGCATAATCAAATTCCGCTGCCTGACCGATTACGATCGGTCCTGATCCGATTACAAGTACTTTTTTAATATCTTTTATCTTAGGCATCTTACTTCTCCTCCCTGTTGTTCATCATGTCAATAAAGCGGTCAAACAGATATCCGGAATCCTGCGGTCCAGGACAAGCCTCCGGGTGGAACTGTACAGTAAAAATGTTCTTACCGATATAAGCCAGTCCTTCGTTGGTTCCGTCATTTACATTCACAAATGCTTCTTTTGCCACATTCGCATCCACTGTGGAAGCATCTACTGCATATCCGTGGTTCTGTGAAGAAATATATACACGGTTATTCGTCAGGTCTTTCACCGGATGATTACCGCCTCTGTGACCATATTTCAACTTATATGTCTTAGCGCCATGAGCAAGGGCCATCAGCTGATGTCCCAGACAAATAGCAAATATTGGAATGTCTGTTTCGGACAATTTCTTGATCTCTTTGATAATAGATACGTTGGTCTCCGGATCTCCAGGGCCATTGGATAACATGATGCCGTCCGGATGACTTTCGATGATCTCCTCCGCAGATGTATGTGCCGGATAGATCGTCACTTCACAGCCTCTGTTATTTAAAGATCTGGCAATGTTATTCTTAGCACCAAAGTCCATCAATGCAACCTTCGGTCCATCGCCAGGAAGAACTTCTTTTTCTGAGCATGTAGTCACGGTAACCACATCGCCCACTTTATACTCTTTCAGCTTCGGAATGATCTCATCCACATTGTAATTCTCATTGGTCGTGATCATACCATTCATCGTTCCCTTTTCACGCAGAATCTTTGTCAATGCTCTTGTATCTATGCCTGCGATACCCGGAATATCCTGTTCCTTCAGGAAATCCTGAATCGTGCCTTCTGAACGGAAGTTACTAGGTATTCTTGACAGCTCCCTTACAATATATCCATCCGGCCATGCTTTCTTTGACTCCATGTCTGGTGTAATGCCGTAATTGCCAATCAATGGGTATGTCATTACTACGGCCTGTCCTGCATAAGAAGGATCAGTCAGCACCTCCAGATACCCCGTCATCGAAGTATTGAAAACAATCTCGCTGATTACATCCTTTGTCGAACCTATGCTGGTTCCGGTAAAAACTGTCCCATCTTCCAAGATAAGAAATGCTTTCATATGTCCACCTGTTCCCTTCCAATTTTCTCTTGTAAACTATAAATGTCCAAATTGTCGTAATTATACAACATGTTTTAACATTTTTCAACCCTTAGATTGTGCATAATCGAGTGCACGCATAAAACGATACCTTTTCTCATTTATTCACATGCGCCTCCTGCACACATATATTATTGTAACAGAATTTGCGAGGTTATACAATTATCATGGCTCAACTTATCAGTTCTCCTGACCATCCAGATATCGGCCGTCTGCAGATCAGTCTTACCTCTTCGATCACTGCTTATCCGATTGCAGACGCATCTATAAACATTTCCTACACAGGTGTTCCGAACAGTACGCTGGAACAGCTCACTACCAATTCATCCGGGCAGACCGAAACGATTGATCTTCCGGCACCTCCTGTCGAATACAGTACCAATCCCGAAAATGATATCCAGCCTTACTCGGAATATACTTTCCAGGTCAGTGCCGAAGGCTATGAACCTGTCACGATTGCCGGTGCGGAGATTCTTGCAGATGTAACTGCGTTGCAGAATATCGCACTGAATCCTGTCACAGTGCCTGCTTCTGAAGAAGCCTCTGAAGAAGAGACATTCGTCATCCCGGCGCATACGCTCTATGGCAATTATCCTGCCAAAATACCGGAAGCCGAGATTCAACCCGTTCCCGAGACCGGTGAAATCGTACTCAGCCGTGTAGTCGTTCCAGAATACATCGTCGTCCATGACGGCAGTCCGAGAGACAGCACTGCGAAGAATTATTACGTCCGCTATAAAGACTATATAAAAAATGTGGCATCCAGCGAGATTTACGCCACCTGGCCGGAGAATACCATCCGGGCAAATGTGCTCGCGATCATGTCCTTTACACTAAACCGTGTGTACACAGAATTCTATCGTAATCAGGGCTACGACTTTACGATAACGTCATCCACAGCCTTCGACCACAAATGGATTCCGGAACGCAATATCTTCGACACGATCTCGGTCATCGTAGATGAATTATTTGCTGACTATCTGTCACGCCCAAATGTACGCCAGCCGATCCTCACCCAGTACTGCGACGGCAGACAGGTGCAATGTCCAAACTGGATGACACAGTGGGGATCCAAGTCCCTTGGTGATCAGGGCTACACGCCGATCGAGATCCTGCGCTACTATTACGGTGACAATATGTACATCAACACAGCCGAAGCGATCTCCGGTATTCCATCCTCCTGGCCTGGCTATGACCTAGAAATCGGTTCCTCCGGCAACAAAGTCCGCCAGATGCAGGAGCAGCTAAATGTAATTGCAGGTGCTTATCCGGCAATTCCAAAGATTGCCGTTGACGGCATCTATGGTCCTGCCACTGCCGAATCCGTCCGCGTATTTCAGTCCGTATTTGGACTGCCGCAGACCGGTGTAACTGATTACTCCACCTGGTATAAGATCTCGGAAATCTATGTTGGTGTGTCACGGATTGCAGAACTGTCGTAGTACAAAAAAGCGAGGATGTGCCTCTAAAAAGTCACATCCTCGTGATAATCGGTTAACTCTCATTTAATTTTCAATAATACATTTGTATTATAACAGACTACTGGCAGTATTCCAACTATAATTCTTTTGGTTTAACATATACTGTACTTTTATAAGCACCCTGTCGTTCTAATGCGCCCAGCTTAACCATATCTCTAAGAATATCTCGCGCACGTCTTTGTTTTACTCCTAATAATACTTCTGCCTGATGCGATGTGATTTGTCCTTGTCCTTTAACAAATTCCATAATCTTTTTTTGTTGTGCGTTCAAACTATTTATCGATATCTTATCGGCACTTATCGGCATTTTGTCGGCACTTATCGGCACTTTATCGGCATCTTTTAATTTTATCTCATTTTCCAAAGTCGCTTTTTCCTCTTTCAAAGTCGCATATCGAATATTCGTCTCCCCTCTGTAGTCATAGGAATATTCATCATCCAGAGGAACAACTATTCGGAACACATCACCTTCTATAAATTCCGGTTCTTCTCCTGAATAGAATTTACAATATTTGAACAGCTTGCGCACACCGGATCCAAGTTGATCTGCATATCCGATATTCCTGAAGAATACCGCTATGATCGGATTCTTTGGATTTGGTTCCAGATTGTCTACAGTAATAAATCCTTCTTTTGTTGCACGATTCGCATTTTCGACATACATCTGATCTTTTTCTATTACGAATTTAGATGTATAACTGCTGGTAAATTCCCGATGCATTAATGTGTTACTGACCATTTCCCTGACAATCGTATTGCGAAGGCTCTTATTCACCGTGCCTTCCAAAAAGAATTTATCCGGAAGGTTCTTACGACCAAACTCCAACAGCTGATTATAACTTTCGATCAGATTGGTCTTAATAATCTCCCTGTCATCATACCGATCTACATTCACTTTACGAACCAACGCATCCGTCACATATGCTGGCGCTACATTCAAGATCACATCGTCTTTTCCTAAAAGCATGATTGCCGCAAGATTATACCCTTCTTCCCCGGTAACAATATCACGCCCGTACAAGCCAGCACTCTTTAATAATTCCTGATCATTCATTGTCGTCCATGGATGCTGACCTCCTGCATGATTCTGTGCCATGATTCGAATCTTAGGAAGCAGATCCAGGCGAAGATCTTCCATTCTGGCATATGGGTAGATTTTCTTTTCTGTAAAAACATTCTGCTTGCGGATGTACATCTGTGCAATAGCACCTGTAGCCGTTACTTTTACATCGGAATCATCCACTCGGTCATAAATCACTTTCTTATAACTGTGAACCTCTGCACTTGGCGGCACATGAATATGAATAACAGTATGTTCATCATCGTACTTTATAATCTCTGGAGTCAGATATATAGTAGGTGAAAATAACACCGGATTGCTTATCACTTTAATAAAATTCTTCACCATATCAGGTGCTGCATTTTCAGGAACACCCGTTACTGTTCCATCATCCAGCACTCCCATAAAAAGATCTCCACCGAACCTATTCAGAAAAGAGCAGACTGTCTCATACGTGTCATCATCAATTCCATTCCCACAGCGTTTAAATTCAACCGCCACTGTTTCTCCTATAGTAAGTATAGATTGTAATTCCTTAAGATCCATCCGATCACCTCATTTTATTCTACCCCAGCACTTCTGCGAGCATCTCCAGCAGTTTCGGAACTTCGATCGGCTTCGCGAGATGTCCGTTCATTCCGGTATTCAGTGCACGATGCCTGTCTTCCGCAAATGCATTTGCCGTCATCGCTATGATTGGCACGCCCGCTTTTGCCGGATCCGGGAGCCGTCGGATGATCTGCGTGGCTTTGTAACCATCCATGTTCGGCATCTGAATATCCATCAGTATCAAGTCATAGCTACCCGCAGGCTCCTGCTCCAGTTTATTCACACAGATAATACCATCCTCTGCACGATCCACATGGAATCCCATATCCTCCAGAATCGTGATTGCGATTTCTGCATTCAGATCATTATCCTCCGCGAGCAGAATACGCTTGTCCGTATAATCAATTTCCTTTGCAATCTGTGACAACTGTTTCTTCTCATAATCTGCCTGATTCGCAATCTTGTGGGGAATCGTTACTGCAAACCGGCTTCCCTTTCCCAGTTCGCTTTCCACTTCTATGGTTCCATCCATCAGATCGACCAGACTTTTCACAATCGACATACCAAGTCCTGATCCTGCTACTTTTGCAGAGGTCGTATCTCGTTCTCTCGAAAATATATCAAACAGATGTGCCTGAAACTCTTTGCTCATACCGATACCCGTATCCGACACAACTGTTTCGATGTTAACATATCCTTCCTTTTCGTTTGGGAGTTCTCTTGTCGCTATTGTAATCTTGCCGCCAGGCGGTGTGTATTTTACCGCATTGCTGATAATATTGGTAAGCACTTCCTGCATCTTTAATTTATCGCATATAATATCCGGATGCTTCGTGTCTACTGTATGTTCGATAGTCAGGTTCTTCTTTTTCGCTTCCATCTCGAACACATTGCAGACACTGCTGACAATATCTCCGGTTTTATTATGATCTTCGTCAAGTTCCATCTGACCGCTCTCAATACGCGCCATGTCCAGCACGTTATTAAGAATAGAAAGAAGAAGATTGCCTGACTCTTCGATCATATCCTGATAATGCAGCAGTTCCGGATCCGTGATCCGTCTTCGCATCAGCTTTGTATAACCAAGAATCGCATTCATCGGCGTACGGATATCATGAGACATATTCAGCAGAAATGTCGTCTTCGCCTCATTGGCAGTCTCCGCTGCCTGCGATTCACTTCTGGCAATCTCCGTCTCCTGCTTGGCACGATTTAGCTGTTCGTTGATCTCATGCTTCTCATCTGTATTAATAAATACGCCGTCAAATGCGATCGGCGAACCATCTTTTCTCCGCGACAAACGTCCTGCTGCCCGGAACCAGTGATAGCTTCCGTCCTTTGCCTGTAACCGGTATTCCACATCATACGTCTTCTTATTGGAATAATCCCGTACCGTACTCTGATATTCCTGCATCGTATGTTCCAGATCGTCCGGATGAAGTCTGCTCTTCCACGATTCAAATTCATCCGGGAAATCTTCTGTCGACTCAAACCCAAGCATGTGGCGCATTGTATCCGACCACTTACTGGAAATCAGCTCTCCATATTCATTATATTGAAGCTTCCATGCACCGGAGCCAAGTGCCTCATGGATATTCCGGAGTGCTGCCACTTCATTCTCCAGCTCTTCCTGATGCTTTTTCTCCATCGCTATAATATCATCAATCGTGCGTTCCCGCTCTGTTTCACTTTCGTATCTATCTCTATCTGACATTATTATTCCCCTCATATGTATTTCTAAATGAAAGAATCTTATATTTTATCATACCATGACCGCTTTTTTTATTCCACCTTAAAAAGCGCAAAAGAGGATGCATTTCCCGCACCCTCTTTTATCTCTATATCACCTTATAATTCTTCCACTTGCCACGCTTGAATCTTCCCCAGAAAATGATCCCGCGCACAGTCCAGTCCAGACACATCGCATATGCAATTCCCATAACTCCAAGGTTCAGCACAATACCAAATAGTATTGAAAATACAAGCCGTACAACAAGCGTTGTAAACAGTGATGTAATCGTTGTAAACTTAACATCTCCCGTGGCACGCAATCCTTTTCCCAACGGATCAGCAAATGGAAATACAATCGCATTAAATAAATTATGTGTCAGCACAAGCAGTACAATCAACCCTTTCGTCTTGCTTTCCAACGCATAAAAATGAATCAGCAGCGGTGTCACAGCAAAGATCAGTCCATTCCAGATTACTGCAAAGACAACCGTTATTTTCGTCAGCTTTTTAAAATAATATTCTGCCTGGACAATGTCTCCTGCTCCCATGCACTGTCCGATCACGGTGATAAATACAGGTCCCATCGTCACGCATACCAGCGCCGCCATCGACCAGATACTCTGCGCCACACCATTTGCCGCAATCTGATATGTTCCAAAAAGCGCCACAACACTGGAAAGTGCTACTTTTACCAATTGGAACATGCCACTTTCCACGCCGTTCGGTACTGCGATCTGCAGAATCTTCTTCTGCAGATTCCCATTAAGTCTAAATATCCATTTCTTTCTATATTGCACAGGATTCTTTGCTGAAAAGCATAGTACGGTAATCGCCACTGCCGAAAAAGTTCTTGAGATCAGTGACGGCCATGCTACTCCTGCCACTCCCGCATGAAGCAGGAATACACCGATGCAGTTTCCTACAACATTAATCACATTGGCAATGATCGATATATACATTGTCGTACTGGTCTTTCCAAAACTTCGGTAAAGTGCCGCTCCTGCATTATAAACCGCCAGTGCCGGATACGAATATGCCGATATCCGCAAATAGGTCACACAGGCATCCATAACGCTCTCTTCCACACCTCCAAATATCAGACGCATCAGGCTTTCATTCGTTAATAGAATTACCACTGCGATCACGAAAGAAAATAATATGGATGCTGTAAGAAGCTGGGACGCTGATTCTCCCGCACGCTTCTGATCCTTTCTTCCGATATACTGACTGATCACCACAGCACCGCCTGCTGCCAGCGCTGTAAACAGATTGATAAAAATTGTATTAAATGAATTCACTAACGACACGCCTGACACTGCACTCTCTCCCAGAAAGCCGACTACAAAGACATCCGCCATGCCGACCAATGCCATCAGTAACTGTTCCAG
>CAVAVU010000003.1:0-6886 GCA_963592205.1 bacterium
TTGGCCGTCCTATAGAAATTCGTGCAAGCACGATTTCTGCACGACGGCTTATTGCACACAAAAAGAGATATAAACATACAGCTTCCCTGTACATCTATATCTCTCTGTCCATTTGCCAGTTGGTTCTTGCCACGTAGGCGATGCTAATGCATTCTCTCCAAAGATTCGTCCGACTGCCTTCCTTTTGCCTGTCAGTTTCCGCAGAGGAAAGATGAATCCCCCGGTTTGCTTCTTCGGCCCCTTTCGGTGTCTAGAGCAGTCATCATCCGCTTTATTTCTATTACCATTATACGACATTATCCATGAATCCCGTCAAGAACTTTCTATATCATTCCGTAACAATTCTTTTTATAATAATTATTTCTACAGATAATTCATATCCAGCGGCTTATTCGTGATGAATAAGATGTCCACATCTTCTTCATCAGATGCACCATGTGTCATCTCTACACCTTCCTCGTGCCACACAAATTCCCCTGGACCAAATGTGCCGTGTGAAGTTACGAGCGTTCCCTTCAACACATAGATTCCATGGCTACAATGATGTGTATGTAACGGAATCATACATCCTTTAGGATAACGAATCTGCTTAATCATCATCCCAGTCGCAGGATCTACGATCAATTTGTGTTCATACATCAATACCCCCGTCTTGGAATTATTATGTGGATAATTCTCAATCGCATCCATCTCTTCTTTGCTGTATGAAATTACCTTCTTATCATTTGTCTCGCTCATTTGCTTTAACCTCCACATTCTCTTGATAATATACGAATGATATACGACCTGTTTCGTTCATACAATAATTATATCCACCGGTAATCATTTTGTCAAACAGCAATATTACCACCGGTAATATATTTTCAAAACATTTGAAACAACTGGTAATACATGTTATGGTAATTTTAGATTAACCAAAGGAGAACTGTAATGTCTGGAATCAATAAAAAAAAGCCGCTTTACCAGCAGCTAAAAGAACATATATTAGAAGATTATAAAAATCAGCCTTATCACACTCCACTTCCGGGCGAACGAACTCTGTGTGAAATCTATCATGTGAGCCGCCCTACTGTCCGCAAAGCTTTGGAACTTCTGGAAGAAGATGGATGCATTACTCGTTTTGCAGGAAAGGGCGCATTTTTCATTGGGGAAAGCAAAATAGAAAACGGAAAGAAAGTCGTCTCCTCTGCAATTGCACTGTATAATCAGGCAAAACTCCGTGGCAATTACACTCGTAGCCGGGTTCTTACACAAAGAATCGAACTCGCCGATGATAAGATTGCAAAAATTCTTCACATTTCGGAAGGTTCTAAGATCTTTCATCTGGAACGTCTGCGCTATATCAATGGGGAACTCTGGCTTCACTCTGATGCATTTCTGAGTTATGCTCTGTGCCCACAACTGGTAGACTATGACTATACTACCAGCTCACTGCATAACACTTTGTCCGCCCATGGACACGTACCTTTTGAAGCCAAACGCCATATCACCGTGCAACATGCAGATGACTATATCGCTTTTCATCTGAATCTCCCAACGGATGCACCTGTCTGTGTTACAGAAACTCATAATTATGATCAAAATGGTACTTTATTGGAATATGTAATAGACCGAGAAGATGTCTTTCATATCTCCTTTGATCTGGATGTCTCTAACCAGCTTGATGTCGAAGACTCTCGTGCTTGTTCCATCCCCGGATTCCGGCATTAACAATCCACTTCTCCTCTTCTGTTACAACTGTGTTCCACGCTTTATAGCATCGTCACCGTATTTCTTCCGTATCTGGTCTAATGCCTGATCCAGATTGCGGAGTTTGTCACTGCGTGGCGGTTGTACTGTCGATAGTATGCTATGCATTTTCTTCCCATTCTTGGCGTTCTTTCTATTATCATCCATCTGCAACACGGGAAGATCAAACAGACTCAACTGTTCCGGCTCATCTTCATGTACCAGTTTGGAACTTCTTATGCCGAGAAGCCGGATCGGTTCGCCATTCCAGAATTCCCGGAACAGCTCCATCGCAGCATTATAAATCTCGATATCATTGCTGGTGGATTTCAGAAGCTGTTTCTGATGAGAATTATCCCGAAATGTATGATATCGTATCTCTACACTAAGCATCCCAGCTTTCATACCGGCGTTACGGAGACGTTTCCCGACGCTTTCTGCCAGATCAAGGAGCACTTTTCCTGCCTCTTCTTCACTAATCACATCTTTCGCCAGCGTCGTAGAGTTGCTAATTCCTTTTGCTTCTGCCCGTACCGGTCTCACCACATCGTCACCAATACCATTGGCTGACTCCCAGAGCATCCGTCCATGACTCTTCAAATGTAGTTCCAGGATTGTCGGATCTGCCTGTGCCACATCTCCGATTGTGCGAAGCTCCAGCTTATGCAGCGTCTCTACGCTGGATCTGCCTGCCATAAACAGGTCTTCTACAGGAAGCGGCCACATTTTCGTCTGAATCTCTTCCGGAAAAAGGGTATGTACTTTATCTGGTTTTTCAAAATCCGATGCCATCTTGGCTAATAGTTTATTCGTAGATATTCCTACATTTACGGTAAAACCAAACTTATCGCGCACTGCATTTTTAATCTCCATCGCGCCGTCTATCGGCGAATGGAAACGATGCGCAATACCGGTAAAATCCATGAAGCATTCATCCACACTTACCTGTTCAATATCCGGCGTGTAGCTGCGCAGAAGTTCCATCAGCCTGCGGCTATATTCATGATAACGTCTGTGATCCGGCGGTACGATCACAAGATCCGGACACTTACGAAAGGCATTCGCAACAGGTTCCCCCGTACGAATGCCATATCTTTTGGCAGACTGGGACTTGGCAAGGACAATGCCATGGCGTGACTTCTGATCGCCGCCTACGATCGCATTGATCTTGCGCAGATCCCGGTCTGCTCCATTCTTCAATTCTTCTACTGCATTCCAGCTTAAATATGCGGAATTAACATCAATGTGAAATATAATGGACATGAATTACTCGCTTCTCGCTGTCAGAGCTCCATCCACCACATCAATCACGATGGTCTGATCTGCACCAACGCCACCCTGCAGCATCAGTTTAGCAGCAAGTGTCTCCACATGCTTCTGCAGAAATCTCTTCAGCGGACGTGCGCCATACATCGGATCGTATCCGCCTTCTACCACGTAATTCTTAGCAGCATCTGTCAGTCTGATGGAAATCTCCTTCTCTTCCAGACGTTTGTTCAAATCGGCTATTAACAAATCAATAATGCCATGAATATTGTCCTTCGTCAATGGTTTGAACATAATAGTCTCATCCAGACGATTCAGGAACTCCGGACGGAAGTGTGCTCTCAGATCTGCCATAACCGCATCACGGCTCTCGTCACTGATGTTGCCATTTTCGTCAATTCCATCTAACAGATAAGAAGATCCGATATTCGATGTCATGATCAGAATCGTATTCTTAAAGTCTACCGTACGTCCCTGTGAATCTGTGATGCGTCCATCATCCAGCACCTGAAGAAGTACATTGAATACATCCGGGTGCGCCTTTTCTACTTCATCAAACAATACTACAGAATAAGGTTTTCTGCGGACTGCCTCTGTCAGCTGACCGCCCTCATCATATCCTACATATCCCGGAGGCGCTCCGATCAGACGAGACACGGAATGTTTCTCCATGTACTCACTCATATCGATACGAACCATGTTCGATTCATCATCAAACAAACTCTCTGCTAGTGCCTTGGCAAGCTCCGTCTTACCTACGCCGGTAGGTCCAAGGAATAAGAACGATCCAATCGGCTTAGTCGGATCTTTAATACCTGCTTTGGAACGGATGATTGCTTCTGTCACAAGTTCGACACCTTCATCCTGTCCGATGACTCTGTGATGCAATTCATCTGCCAGATGCAGTGTCTTGTTACGCTCACTTTCATTCAGCTTGGCAACCGGAATTCCGGTCCATCTGGACACGATTCTTGCAATCTCTTCATCGGTCACGCACTCATGTACCAGTGAACGGTCTTCATCTTTCGTCTGGGATTCCAGTTCTTCCAGCTGTTGTTTGAGCTGTGGCAGCTTACCATACTGAAGCTCTGCTGCTTTATTCAGATCATACGCCTGCTGTGCCTTCTGGATCTCTTTGCCGACATTTTCAATCTCTTCACGTACCTTATGGATACGCTCTACAGCCTGCTTCTCATTGTCCCACTGCGCCTTCTGTCCGGAAAATTCTTCCCGGAGTTCAGCCAGTTCCTGCTGCAAATGTTCCAGACGCTCTTTACTGAGACGGTCTTCTTCCTTCTTAAGTGCCGCTTCCTCAATCTCCATCTGCATAATACGGCGGTTCAGCTCATCCAGCTCCGTCGGCATAGAATCAAGTTCTGTCTTAATCAGTGCACATGCCTCATCCACAAGGTCGATCGCCTTATCCGGAAGGAAACGGTCGGAAATGTAACGGTTGGACAGTGTAGCAGCTGCAACCAGAGCGCTGTCTGTAATCTTAACACCGTGGAACACTTCATAACGTTCTTTCAAGCCACGCAGGATGGAAATTGCATCCTCAACTGTCGGTTCATCTACAAGTACCGGCTGGAAACGACGTTCCAGTGCGGCATCCTTTTCAATATACTGTCTGTACTCATCCAGTGTAGTCGCACCGATACAATGCAGTTCGCCTCGTGCCAGCATCGGCTTCAGCATATTGCCGGCATCCATCGCGCCATCCGTCTTACCTGCACCTACGATCGTATGCAGCTCATCAATAAAGAGGATAATATGTCCATCGCTGTTCTTAACTTCCTCCAGAACAGCTTTCAGTCGTTCCTCAAACTCTCCACGATATTTGGCACCGGCTACCAGTGCACCCATATCCAGCGAGAAAATCGTCTTGTCTTTCAGACCTTCCGGCACATCACCTTTTACAATACGCTGTGCCAGACCTTCTACAACTGCCGTCTTACCTACACCAGGTTCACCGATCAGCACCGGATTATTCTTGGTCTTACGGGACAGGATACGTACTACGTTACGAATCTCCGCATCACGACCAATGACCGGATCCATCTTCTGATCTCTGGCTCTCTCCACCAGATCTGTGCCGTATTTGTTCAATGTATCATAAGTCGCTTCTGGATTATCACTGGTTACCCGCTGATTGCCGCGCACTGTAGAAAGTGCCTGCAGGAAGCCTTCTTTACTGATACCCATCTCACGAAACAGGTTCTTCATCACACGGCTTGGATAACGAAGCATTGCGAGGAACAGATGCTCAACAGATACATACTCATCCCCCATCTGCTTTGCTTCATCCTCCGCGTGTACCAGCACATTATTCAGATCCTGACCCACATACTGCTTGCCGCCCTGTACCTTCGTGCGGCCGGCGATTGCCTGCTCCACACGGTTAGTTACTACGCCTGTGTCCAGACCCATCTTCTCTATCATCTTCGGAATCAGTCCGTCATCCTGTGTAAGCAGCGCATACAACAGATGCTCCTGCTCAATCTCCTGATTACCATAGTCCATTGCGATCTTCTCACAGTCCTGAACTGCCTGAAGTGATTTCTGCGTAAATTTATTAATATTCATAAAACATGCCTCCTTTGACATGCGAACCAGTCGCACTTTTCTTTGTTCTATTCACAATATAGCACCAGTTATTAGCCAAGTCAAGCCTCGAGTGCTAATTCATTTATCTATATGATCATGCTGCGCCTTTTGTCCTGCCGCCACATGCTGCTTCAAATTCTTTTAATTTCCGTTTGGCTTCCTCTGTCAGATTCTTCGGAACATCAATCTGTATCGTTACGTACTGATCACCTTTCCTGCTGGAATCTTTCATTGCCACGATGCCCTTGCCTTTCAGCCGAATCTTGGTACCGGACTGGGTTCCCGGATTAATCTTACACATAACCTTGCCAGTCAGTGTAGGCACTATAGCTTCACCGCCGAGCACTGCTGTGGTAAATGGCACACGTGCCGTTGTATATACGTCCATACCTTTACGCTCGAATCCCGGTTTCTCGTCGACCTTCACTTTCAGTAACAGATCACCAGATTTGCCGCCATTGATACCTGGCATTCCTTTACCTTTCAAACGAATGCTCTTACCGTTATCAATACCTGCCGGGATGTGTACCTTCAATGATGTCTCTCGTCCACCATGATTCGGATCCGTCAGATGGATAATCTTATCTGCGCCAAATGCCGCTTCGTCAAATGTCACATCTATTTCCGCTCTTGTATCAGAGCCATTCTCTCTGTAGCGACCTCCAAAGCCGCCCTGGAATCCGCCGCCGAAGTCTCCATTGTGGAAACCGCTGCTTCGGAATCCTCCATTGTGAAAACTGTCTCCAAAATCGCCATAACTGCTGTGATTGCTTTGTCCAGACTTACTGCCAAAGCCTCCGCCGAAGATATTCTTCAGGATATCATCCATGTCTCCCATATCTCCGCCTTCAAAATGATACTCATGGAAGGTGCCATTCGGATCACTGTACGTATACGTTCCTCCACCCGGTCCGCCGTATCCATATGCTCCGGAGCCTCCTGCTGTACCATCAAACGCCGCATGACCGAACTGATCATACATTTTCTTCTTCTCCGGATCGCTGAGGACATTGTAAGCTTCTGTTGCTTCCTTAAATTTCTCTTCTGCCTGAGGATTGCCTTTGTTCGTATCCGGATGATATTTCTTCGCCAGCTTACGATAAGCCTTCTTTATAGTATTCTTATCGGCCGTCCTGTCTATACCAAGGACATCGTAATAATCCCGCTTCGCTGACATGTCTCTCCCTCCCATCTACTGACTTGTTTCTGTTTTTATTTCTATCTCTACTATATTATGATGCCAGGGTCAAAAGGTCTAAATCCACATGAGCTTGCTCATAAGTGGATG
>CAVAVU010000004.1:0-28736 GCA_963592205.1 bacterium
CACTGGTGATATGCTGTGGAGGGGTAAAGGCACTGAAAGAGAATGAAAAAGGAGGTGCAGCGGATGGGGAAAATAATATTTCTTCAGGCAGAAAATGGAGTATGATCATATTATTGGCTTTTTTTGGAAGGGCAATAGCAAATGTTCCCTATATGAGAGAAGTATACTATGATCAGGTAATAGAGGTATTACATATTAATAATACGCAATTGGGTATTTTATCCAGTGCAGTAGGTATTGCAAGTATTTTTGGATATTTTTTTGGAGGTATTCTGGCGGACCGATTTAGTTCAAAAAAAATCATAATGCTGTCCGGAGTGCTCGGCGGAATCATTACACTGTGGTATGCATCATTTCCATCATTTTCAATGCTGATAGTGATTCATGCGGCGATTGCACTTGATGGTACGCTCTTGTTCTGGGCTGCATATGTCAGGATACTTCGGTTGATAGGAACAAAAGAAGAACAAGGTAAAAATTATGGATTTGCTGAAGGCATCCGATCATTTATTGGTATTATATTACCGATGATTTGTACAACGTTAATGGCACAGAGTACTTTGATTGCCACTGGATTCAGAAATGTACTTATGTTCTATGCAGCTAGCTATTTCGCAACTTCCATATTAGGCTTTTTCCTGTTAGTGGATGTTTCTGATTCCGACGAAAAGGAAGAAAAGGTACAATACAGTGGAAAAGATTATCTGGCACTTTTGAAAACACCTGGATTATGGTTGGTAGCGTTTTTGATCTTTGGGACATATACGGTATTTTCTTTGCAGACATATTCAACACCATATATGACAAATGTATGCGGAATGTCTATGAAGACGGTAAGCACGATTGCGTCAATCCGTCAGTATGGAATTGGACTTGCCGCAATGCCGATCATGGGAATTGTAGCAGATAACGTAATCAAATCTCCGGCGAAAACGTGTCTGATTGGTGCGTGTGCATTGTTGCCGTGTGCACTGGGAATGTTATTATGCCCATCGAGTATGCAGATTATATTGGTTGTATTGATTCTTGTAATTGGTTTTCTGGCACAGGGGATCAGAGGTGTGTATTATGCAACACAGGATGAGGCGAAAATTCCGATCCATCTTGCAGGTGCAGCGGCGGGAGTTATATCTACGATTGGATTTTCCCCAGATGCATTCATTTTTGCACAAGTTGGAGGATGGCTTGATAAATATTCATCGGAACAGGCATATCGTATGATCTGGATTTATATGATGGTCGGATGTGCAATTGCAATTATTTCAGCAGCAGGTATTTACAGATTAGCGAATAAAAATAAGTAATGACAAGAAAAAGGAGGGAATGTTATGGCATTTATTAGACAATTTGACTGTGTGGAGTGTCATGAGGGAGAACCATTGCGTGTTATCATGAGTGGAGCACCATCTATTCCAGGACTGACTGTATATGATAAGTGCAAATGGCTTGAGAAAAATGATGATCAGATAAGACTTATGATGTTAAGAGAGCCAAGAGGAATACCGGCTACCTGTGCTAATCTGATCGTAAATACAAATCGTGAAGACTGCGAAGCGGGATATATTATTATGGAACAGGTAGAGTATCCTATGATGAGTGGTGGAAATACGATTGCAGTAGCTACAGCATTACTGGAAACAGGACAGGTTAAAATGACAGGACCGGTTACGGAATTTAATCTGGAAGCGCCAGCAGGATTGATTCATATAGTGGCAGAGTGTGATATGACAAGACACAAAGTGACAAAAATAAGCTTTGAGAATGTGCCGGCATTTCCGGTATATTTGGATAAGGAAATTGATGTGCCGCATTTGGGAAAGGTAAAAGTTGATATTGCCTGGGGCGGAATGTTCTATTGCCTGATTGATTCTACTCAGTTTAAACAATATGGTCCTAATGGTCTGGAACTTATTCCGAAGAATGGTAAAGAGATTTCCAAGTTATCATCACTGATTACTACAGCGGCCATTGAACAGCTGCCAGTAGAACATCCGGATTACCCAGGGGTAGGTATTACTTTGTCTGTTATGCATCAGCCGCCGATAACACCGGGAACCTATTTCCGCACATCGAACTGGTATGCAACGGGTGAGGTAGATTTTGATAAGCCGGAGACCTGGACAGGAGCATTGGACAGAGGTGTATGCGGAACAGGATTCTGCGCATTGATGGCAGTGGAACATGCAAAGGGCAGATTGAAAATAGGTGAGGAAATTGTAAATGAAGGCCTTCTTGGAATTCAGTTTACTGGAAAACTGACAGAGAAAATTGATAATTTCTATGGTCATGAGGCAGTGGTGCCGGTTGTAGGAGGACAATGCTGGATTTATGGATTTAATAAATGGGTATTGGATGAATCTGATCCGTTCCCGGAAGGTTTCACGATAGGCGATATTTGGTAAGATGCAATATCGATACGGTAATTTAAAATAATTGTTGAAAACGAATGAAGCTTATGATATAATTCTATTAAGCGATAAGCTGAAAGATTCTAATTCGTTCATAAGAACAAAAAAACGAAATGCCTCGGAGTTGCAGCTCTGAGGCATTTCTATTCCGTTTTCCCAGGTGGCTTAAGCCTGAGGCTGGATTATGCTAGTTCTCCCTGTCCAGCCATTTGCATATGTAGTACGATACTACACCTGCCAATACAGAGAGAATAAATGATTCTAATTCATTCACGGCCTCACCTCCCATCTACTGTCTTGTATAGGTGAGACAGTAGATAGAGTATATCATGGTTTAAATAATTGAACAATACGAAAATGAAAAGAAAATAATTTAATACAAATAATAAAAATAAAACTTGAAATGCGGGGCGATATATGCTATATTACAAATGGACAGAGAATAATCCTGAGGCTGGATTTAGCTATTTCGTTCTGTCTAACCATTTGCATATGTAGTAGGCGTGAAATGCCTCGGAGTTGCCGCTCCGAGGCATTTCTATTTCTATATATAAATCCTAAAATTACTCTAAATTCTGAAATCGGGGAATGTTTTTCTAACGCATCTGATGCTATACTAAATGTATCTTTGAATTCCAAATTACTTATACGGAGGAACTTATGAAAGATTTTGTGAAATTGGACGATGTCCGTAAGATATATCATATGGGTGAAGTGGAGATTGCTGCGGCTGACGGCATTTCTTTTCAGATAGAAAAGGGAGAGTTTGCAGTTGTGGTTGGTCCCAGTGGAGCAGGCAAGACGACAGTACTGAATATTCTCGGCGGCATGGATACAGCGACATCCGGTCAGGTGCTGGTGGATGAAATAGATATTGCGAAGTATTCTGCGAAGCAGCTGACGGCTTATCGCAGAGATGATATTGGATTTGTATTCCAGTTCTATAACCTGATCCCGAATCTGACTGCATTGGAGAATGTGGAGTTGGCGCTTCAGATCTGTAAGGATCCGCTGCCGGCAGAAGAGGTGTTAAGAGAAGTTGGACTTGGTGATAGACTGAAGAATTTCCCGGCGCAGTTATCTGGCGGTGAACAGCAGAGAGTGTCAATCGCGAGAGCATTGGCGAAGAATCCAAAGCTTCTGCTCTGTGATGAGCCGACAGGAGCACTGGATTATAATACCGGTAAAGCTATCTTGAAGCTGCTTCAGGACACCTGCAGGGAAAAAGGAATGACGGTAATTCTGATTACGCATAACTCAGCGATCGCGCCGATGGCAGACCGCGTGATCCAGATTAAGAATGGTAAGGTATCGAAGATGACGGTGAATCCAAATCCGGTACCGGTTGAGACGATTGAATGGTAGGAGCTGACACATGAAGACGACAAAGATTGAATTTATCAGAGAGATCAGAAAAAGCTCCGGACGATTTATTTCGATTCTGTTCATCGTGGCACTTGGCGTTGCATTTTTCTCGGGAATCCGTGCATCGGAGCCGGATATGCGTGTGACAGGAGATGCGTATTTTGACCAGGCGGATCTGATGGACATCAAGGTCATCAGCACACTGGGACTGACGAAAGATGATGTGAAAGCATTTGAGGGACTGGACAGTATCGATAAAGCAGAAGGTGCATATAGCGGTGATTTTCTGACTTATGACGGAGAGGATCAGCTGGCACTGCATGTGATGTCATTGTCGAAAGACATGAATGAGATTGCAGTGACGGAAGGAAGGCTTCCGAAAAAAGTAGGAGAATGTCTGGTTGATGATGAGACGGACTACAAGGTGGGCGATAAGATCAAACTTACATCCGGAACGGAGGATGCGGTTACTGATACGCTGGCAACAGATGAACTTACCGTAGTCGGCACAGGAAGTAGTCCATGTTACATATCCTTTAACAGAGGAAGTACGACGATCGGAAGCGGAAGCCTGGCAGGGTTCTTGGTGGTGCCGGAAAAGACATTTGATCAGGAAGTGTATACGGAATGTTATCTGCAGGTAAAAGGTGCAAAGGATTGTATTGCTTACACAGATGAATATGAGAATCTGATCGATGATGCAATGGATGATGTGAAGTCGATTTCTGATAACAGGGGAACCATCAGACGGCGCGAACTGATCGATGATGCAACGGAAGAACTGGATAAGGCAAAGATAGATCTTGCAGAAGGAAAGGCAAAGGCGGAACAGGAACTGGCAGATGCAGAGGCACAGATTACCGATGCGGAGAGCCAGCTTGCTAGTGCGAAAGCACAGCTTCAGGATGGAAAGAGCCAGATTGCGGAGGCTAAGAATACATTATCAGCGAAGCAGCAGGAACTGGAACAGGCAAAAACGCAGTATGAGGATGGTCTGCAGCAATTAAACGATGGCAGGGCGCAGTATGAAGCGGGTAAGGCAGCATTCGAAGCAGGAAAGCCGGAGGCGGAGCAGAAGATTGCGGCTGGAGAGACGATGCTTACACAGATTCAGACGGGGATTGATAACTGTCAGAATCTGATGAAGCAGATAGAGCAGATACCGGAAGATCAGCGTACCGAAGAGCAGAAAGTACAGTATGAAGGTATTCAGACACAGCTTACAGAGTTAGAGACGCAGAAGACCGTATTGTCATCACAGATTGCATCAGCAAAGCAGCAGCTGGCAGCGACCGAACAGCAGCTTGCAGATACGAAACAGACATTGGATGCATCGGCAGCAGAACTGGCAGCAGTACCTGCGCAGCTCACAAGCGGTCAGGCACAGATTGATGCCGGCTGGCAGGAACTTGCGGAAAAAGAGCAGGAGCTTACAAGCGGAGAATCCGAGATCGCAGCGAATGAAAGTAAGCTTGCAGATGCCAAAGAAGAGCTGGAAGACGGCAGGACGAAGGCGGCGCAGGAAATCGCTGACGGAGAAGAACAGATTGCGGATGCGGAAGAACAGATTGATGAGATACCTGAGGCGGAGTGGTATATATATGACAGAAGTACGTTGCCGGAATATAGTGGCTATGGGGAAAATGCAGACCGCATGAAAGCGATCGGCAAAGTATTTCCGGTATTGTTTTTCTTAGTAGCAGCACTGATCAGCCTGACGGGCATGACGCGTATGGTAGAAGAACAGCGGGTGCAGATTGGTACGATGAAGGCACTTGGATACGGTAAGCGGACGATTGCGATGAAGTATATCGGATATGCATTGCTTGCAACGATTACCGGAAGCATTATCGGTGTATTGATCGGTGAAAAGATATTGCCATATATCATCATATATGCATACGGTATTATGTATCATCATATTCCGGAAATACTGGTGCCGTATGTACCATCTTATGGCATTATGGCATCGGTCGCAGCGATTGCATGTACGTTGCTTGCAACGATATTCTCATGTTATAAAGAGCTGGGAGCGCAACCGGCAGAACTGATGCGCCCACCGGCACCAAAGATTGGAAAGAGAGTATTGTTAGAACGTGTGCCGTTTATATGGAAACGACTGAATTTCTCATGGAAGTCTACAGTGCGGAATCTGATGCGGTATAAGAAACGGTTCTTTATGACGATATTTGGAATCGGTGGCTGTATGGCATTGATGATTGTAGGCTATGGTATCAAGGATTCTGTCTATGAGATTGCAGATATCCAGTATTCTAAGATTCAGCTTTACGATGGTCAGATTGTATTGCAGGAAGATCTGAATGATACGGACAGAGAGAATCTGAATGCATTTCTGGACAAAGACAAGGATATAGATTCTTATATGGATGCCTATATGAAGAGCATCATGCTGAAAAATGGTAAGAAGGAACGGCAGACATACATTACTGTGTTCGGGGATACGAAGAATATCGATAAATATGTAGATTTCCATGACCGGAAATCGGGTGAGAAGTACCAGCTCACGGATGATGGTGTGATTATCAGTGAAAAGACAGCCAAGCTTCTGGATGTAAAAGTGGGAGATACCATTACTATCCAGGATGAAATGAATGGGGATAAAGAACTGACTGTTGCAAATATCTGTGAGAATTACATGGGACATTACATGTATATGACGCCGGCTTATTATAAGAAGGTCTTTGGTAATGCGCCGGAGTTCAACTGCATTCTGTTTGAAGCGGATGATTCTTACAGTCAGGCACAGGTGGAAGATGCGGGCAGGAAGATCATCGACCGGGATGAAGTCCTAAGTATCAGCTATGTGCATGATATCCAGGAACAGCTGGATGATATGCTGTCCAGTCTGAATCTGGTCATTATCGTGCTGATCATTTCAGCGGGAATGCTTGCGTTTGTTGTGCTCTATAATCTGAATACGATCAATATCACGGAGCGTCAGCGGGAACTGGCTACGCTCAAGGTACTGGGCTTTTATGATGGAGAAGTAGCGCAGTATGTATTTAGGGAGAATATTCTGTTGACCTTTATCGGAGCAGCAGTGGGCGTGGTGCTTGGTAAGATTCTGCACCTGTTCATTATCCAGACTGTTGAAGTAGATGCGGCAATGTTTGGACGAAGTATATATCTGCCGAGCTTCCTTTACAGTCTGGCGTTTACAGTAGGATTCTCATTGTTGATCAACTGGATCATGTACTTTAAATTGAAGAAGATCAGTATGGTAGAATCATTAAAGAGCGTAGAGTAGACAATCGTGGTAAATGTTTCTGAGATAAGGACCGGGCATATTTTATAAACAGTTTATAAATTTAACGAAATTATTAGCACTCTTTCTAAAAGAGTGCTAATTTTCTATTGACTTTTAAAAATCAGGGTATTATCATATTTTTTGTACATGAGGTACAGAAAAGAAAAGGGTTCATTTGACCCTGACATTATATAAATTAGTTTAGGAGTGATAGACATGGCAAAAAAAGGTTCATTATCAATCAGCAGTGAGAATATTTTCCCGATTATTAAGAAATGGGTATATTCCGATCATGACATTTTCTTCCGGGAGATCGTATCTAATGGATGTGATGCGATCACCAAGCTTAAGAAACTGGATATGATGGGCGAGTACCAGCTTCCGGATGATTACAAACCGCAGATGCACGTGGTTGTAAGCCCGGAGGATAAGACTTTGAAGTTCATCGATAATGGTCTTGGTATGACAGAGGATGAAGTAGAAGAGTACATTACACAGATCGCATTCTCAGGAGCAACCGAGTTCCTGGAGAAGTACAAAGATAAGACAACAGAAGATGATATGATCGGTCATTTCGGTCTGGGATTCTATTCCGCATTCATGGTTGCCGATGAGGTTCATATCGATACACTTTCTTATAAAGAAGGTGCGAAGCCGGTACACTGGGTAAGTGACGGTGGTACAGAGTATGAGATGTCTGATGGGGATAAAGAAGGCGTTGGTACCGAGATCACATTGTTCCTGAATGAGGACAGCTTACAGTTTGCAAATGAATACCGTGCAAGAGAAGTGCTGGAGAAGTACTGCTCATTCATGCCGGTTCCGATCTATGTAGAGAAGGCAAATGCAGAGCAGGAATATGAGACCATCGATGAGGCAGATTTGAAAGAGGATGACGTAGTTGTAGAGCGTATCCATGAAGAAGCCAAGATGGAAGAAAAAGAGAACGAGAATGGCGAAAAGGAGATGGTAGAGGTATCTCCTGCCAAGGACAAAGTTAAGATTAACAAGCGTCCGGTACCGCTTAACGATACGACACCGTTGTGGAACAAACATCCGAACGAGTGCAGCAAAGAGGATTACATTGATTTCTACCGCAAGGTATTTATGGATTATAAGGAGCCATTGTTCTGGATCCATTTGAACATGGATTATCCGTTCAACCTGAAAGGTATCCTGTATTTCCCGAAGATCAATACGGAGTATGATTCTGTAGAGGGAACGATTAAGCTGTACAACAATCAGGTATTTATCGCAGATAATATCAAAGAAGTAATTCCGGAGTTTCTGATGGTATTAAAGGGAGTTATCGACTGCCCGGATCTGCCACTGAACGTATCCAGAAGTGCGCTGCAGAATGATGGATTTGTCAATAAGATCGCAGATTACATTTCCAAGAAGGTTGCAGATAAGCTGAGTGGCATGTGCAAGACAGATAAAGAGAACTATGAGAAATATTGGGATGATATCAGCCCATTCATCAAGTTCGGCTGCCTGAAGGATGAGAAGTTCTGTGATAAGATGACTGATTACATCTTATTCAAGAATATTGATCATAAGTATCTGACACTAAAAGAGTGTGTAGAGAATAATGGTGGTAAGCTGGAAGATAAGAAGGCAGAGAAGCCGGAAGGTGAGAATGCTGAGAATAAAGAGCAGACTACAATCTACTATGTAACAGATGAACAGCAGCAGAGCCAGTACATCAATATGTTCCGTGCACAGGGACAGGATGCAGTGATCCTGTCACACAATATTGACTCTCCATTCATCACACAGTTAGAGCAGCGTAATCCGGAACTGAAGTTCCAGAGAATTGATGCAGACGTAACTGCATCTTCTAAGGAAGAAGTAACTGAGGAAGAAAAAGAAGCATTCCAGAAGACCACAGACGAATTAGTTGCGCTGTTCCATAAGGAGCTTGGCAATGAGAATCTGGAAGTTAAGGTTGAGAAGATCAAGGATGAATCAGTGGCAGCAATGATCACACTGTCAGAAGAAAGCCGCCGTATGCAGGATATGATGAAGATGTACGGTATGGCAGGCATGGATCCGTCTATGTTTGGAACAGCCGGTACGCTGGTACTGAATGCTAATCATCCGCTGGTACAGTATGTACAGGCACATAAGGATGAAGAGAACACAGGTATCTTCTGTAAGCAGTTATATGATCTTGCAATGCTGGCACACAAACCGCTGTCACCGGAAGAAATGACAGCATTTGTACAGAGAAGCAACGAAATCATGCTGAAGCTTGCAAAATAATGTGATATAATGAATCCGTCGATGGTGATGACTGTCGGCGGATTTTGTGCAATAGAGTTAGGTTATGATATTTCATTTCACAGGAGGATAAGCGACATGAGTACAAGAACAGAACGCATTATGAAGGCATTAGAGGAACGCGGGTTAAGCCAGATGCTGGTGGTAGATCCGATGTCGATTTATTATATGACAGGAGTGTACCTTGAACCATATGAGCGTTTCTTTGGACTGCTGTTAAGAAAAAATGGGGATCATGTATTATTTTTAAATAACTTATTTACCATTCCGGACGGTGTGGAAATGAGGAAGGTATGGTATAGTGACACAGATCCGGTTATGGATTATGTGATGGAATATATCGATGAAGACAGCAAATTAGGTGTGGATAAAGATATTAAAGCAAGATTTTTACTTCCTTTGATGGAGAATCATGCTGCTGCAGGATTTGAGAATTCTTCTTTGGCGGTAGACATTACCCGTGGCATTAAGGACGAGGGAGAAAAAGAGAAGATGCGGGCATCATCCAGAATCAACGATCAGGCAATCGCGAGATTCCGTGCCCTGGTAAAAGAAGGAATCACAGAGAAAGAGATTGCAGATCAGACACTGAAGATCTACAAAGAGCTCGGAGCAGAAGCATTTTCTTTTGATCCGATCGTATCCTTTGGAGCCAATGCAGCTGATCCGCATCACACACCGGATAATACCGTGTTGAAGGCAGGAGATGTGATCCTTTTTGATGTAGGCTGCATTAAGGATGGATATTGCTCTGATATGACACGTACTTTCTGTTATAAAGAAGTGACAGATAAGAATAAAGAGATCTACGATCTGGTACTGAATGCTAATCGTTCTGCTATTGCTAAGATTAAGCCGGGCGTACCGCTCTGTGAACTGGACAAGACAGCCAGAGATATTATTACCGAAGCCGGATACGGAGAGGGATTCAATCACCGTCTGGGACATTTTATCGGATTGACGGATCATGAGTTTGGCGATGTATCATTGACCAATGAGACAAAAGCAGAGCCTGGTATGATCTTTTCTATCGAGCCTGGTATCTATCTGCCGGGAGAGACAGGCGTACGAATTGAAGATCTGGTACTGGTAACAGAAGACGGTGTAGAAGTGCTGAATTCTTACTCTAAAGAATTACAGGTTATCGAATAAAGAGACAAAGATATGGAGGATATGTACAATGAAGTTATTTCAGCAGAAGACTGTGATTAATAAATGTGAGACGGCAAAGGAATTCGCCGAGGCTTATCAGATTGGTAAGGGAGATTTTATCCTGGCAAGTAAAAGTACCTATGATGCGTATTTTACACCATTAGGACTGGAAGCCCATGTAGAATATAAGAGTGAATACGGTAAAGGAGAGCCGACGGATGTAATGATCGATGCGCTGATCGCAGACTATAAAGCATCCGGATGCGACCGTATCATAGCAATTGGTGGTGGCGGAGTTATCGATATGGCTAAGATCCTGGTGTTGGAAGGCGAACATACCGCAGAGCAGGTGTACCGCAGACAGGTGCCGTTGAAGAAAGCGCATACCCTGATCGCAGTGCCGACCACCTGTGGCGCAGGATCAGAGGTGTCTAATGTGTCAATTGCAGAGCTGACCAGTATTCACAGCAAAATGGGACTGGCAGACGACAGTATTTTTGCTGATGAGGCAGTGCTTGTGCCGGAGCTTTTGACCAAGCTTCCGTATTCTTTCTTTGCTACCAGCGCGATTGATGCATTTATCCATGCTATCGAGTCTTATGTATCACCGAAGGCGACACTGTATACACGGATGTTCAGCAACCAGGCAATGGAAATGATTCTGGACGGATTCCAGAAGATCGTGGAGCACGGACCGGAATACCGCATGGAGATTCTGGATCAGTTCCTGGTGGCAAGCGATCTTGCCGGCGTGGCATTTGGCAATGCGGGAACAGGCGCGGTGCATGCAATGTCTTATCCGCTGAGTGGTGAGTATCATGTGGCACACGGCGAAGCCAACTATCTGTTTCTGACAGCCGTATTTGCGGAATATCAGCGTGTGAATCCGGATGGAGAATTAAAAGAGCTGAACGAGCATCTGGCAGGGCTCCTGCACTGCGAAGTAGATCAGGTCTATGTAGAGATCGAGAAGCTGCTTGATAAGATTATTGCAAGAAAGAAGCTTCATGAGTATGGTATGACAGAAGAGCAGATCCAGAGCTTCGCAGAAGGTGTAGAGCAGAACCAGCAGAGACTGCTGAATCAGAGCTATGTGAAATTTAATGTAGAGCAGATGGTGAAGATTTACCGTCAGTTGTTCTAAGATAATATATGTTAAAAGGCAGCCCCGATACAGGAGCTGCCTCTTTCTCTAATTCTGTTCATTCTGCTGATAGTAAGGCAGGAATATCTCTATAACATATCCTATCTCGCTGGCAGGAATCTGTACGGAAAATAATTCAGTGATGATCTCAAAATCTTTCTCCAGTACATTGAATAGTGTCGCATGCTGTTTGATCAGTATACGGGCCTTCGGATAGACGAAAGGCTCTTTTCTTATACATCGTTCTAGTGCAAATGATGTATGAAAAATGAATTTGATCAGCAGGTCATCTGAATATGGGATAGACAGATCCTGTAAAATGTTCAGCAGCACATGGAACAATGCCTGACATGCTTTCTCCGGATTCAGAAATACCAGTGAGTCGGACAGCAGTTTTTCCTGAATGTTCTGCAGCAGCTCCTGCGCTGGTGTTTCCACAGGAACCTCTGCGGTGACTTGTTCGGTAGTTAGCGATTCAAAAGCGTTGGATGACTGAATTGTGGCGCCCAGCGATTCTACGTGCTCTGCAATTGATACGATCTTCTGGATCGTCATTTCCTCTACGATTGTGTATTTGCCGGAAAAATGTTTTGAGATCAATGAGGTATGCTTCGGGATAAATGGCTGGTCGGTGATGATAATAACACCGCGTCCACGGTCAATCTTGCGCATTTTCTCGGCAATTTCCGCCATAACGCTTTCAACAGGCGCATCCTCGGATGCAGTCATATAGGAGGCATAGGTCTTAAACTTCTGACCATTGATAAAGTCTGCGTAATTTCTGGAGATTTCTCTTCCGGAAGAAATGATCAGCAGCTGGATATAACGTCTGTCAATCCACTGGGAGGAGAGATACAGATAGGTGGCAATATAGTCGACCTCAATCGCAGGCAGTGTGACATGGTCGGATTCTTCCAGAACTTCGGCGATCATCCGTGCATAAGCGTAATCGCTGCCTCGGGCAATCTTATCGTTCAGACTGATGGTCTGAGGTGATGCACCGGATTTAAGATTGTTAATTTCTCCGGAAATGTGAAGCAGCAGACCGTAAAGCAGGTTTTCGCTTTTACAGATTGCATGATTCTGGATGATTGGATGAATCAGGTCATAAATGGTCTGAAGCATAACGGAGCGCAGACTGTTCAGCTGCGAATTGGCTGCAGATTCGATATCGGTAATACATTGATTAATGAGTTCATCACCGACTTTGCGAACGGTCAATGGATTATCGTTTTTATTCGGCTGATCCAGATCATACAGAAGCTGCAGTTCCGGATTGAGTTTCTGTGCTGAAAAGAAGAAATATTCCGTTGAGAACAGGTTCAGTGTATCATTAAGCTCCGCAATCTGATCGTCGACATTGAAGATATTCTCCAGTACAGGTGTGGACAGATCATCCAGATCGATGTCAATAAACATGGAATTTTCTTCGATATATCGTTGATAACCGCTGGCGCATGCCTGACGTATTTCAGAACGCTGGTGAGCCAGATTACCGCTGTATTCTGACATGGTGAGACAGCTCAGTGCATCCTTTGAGATGCGGATTGTTTTATCAATTGTGATTGCTTCATCCTGAAGATATTGCATGATGATCACCAACTTTTCTACGACAGACCGTTCGTACAGATTGGGAATATCGATAAACATTGGGAAACATCTGCGCAAATCCCCGTCATTTCTCAGCACTGCTGTGGATGCGGTGGCAATGATCAGGGATGACAACGGAATTGTTTTGTTGGAATTGATCGGTGAAAACGATTTGTCCAAAATAGCATTGTACAGGGAACTTAACACACCTGACGGTAGCTGGTCGATATTATTCATAATGATAATATGGTTGGAAGACTGTTGAAAAAGTCCTCGTTTCCAGGTATTCGTTTTTGCAATGTATTCACCGAACAGCAATTTAAGCAATGTGTTGTCGGGAGTTCCGCTGTAATTCAGACACTCTACAATATGGACTTTCTTCTTGTCGTCGATAAAATGTGCATCTCTTGCATAATTGGACATTGCCTTTGCAAACTGAAAACGTCCGGTACCTCTGTCTCCGATGATCAATGTGTTCAGTCCGGATGGATAGAGAATCGCTGACTTTGCCTTGCGCACCGGCTCTGCCATTTTTGAATGGCGTAGATTGGTGATATAGCGGTTAAAGGTGTTGATATGATCCTGCCGTACCGTGGATGCAGATGTATTGGCGGTAGCCAGATAGTCCTTGATCATTTTATCTTTTGGAATAATGGATGGTATGTAAGCGTGATCCACATAGCGATCCAGTGCAAACCGGTCCATAAAGAATACCGGACGGGAATCTGTCTTGATCAGTCTGCCTTCGTTATAAAGTTGATTCAGCAGTCTCGATATGTTGGCGCGGTTCATTTTCAGATCCAGACTGACCGTCAATGTGTCCACTCCAAGAGCTTCAAATTGTTCTTCTTTTAATTTGGCAATCGTATCATTGCGAATGTACTGATATACCTGTTCCTTTTTTTCCATGATGTCTCCCTTCTGAGCAAAAATCTAAAAAAAATCTAAAGAAAACTGTGTAAAATGATGCGTAATTTGAACACATACAGTGTTTTTACTGTGTCAGTACTTTGTATTATCTACGAAAAACTGTAAAAATTCAACTGCAAAATTCGTCAAAAACAGAACGAACTTGTCAAAAATAGCGGAAAATAGAAGAAAAAGATAAGATACACAAAAGGCACAGTGTGTAAAAAACTCGAAAATTTTACAAAAAATTTGCTGGGTGCTAAAGTGTGTTCATCGAGATTATTGCAATAATTCCGGAGAATGAAGGAGGGAAGAATTAGATGGTAGCATTATTATTGGTCACACATGGTGATCTGGCAAATGCATTAGTAGGAAGCGCAAAGCTGATCATGGGAGAAGCACCTTTGGTTGAAACATACGGATTATATCATGGTGACGATATAGACGCGCTGAAGGATACAGTCAAGGACGCGATCGTCCGGCTGGAAGAGCAGTCAGGAGGAGATGGAGTACTGGTTCTGACCGATCTGCTTGGAGGCAGCCCGTACAATGCAACTGCACGAAGCTTTTATGAATTAGGCAGTGAAGTAAAGGCTGAGTGTATTACCGGAGTCAACTTGCCGATGCTTCTGGAAGCTGCATCCGGTACATCCTATATGACCCTGGAAGAACTCAAGAACGCCTGCCTGACATCGGGTCCGGAAGGCATCGTTAACTTAAAAGACAAGATTCAGATCTAAAAGGAGGAGAAGAGAATTGAGAAGACCTGTGGTGCAATCCGTATGATCAGAGAAGAGTTCCCGGACATGAAAGTCGGATCAGGAACAGTAACCTGTGTAGAGCACGTAATTGCTACCAAAGAAGCAGGCAGAGAATTTTGCCTGTCACCGAATGTAAATATTGACGTGATCAAAGCTACAAAGGCAGCTGGTCTGGTATCTATTCCGGGAGCAATGACACCGTCTGAGATCCTGGATGCACATGATGCTGGTGCAGATATCGTGAAGATCTTCCCGGCAGGATGGCTTGGACTTGGATATCTGAAGGATGTCAAAGGTCCTGTTAACCACGTTAAATTCCTTGCGGCAGCAGGAGTAAATGAAGAGAACTTCGCAGACTTCCTGAAAGCAGGATATTCTGCAGCCGGTATCAGCGGACGTCTCCTTGACAAGAAAGTAATTGCAGAAGGAAACTACGATGAGCTGACAAGAAGAGCACAGACATTTGTGCAGATCGCATCAGAGAACTAAAGATAAAAAAGTCAGCATTTGCTGACTTTTTTTGTTTCCAATGATTTGCGGGAAATATAAACATTTGGAGGAAAATTCATGAAGAAGAAAGCGATTGTATTTGGAGCAGGCAAGATTGCAAGAGGATTTATCGGACAGTTATTATATCTCAGTGATTTTGAGATTACTTTTGTAGATGTATTTGAACCAATTGTAAATGTGTTGAATGAAAAGAAACAGTATCATGTACACGTGTTGGGGGATGAGTCTCTGGACAATGATGTTACGGGCATTCAGGCATTTACATACGACGCTAAGAAAGAGATTTACGATGAGTTCTACAAAGCAGATCTGGCATTTGTATCCGTAGGAGGCAATCACCTTCCGGCAGCAGCCCAGAGTGTTGCAGACATTATCAACACATATGGAGCGCAGAAAGTAGTGAAGAACATTATCGTATGCGAGAACTGGAAAGATGCAGCAGAGACATTTAAGAAGCCTCTGATGGAAGCATTAAATGATGAGAACCGCAAGATATTTGAAGAATATGTGGGAATTTCAGAAGCGGTATTGATGCGTACTGCTACACAGCCGGATGAAGAGCTGGCTATGAAATATCCACAGGATGTATGGGTACAGAATTTCTGGTATCTGCCAATTGATAAGTCAAGATTAAAAGGCGAGATCCCGGAGATCAAGAGCGTAGAACTGATGGATCATTTCGGTAATTTCCTGACACAGAAGATGTACACCAATAATACCAGTAACGCAGTTATCGCATACACAGGATATTTACTTGGATATGACATCCTTGCAGATGCAGCTAACAGCCCAGAGATCCAGACACTTCTGGACAGTGCATACAAAGAGATCAACCAGACACTGGAAGCAGAACTTGGTGTAGATCCGGCGCAGCAGGAAGCATTTGCCAAGAAAGCAAGAGCAAAATATTGTGACAGAGTCATCGTGGATAAAGTTATCCGTCATGCGAAAGATCCGATCCGTAAGCTTGGACCGCAGGATCGTCTGGTAGCACCTTGCCGTATGGCGTTGAAACATGGCATTTATCCTAAGACATTGATTGACACGATTGCAAAGGCGCTGTACTTTGATGAACCTACAGATGAATCTGCTATGAAGCTGAAAGAGATGCGTCAGACACATGGCATCGAATATGTACTTCAGAATGTATGTGAGATGGACAAAGACGAGCCATTATATGCAGAGGTACTGAAGTCTGTAGAAGAGTTAAAAGAGCAGGGGATGGTGAAAGGGCATGAGTAATGTAGTAATTATCGGAGCAGGGCAGACAGGAAGAGGTTATCTGAATCGTTTCTTCCAGTCAGAATCTATCACATTTCTGGATAAGGATGAGGAACTGATTCATTCACTGCAGACAGAGCCGTGTTATCACGTATCCTTCGGACCTGGTGAGAGAAGACCACTGGCACTGGAGAATTACAATGCGTATCTGATTGATTCGGAAGATGGAATCCAGGCTATGGCAGATGCAGATCTGATCATGGTAAGTGTGGGCAAGAAGAATCTGAAAGACGTAGCGGTCAGCCTGAAGAAAGGACTGAAAGCGCGCACAAAGGATGATATGGATATACTGACTGCTGAGAACGGCGTTAATGTGAAGCAGGATCTGATGGAACTCTGTGAGGATAAGAGAGTGCATCTGGCGGAAGCTATTGTATTCTGTACAACCATCGGAGAAAAATGGTCTCTGGATATCCTGAGTCAGAATCTGGATTATCTGCCATATGATGTAGTGGCACTGGGACATACCATTCCATATGAAAATATGGTAGCTGAGGAAAAACTCGATGTGCTGATGCAGAGAAAAATCTACACATACAACTGCATTTCAGCCGTAGTATCTTACCTTGGATATTATAAAAAATATGAAGTCTACAGTGATGCTGCCAACGATACAGAGATTGTATCCTGTATCGAAGGAATCTTAAAGACATTAAATCACTGCATCTGTGAAGAATATCAGATTACAGCCAAAGAACAGAAAGAGTTCTCAGATATGGCAGTGGATAAATTCCAGAACAGAAATATCATAGACAGTATTGAGCGTAATGCAAGAGATGTAGACAGGAAGCTGGGTGCTACCGAGCGAATCATGGCTCCGCTTGCCATTGTTCGCAAGCATGATCAGAGTTCACCGGAACTGCTTCTTACAGCGGCCAGTGCATTATACTATGGTAAAATGACCAAGACTCTTCTGAAAACAGAAGCAGAGTACATTGCAGACTTGCCGGAAGAGTGGCAGAAAGAGATCATGAAAGATCTGGAAACACTGGAACAGAAAAAAGACATAGCAGATATACTGAAATAGATTAACTCCCCCAGATGTGAAAAGAGTCGTGACGAAAGTCGCGGCTCTTTTCACAGGCTTTTTTATGATGGAATCTTTTTGACATTTGTATGAAACCATGCTAGTATAATTATAGAAATAGGGTGTCGCCGATAGACGGTTAGTCCGATTTTAGTTGTAACAAAGATAGTCGCGTAGTTTGTCAGACCGAGGCGGCTATTTTTGCGTTTTGTTAATATCTTTACCGAATGCGTATCCGATACTGAAACAGGTTAAGCCGAAGCTCACTACTGTAATAAAATCTGCAATCCTTTTTGTTATAAAGCCACATCATATTCTATTCCATGTTCTGTAAAGAATTTTTCTACCCATTTATCAAATGCATGATCCAGTGATTTATCCAATGTAAATACTTTCAGTGAAGTTCCTGTCACACAGGTAAGTATGGAGCCGTCATACCGAAAGTTCAGGTACAAACCCTGCACAGATTCCGGCTGGAAGTCTAGCTCATTCTCTGTAATAAGAGTGCGGACTGCCTCAGCGGACAGGGAAAATACAAAGCGAAAATCCAATGGCGTCCGTTTGCCTTTTATAATGGAAAAGACAAATTCCCGGAGTGATTTCCAGGCACTGTATGGTTCCACCGGAGCATCTTCTTCGTAGAAATCGCTGTGGATATAACCGTCGATGGTGAATTTATTAAAGGTGGTGACAGAGCCTTCGATAAACAGAAACGAGTCGAATGTCTCTCGAAGCAGAAGCTCTGCCATGCATTTTTTGGTATTTAAAGTTAAGCTGATCATAGAAGTTCTCCATTCCGAATGAAATGATTAAGTGCTAGATATTACTATAGCATATGTAACCTGATGAGGGAAGACGATTTTAGAAAAAAGTCCGTTATAATTTGTTATAATTCTATTGTTGTTCATAGGTTCTATTCATTGCAAAAAGTGCTGTAAACCGTTATTATATATAGGAAGAACGAGCCGTTATGGTTCATTATAATTCGTTATAATTGAGTTTATAATATATAGAAGCAAAGGTATAGAATATGAAGAATCGAATTGAGGAAGAATACAATCGCAGGGAAGTGAAGCCGATTCGTCTGAACAAATACATCAGCGATGCGGGGATCTGCTCCCGGCGTGAAGCAGACCGGCTGATTGAAGCAGGTAAGGTGAAGATAGATGGAGTGATTGCATCATGTGGCATGAAGGTGCTGCCGAATCAGACAGTGACTGTCGGTAAGAAGGAAATCCGTGGAAAGAATGCCATGGTAGTGCTCGCAGTGAATAAGCCGGCGGGTGTAGTCTGTACAGAAGATATGCGCACGAAGAATAATATCATCCGTTTTCTGGACTATCCGGTGCGGGTGACTTATGTGGGACGACTGGACAAGGATTCAGAAGGACTGCTGCTGATGACTAATAATGGCGACATCATTAATAAAATGATGCGTGCCGGTAACCGTCATGAGAAGGAATATAAGGTGACGGTGAACAAGCCGGTGACGGATGAATTTGTGGAACAGATGGCAGCAGGCGTGCATATTCAGGATAAGGAAAAAGGTCTGGATGCAGTGACCAGACCATGTACCGTAGAGAAGATTGGGAAATACAAGTTCCGCATCGTGCTGACGCAGGGATTGAACCGTCAGATCCGCCGGATGAGCGAGGCACTTGGATATAAAGTGACAGAGCTTGTGCGTGTGAGAATCATGAATATCAAAATGGGGAATCTGAAGCGGGGCGAATACCGGAGCCTCACGGATGAGGAACTGAATGAATTATATGAAGAATTGAAAGGCTCGGAGAATGCACCGGGCGGAAGAGGAAGATAGAAGATTATGAATAACAACACAGATACCAAGAGAATGCAGGAACTGGTGGAACTTCTGAACCGGGCAGCGAAAGCCTATTACCAGGATGCGGACGAGATCATGTCCAATTACGAATACGATGCACTCTATGATGAATTGCAGGCACTGGAGGCTAAGACCGGCGTTACGTTATCTTCCAGTCCGACGGTAAACGTCGGATATGAAGTTTTAAGCGAACTTCCGAAAGAACGCCACCCAAGTCCGATGCTGTCATTAGATAAGACCAAAGATGTTGTCGGACTGCAGGTGTTTGCCGGAGAGCAGAAGGTGGTTATGTCCTGGAAAATGGATGGACTGACAATTGTATTAACTTATCGTGACGGTGGTCTTGTGAAGGCAGTTACCAGAGGAAATGGTGAAGTCGGTGAAGTTATTACAGCCAACGCCAGGACATTCAAGAATCTGCCATTGCAGATTCCGTATAAGGGAGAATTGATTCTCCGTGGCGAGGCGGTAATTGGATATAAGGATTTTGCGAAGATCAATGAAGAGATTGCAGAAGTGGATGCAAAGTATAAGAATCCGAGAAATCTGTGCAGCGGATCTGTCCGCCAGTTGAACAGTGAGATTACGGCTAAACGTAATGTGAAGTTCTACGGATTTTCTCTGGTGCAGGCAGACGGCGTGGATTTTCACAATTCCAGAGCAGAGCAGTTAGACTGGCTTGCCGGACAGGGATTTGAAGTGGTAGAGCACATTGTCGTAAGCCGGGAAGAGATACCGGATGAAGTTATTAAATTTTCGGAAAAAATCGTGTCAAACGATTTCCCGTCTGATGGACTTGTGTTAATATATGATGATATAGCATATGGTCAGTCACTGGGCAGGACATCGAAGTTCCCGAGAGATTCATTTGCTTTTAAATGGGCAGATGAGACCAGTCAGACAGTACTGCGTGAGATTGAATGGAGTCCGTCAAGAACGGGGCTTATTAATCCGGTTGCAATCTTTGATCCGGTAGAACTGGAAGGCACTACGGTAAGCCGTGCCAGTGTCCATAATATCAGCATTATGGAAGAACTGGAGCTTGGCATTGGGGATCAGATCGAGGTCTACAAGGCGAATATGATCATTCCACAGATTGCTGAGAATCTGACTAGAAGCGGTGTAAAAGATATTCCGAAGGTCTGTCCGGTGTGCGGAGGTGCCACGGAGATACGAAGTATCAGTAATGCCAAAGCGCTATATTGCACAAATCCTGATTGTCAGGCAAAGCAACTCAAGTCTTATGCATTGTTTGTAAGCCGGGATGCATTGAATATCGACGGACTGTCAGAAGCTACATTGGAGAAATTTATAGCCAGAGGATTTATTCATGATTTTGCAGATCTGTTCCATTTAGAGCAGCATCAGGAGGAGATCTGCGAGATGGAAGGATTCGGTGAGAAGTCGTATAATAACCTGATTGCAAGCGTGGAAAAATCAAGAGAGACGACACTGCCGAGACTGCTCTATGGACTAGGAATTGCCAATATAGGGCTTGCCAATGCGAAGTTGATTTGCAAGGAAATCGGGCATGATTCGGAGAAGGTTATGGACCTGACGGTGGAAGATCTGGCTGCGATTGATGGCATCGGTGATGTGATCGCAGGCAACTATGTGGCGTATTTTACAGATACAGAACATCGGGAATTGTTTGAAAAGCTCTTAAAGGAAGTCAGACTTCCGGAAGAACAGGAAGAAGCAGGCGAGCAGACATTTGCCGGAATGAACTTTGTGATTACCGGAAGCGTGGAGCATTTTGCCAACCGTAATGAGGTAAAAGCACTGATCGAATCGAAAGGAGGAAAGGTGACAGGTTCGGTAACATCGAAGACCAATTACCTGATTAATAATAATGTAGAATCTACATCCTCCAAGAATAAAAAGGCGAAAGATTTGGGTATTCCGATTATTACTGAGGAAGACTTTTTAAAGATGTCATAAATTAGGAGAAAATCAATGTCAGAAAAAGATAATATGAATCATAACGAATTAGAAAATGAAGTAGAAAAAGTAGATGATAAGGATGTCGTTGTCGAAGATCAGAAGAAGGATGATGAATATGAAAAGGTATGTTTCATCTGTCACAGACCGGAGAGTCAGACCGGCAAGATGATGGATCTGCCGAATCATATCAGTGTGTGCCCGGACTGCATGCAGAAGAGTTTTGATATGATGTCGGGCGGACAGATGGATTACAGCCAGCTTCTGAATATGCCGGGCGTGCAGATGTTCAGTATGGACGATCTGGAAAATGTAATCCCTAAGAAGCAGAAGATTAAGAAGAAAAAAGAAGGCGAAGCGCGCAAGCCGATTCTGGATATCAAGGATATTCCGGCACCGCATAAGATCAAGGCGAAGCTGGATGACTTTGTAGTGGGACAGGAATATGCCAAGAAAGCCATGTCAGTGGCGGTTTATAACCATTACAAACGTGTGGCAACGGATACGATGGATGATATTGAGATCGAGAAGTCTAATATGTTGATGATCGGACCTACGGGCTGCGGTAAGACGTATCTGGTTAAGACGTTGGCAAAGCTGCTGGATGTGCCGCTTGCGATTACGGATGCGACGTCTCTGACAGAGGCAGGCTATATTGGTGACGATATCGAAAGCGTGGTATCCAAGCTTCTGGCGGCAGCAGATAATGATGTAGAAAAGGCTGAGCAGGGTATTATCTTCATCGATGAGATTGATAAGATTGCCAAGAAGAAAAATACCAGTCAGCGTGATGTCAGCGGTGAATCCGTACAGCAGGGAATGCTGAAGTTATTAGAAGGCAGTGAAGTAGAAGTGCCGGTGGGAGCTAACAGCAAGAATGCGATGGTGCCGCTTACCACGGTTAATACCAAGAATATCTTATTTATCTGTGGCGGTGCATTTCCGGATCTGGACAATATCATCAAAGAGCGTCTGACCAAACAGGCGACAATCGGATTTAATGCTGAACTGAAAGATAAATATGACCATGACAAGAATATTCTGTCTAAGGTAACGATTGAAGATCTGCGAGCGTTCGGTATGATTCCGGAATTTATCGGTCGTCTGCCGATTATCTTCACGCTGCAGGGGCTGGATGAGGATATGCTCGTTAAGATACTGAAGGAGCCTAAGAATGCGATTCTGAAGCAGTATCAGAAGCTGCTGGCGCTGGATGAAGTGAAGCTGGAATTTGAGGATGATGCGCTTCGTGCGATTGCAGAGAAAGCGGTAAAGAAAAATACGGGAGCACGTGCACTTCGTGCGATCATCGAGGAATTCATGCTGGATATCATGTACGAGATTCCAAAGGATGACAGCATCGGCGAAGTGGTGATTACCAGATCTTATATAGAAGGAACCGGGGGACCGGTGATCATGCTGCGCGGTCAGGAACTCCCACAGCTGGAAGGCTAACTCATATACATACATGATATACATACCTCGTATACTTTGATAAAAAGTATATGAGGTATTTTTATATGGATCTGGAAATGTGCAGAGCGCAGATATTATCGAATGATTACCGGGATTTCATTGTGTCAACGGATGGTGGCAGGATGGATCTGCCATCGCTTCCTGAGGAGTTGTGCGCACAGGACGTGGGGGCAGGATACGAGATCGTGTATCTGGATAAAAGTATCGCTGAGCCGATTGATTTTGACCGCTATGTATATAATGCAGTTCCGCTGTGTTACAGCCTGTTGGACATGGAAGCGATGAATCAGGCGGGAATCAGCCAGGTGCAATATTATCCAACACTAAATGTGGCAGGCGAAGGGATTATGATCGGTTTTGTAGATACGGGGATTGATTACACGAATCAGGTATTCCGCAAATTGGACGGAAGTACCCGTATTGCGGGAATCTGGGATCAGACGATACAGGATGGCACTACGCCGGAAGGCTTTGCCTATGGAAGTGAATATACAGAAGAGATGATCAATCTGGCACTGCGGAGTGAGAATCCGGGTGAGATTGTTCCTTCCGCCGATACGAATACCCATGGGACATTTACGGCAAGTCTCGCCTGTGGAAACGGTAATGCAGAGAACCGGTTTCTCGGGGCTGCACCGGAGTCAACAATCGCCATGGTAAAGTTAAAACCTGCCAAGCAGTATCTCAGGGATTTTTATGGAATTTCAACTGAGGCAGTCTGCTATCAGGAAAATGATATCATGCTGGGGCTCCGTTATCTCCGCAATCTGGCGCGAAAGTACCGGATGCCGTTAGTGATCTGCCTGGCTGTGGGAACCAGTTTTGGTGGTCATAATGGCAGTAATTCACTGGATTTTATGCTACAGATCTATGCGAACTCCAGCAATCAGATCATCGTGACCGGTACAGGGAATGAAGCGAATCAAAGACATCATTATCTGGGAAAGATGGAAGAACTTACGGACAGCAGAGAGATTGAGATACAGGTGGGAACGGACGTGAATGCATTTTCGCTGGAACTGTGGACGGAACTTCCGAATCTGGTTGCGGTATCAGTGATTTCACCATCCGGGGAAGTGTTGCCAAGGTTGTCGATTAGACAGAGGGGGATGTTTTCGTTTCGTTTTCTGTTTGAGCAGACGACGGTGCAGGTCTATAATCAGATTCTGTCCAAATTCAACAGTGCACAGCTTATCTTCATGCGTTTTTTGAATCCAGTGGCTGGTATCTGGCGCATTGTGGCAGAGCCTGTGCGGCTGGCAGATGGAAATTTTCACCTGTGGCTTCCAATGAAGGAATTCCTGACCGGGCAGGTGATCTTTCTGGAATCTAATCCAGATGTTACGCTTACAGGACCGGGAACAACGGGATCTGTGATCAGTACTGCGTACTATAATGGGAACGAGAATAGTATTGATATTAATTCAGGCAGAGGCTATACTAGACTTAATAATGTAAAGCCGGATTTTGCAGTGCCGGGAGTGAATGTGACCGGGGCATTGCCGGGAGGCAGATTCGTGACGCGAAGCGGTTCCAGTATCGGAACAGCGATCGCAGCAGGAGCAAGCGCACTTTTACTGGAATGGCTGTTAGGGCAGGAAGAGCGACCGGCGGGCTATGATACACTGCAGCTCAAGGGACTGTTTATTTTAGGAACCAGGAAACGTGCGGATATCGATTATCCGGACAGAGCCTGGGGATATGGGGCGTTAGATCTCTATGAGACACTGCGTGCAATCCGGGAATTATAAACCAATATATACGAGAAAGGATGACAGACATGGCAGGATTTTTTGACGATTTAGGGAAGAGACTTTCAGAGACAGCAAGTGATCTGGGGAAGAAAGCAGAAGATACACTGGAGGTGCAGAAGAGAAAAAGTGATATCCGTTCCCTAGGACGGGCAAATGACAGAGATTACATGGATATCGGTAAAATCATATTTGAAAAATACCACAGTGGTGAAGTAGTTGATGCAGATATGGCAGCGCTTTGTGAGGCAATCGATCAGAGAAATGAAGAAGTAACCAAGATTCAGGCAGAGATTGACCGTATTAATGGCGTTGTTACAGAGGATGCCGAAGAAGATGTATTTGAAGGAAGCGCAGAAGAAGTTTCTGAAGAAGGTACAGAGGAAGCGTAATGAAGTCCAGATTATATCCGATGGTCGCAGCGGTTATCTGTGGAACGGATCTCTATCTGAAGCGTCGCGTAGAGAAATGTGTTAGGCCGGATGAGCAGAAAGAGATCTCCGGTACACCATTCTGTATCCGCAAGGTGTATAACCGGGGTGCGGCGTTTAATCTGCTGCAGGACAGACCAAAAACCATGCGGACACTGACTACATCTGCAGTGGCAGCAGTGGTGGTATATGACTTTATTTTGCTGCATCAAAAGGGAAGACATTTGCTGAAGTTAGGTATGATGTGTATGACCGGCGGTGCACTCAGCAACTTTATCGACCGAGTCAGACGTGGTAAAGTAGTAGATTACATAGGAATCCGCACCCGTTGGGAAAAGCTTTCACGCATTACTTATAATGTAGGAGATTTCGCTATCTTCGCAGGTGCGGTTATGACTGTACTATCTGAATTTTTCCAGAATAAAAATTAATAATCAGCAGAAGCTTATTTTATATCAAAGAACTCCTTGATCTGTCCCAGAATGATATCCATCAGTCTGGTACGCGCTTCTACACTTGCCCATGCAATGTGTGGAGTGATCAGGAGTTTTTTGCTGTCTTTGATCCGTCCTAACGGATTATCAGCAAGCATTGGCTCTACGCGGAGTACGTCCAGTCCGGCAGCGGCAATCTCGCCGTTCTCCAATGCGTCTGCCAGATCTTCTTCGACCACGATCGGTCCGCGTCCAACATTGATAAAAATACAATTTGGTTTCATTTTGCGCAGGGCATCCTTGTTGATCAGGCTCTCTGTATACTCATTCAGCGGTGCATGTACAGAGATAATGTCGGATTCGGCATATAAGGTATCCAGATCCACCTGGTGATAGCCATCCTGTGCCGGTCTGCCGGATGCGGATGCATAGATGACATTTGCACCAAATGCGGATGCGATGTCAGCTGCACGACGTCCGATATTGCCAAGACCGATGATTCCCCAGGTCTTACCTTTTATCTCGCAAAAACGCTCATCGAAGTGAGTGAATACAGTATCTTGTGTATAGGATCCATCTTTTACATAGTCATCATAGTAACGGAGCTTTTCCAACAGGTAGAAGAGCATGGCAAATGTATGCTGGGCGACAGATTCCGTGGAATAGTCTGCTACATTGCGCCATGCGATACCATGGCTGTCCAGATATTCTTTGTCCAGATTGTTGGTGCCGGTGGCGGTCAGGCAGACCAGCTTCAGATTCTTAGCTGCGCCTATGGTTGTCTCATTGACCGGTATCTTGCTGAGTACGGCTACATCTGCATCAGCAACCAGTTCTGGTGTCTGTTCGGCAGTTGCAATTGGATATTTAACGACTTCTCCAAGAGCATCGAATCCGGAGAGATCAATGTCATCCCCGATGCTCTGTGCTTCTAAAAATACGATTTTCATGGTATATCCTCCTAAATATTTCACTGATTTCATTTTAACGCATCTTTTTCAGAATAGTCAATCAAAATGAATTATAGGTAAATGTGAACAAAAAATGAAAACAGAACGCACTCTGATTGTTAAAAATGTATAAAAGTAGATAAAAGTTAAACCAATAATTAACTAAAATAATTGATAAAAACCACTAATTAACTGACAAAATACACAAAAAGTGGGAGGTGATTGATAAGAATGGTAGTAATTAGTACTACTAAACACTATTTGAAGATAAATATTTCACAAGTAGTGAAAATATTAACCTGTCTGATACAAAGTTGTCAGTAAATTTAGTGAAAAACACTTGAAATTTATAAAATAATATGGCACAATACAGTCAGAGATTAGAGCCAAACAAAAATACATATTAAGGAGGAAGTTATGGCAAAGAAAGAAGAAATCAAAGCACCGGAAGTTAGCACACCAGAAGTTAACACACCTGAATGGTTGGAGCAGAAGATGGCCAAGATGAAAGAGGCCCAGAAGATCTTCGCAACATACACTCAGGAACAGGTTGATAAGATCTTTTTCGAGGCGGCTATGGCAGCTAATAAGGCACGTATTCCGCTGGCAAAGATGGCAGCCGAAGAGACAGGAATGGGAATCGTAGAAGATAAGGTAATCAAGAATCATTACGCAGCAGAGTATACTTATAATAAGTATCGTCATCTGCAGACATGTGGCGTGTTGGAAGAGGATCCTGCATATGGTATCAAGAAGATTGCTGAGCCGGTTGGTCTGGTAGGAGCTATCATTCCTACAACGAACCCGACATCTACAGCTATCTTCAAGACACTGATCTGTCTGAAGACAAGAAATGCGATCATCATCAGCCCACATCCACGTGCTAAGAAATGTACAAGAGCAGCAGCTATGCTGGTAGCAGAAGCAGCTGTTAAGGCAGGTGCACCGGAAGGTATCATCGACTGTCTAGAAGAGCCAACAGTTGAGATGTCTGGTCTGATCATGGCGAATGCAGATGAGATTCTTGCAACAGGTGGTCCGGGAATGGTAAGAGCAGCTTATTCATCAGGAAAGCCGGCACTTGGTGTAGGACCTGGTAATACACCTGTTATCATGGACTCAAGCTGTGATATTCAGAAATCCGTATACTCAGTAATTCATTCTAAGACATTTGATAATGGTATGATCTGTGCTTCTGAGCAGTCTGTAACAGCAATCGCAGACATTTATGACGAAGTACGTGCTGAGTTTATCAAACGCGGATGTCACATTTTAAATAAGAAAGAACTCGATATGGTACGCGAGATTATCCTGACTCCTGCTGGATCTGTTAATCCTAAGATTGTAGGACAGCCGGCAGCAGAGATTGCTAAATTAGCCGGATTTGAAGTACCTGCAGATACCAAGATCCTGATCGGTGAGGTTACATCTGTAGATGTATCAGAACCATTTGCACATGAGAAACTGTCTCCTGTACTCGCTCTTTACAAAGCAAAAGACTTTGAGACAGCACTTCAGATGGCTGAGCAGCTTGTATCTGACGGTGGATACGGACATACATCATCTCTGTACATTAATGTAAATGAAAAAGAGAAGATGGCTGAGCATGCAGCACGCATGAAGACCTGCCGTATTCTGATCAACACACCTTCTTCTCACGGTGGTATCGGTGACCTTTATAACTTCGGATTAGCTCCGTCACTGACACTGGGCTGTGGCTCTTACGGCGGCAACTCTGTATCAGAGAACGTAGGTCCAAAACACCTGCTGAACATTAAGACCGTTGCCGAAAGGAGAGAAAATATGCTGTGGTTCAGAACACCTCAGAAGGTTTACTTTAAGAAGGGCTGCCTGCCAGTAGCACTGGATGAGTTAAAGAATTATTATGATAAGAAGAAAGCTTTCATCGTAACAGATGGATTCCTGTTCAGCAGCGGAATGACATCCCCGATTACAGATAAGCTTGATGAGATGGGCATCCAGCATGCATGCTTCTACGAAGTAGCACCGGATCCGACACTGCAGATCGCAAGAAAAGGTCTGGAGCAGTTAAATGCATTCCAGCCAGATGTTATCATCGCTCTTGGTGGTGGATCATCTATGGACGCAGCGAAGATCATGTGGCTCATGTATGAGCATCCAGAGTGCAACTTCGAAGATCTGGCTATGGACTTCATGGATATCCGTAAGAGAGTATACACATTCCCGAAGA
>CAVAVU010000005.1:0-4882 GCA_963592205.1 bacterium
TGAATCTTTCCATGGCTGTTAACGGAACGGACACACAGATCGATACACAGGTTGGTCAGAAGCTGGCAGAGCTGGTGTCAGAGAAGTCTGGCGGTAACATCACGATCGATGTATTTCCGAATGACACACTGGCAGGAGGTAATGCTACCAAAGGAATTGAATATGTCTGTGCAGGATCTACTGACCTGGCAGCATATGCAACCAGTACATTGTCAGCGATCGATCCATTACTGAATGTCGCAACAATGCCTTGGATATTCGATTCTTATGAAGAAGCAGCAGAAGTTATCGCAACAACCGGCGGTGAGTATTATGCAGATGAGCTGGATGATAAGGGACTTACCTATCTCGGAGCTTTTCATAACGGTTTCCGTCAGCTGACAAACAGTAAGCATGCTGTTACAAAACCGGATGACCTGAAAGGTCTGAAAATCAGAATCCCTGGTTCAGAGATTTACATGACATTCTGGCAGGCAGTTGGCGCAAGCCCGACAGCGATGAGCTGGTCTGAAGTATTTACGGCGATCCAGCAGGGAACCATCGACGGACAGGAAAATGGTGTTCCGATCACAGATTCAGCTAAGATGTATGAAGTACAGAAGTACCTGACACTCTGGAACTACTGTTATGATGCCGATCTGATAATTGCCAATTCCAAAGTCTGGGACAGCCTGGATGAGAAGACACAGGATCTTCTGAAAGAATGTATTGCAGAAGCCTGTGAGTGGGGTAACGAAAAAATCGTTGAAGATGAGAAAACTCTTGTTGAGAAGTTTAAAGACAACGGAATGCAGGTGGATGTGCTGACAGATGAACAGCTGGAGCCATTTAAAGAGTTGATTAAAGAGCCTATGAATGAGATCAAAGCAAAATACGGCAAAGATGCATGTGAAGCGTTTGGTATCGATACAGAAGGCGTGAAATTCAGTAATTAAATCAGGAGGAAGATGGCATGAAGTATATAGAGAAATTTGAAAAAATCGTAGCATGCTTAAGCGTGTCAGTGATGGCGGTCCTGGTTTTTGTAAATGTTATCGCCCGGTTTGTATTTAATAATCCACTGGCAGTTTCCGATGAGATGTCATGTTACTTATTCGTATTTATGAGTTTTATGGGTACAGCGATCGCAGCCAGAAGAAAAGCGCATCTGGGTCTGACGATCCTGACCGACAAGTTGTCACCGAAAGCAGCAAGAATTGTTCAGACAGTTATGTATGCGATTGCAACTCTGTTTTGTCTGCTGATCGTAATCTTTGGTATCCAGATGGTTATCAGTCAGTATCAGATGGGACAGCAGACAGCAACCATGCAGTGGCCGGAATGGATTTATGGATTGTTCGTACCGTTAGGCGGAGCATTCTCAATGGTCGCATTTCTGGATGGAACGATCAAAATAGCAAAGGGGGACAATTAAATGGCAGGTGTAGTATTGTTAGGAGTATTTGTAGTGCTGCTGATCTGTGGAGCTCCCATTGCAGTATGTCTGGGAATGTCAAGCGTAGCAGCGATGCTGGTTCAGGGAGCAGGAAAACCGATCGTAGCAGTGATGAGTGTACTGCCTCGTATCTGTTCTGCTTCAAGTAGTAAGTTCGTATTACTTGCAATTCCGTTCTTCATTATCTCGGGTAATGTAATGGAAAAGGCAGGTATTTCAGGAAGATTGATCAACCTGGCAGAGAAATGTCTCGGTCATATCAAAGGCGGTATGGCAATGGTATGTATCGTGGTTTCATGTTTCTTTGCAGCAATTTCAGGATCTGGTCCGGCAACGGTAGCAGCGCTTGGACTTATCATGATCCCGGCACTGGTGAAAGCAGGATATCCGGCAGCTTTCTCCTGTGCATTGATGGCAGCCGGTGGAGCAATCGGAGTCGTAATTCCACCGTCTATCACATTCGTAGTATATGGTTCCATTGCTGATGCGTCCATTACAAGCCTGTTCAAGGCTGGTATGGTACCTGGACTTCTGATGGGAGTAGGACTGATCATCACAGCATTAGTTATAGGAAGAAAATGTGACCTGAAAGTGTCACCGAAGGCTTCCGGCGCAGAACGCTGGGCAGCGTTCAAGGATGCAGTACCTGGACTTCTGATGCCAGTCATCATCCTTGGAGGAATCTATGGAGGAATCTTCACACCAACTGAGGCAGCAGCAGTATCCGTATTCTATGGACTGTTTGTAGGATTCGTAATCTACAAGGATCTGAATTTGAAGAAAGTGTCAGATATCATGGTAGATTCCTGCTCAACAACAGCAACTGTTATGTTCATCACCATGGGTGCTTCACTTTTCGCATATGTTCTTACAAGAGCAAGACTGGATGAGGCAATTGAAAATGTGATGCTGAATGTAACCGGAGGAAGTGTAGTGATCTTCTTCATTATTGTAAATATTGTACTGCTGATCGCAGGATGCTTCCTGGATTCCACATCAGCACTGTACATTTTCACACCACTGTTTGCACCAGTTGCATTACAGCTGGGAATCGATCCGATCCACCTTGGTGTAGTTATGATCGTCAACCTGGCAATCGGACTGTTTACACCGCCTGTTGGTGTCAACCTGTATGTGGCGTGTGGTATCGGCAAGATATCAATCGAGGATATATCGAAGGGAATTATCCCTTGCTTAGTGGCAATGCTTATCATCCTGCTGCTGATCACATATATCCCGGCGATCTCACTGATGTTTGTGTAACCCATTAATCCATTTATACATATAGAACTCCTGGAACTTCCCGAGGCCTTGTCGCGTGGCCTCGGGGGCATGGTTCCAAACAGAATATGAATCGGGCTGACTACCCGATTTTATATAAAACAACTAACATCCTACGTAGAATAAAATGAGGTGAAGAAAATGAAAGATGTATCAATGAAAGAATTGAAAAACAAAGCAACTGAGATGCGAATGAAAGTAGTAGATATGATCTACAAAGCGCAGTCCGGACATCCGGGCGGATCACTGTCAGCAGCAGATTTTATGACAGCTTGCTACTTTAAGTATATGAATGTAGATCCACAGAATCCACAGTGGGAAGACCGTGACCGTATGGTTCTCTCTAAAGGACATGTATGCCCGATCCAGTATGCATGCCTCGGAACACTGGGATTCTTCCCGGAAGAAGAGCTTGACACACTGAGACAGGAAGGCTCCAAATTACAGGGACATCCATCTATGACAAAGTGTCCTGGTATTGATATTTCAACAGGTTCTCTTGGACAGGGACTTGCCTGCGCAGTAGGAATGGCACTTGCAGGAAAAATGAATCACAAAGACTATAAAGTATTCAGTGTAGTTGGTGATGGCGAAGCTCAGGAAGGTGAGATCTGGGAAGCAGCCAATACAGCACACAAATATCAGTTGGATAACCTGATCGTATTCATGGATTACAATGGACTTCAGATTGATGGACCTTGTGATCAGGTTATGCCGAACGGAGATCTTGGCGAAAAGTTCCGTGCGTTCGGATTTGAAGTAATCGAGATTGACGGACATAACATGGAAGAGATCTGTGCAACACTTGAAAAATGCTATGCATCAAAGAATGGTAAGCCAAAATGCATTTATGCACACACCATCAAAGGTAAAGGCGTATCTTTCATGGAGAATTCCGTATCATGGCATGGCGTAGCTCCAAACGAAGAAGAACATGCAAAAGCAATGCAGGAACTTAAGGCACAGATTATCGAGTAATAGCATAAGGAGGGTTTGAAAAATGAGCGAATTAAAGAAAGTTGCAACCAGAGCAGGATTTGGTGAAGAGATATTAAAATTAGGAAAAGAGAATCCGGATATTCTTGTAATTGATGCAGATATCGGAAAGAGTTGTAAGACAGGAGACTTTCGTAAGGAATTATCTTCAGAATATCATGATGATAAGAATCAGTATGTCAATGTAGGTATCGCAGAGCAGAATGCAGCTGGTGTGGCAGCAGGACTGGCTACCTGCGGAAAGATTCCATTTGTAGTAACTTATGCAGTATTCGGTTCCCTTCGTATGTGTGAAATGATCCGTCAGGAAATCTGCTATCCAAACCTGAACGTAAAGATCGCATGCTCTCACGGCGGACTTACTCCGGCTAACGATGGTGCTTCTCATCAGGCAATTGAGGATATGGGTGTTCTTCGTACACTGCCTAATATGACAGTTATTATGCCGGCAGATTATGTGGCAGCTAAGAAACTGACACGTCTGGCAGCTGAGACATACGGGCCAATGTACCTTCGCTTTACCCGTGATGCGATTCCGCAGATCTATGATGAAGATGCAGAATTTGTAATCGGTAAAGCAAACCAGCTCAAAGAAGGTAAAGATGTTGCGATTATCGCAAATGGAGATACAGTTCGCCTGGCATTGGACGCTGCAAAAGAACTGGAAGCAAAAGGAATTACAGCAAGAGTTCTGGATATGCACACCATCAAACCACTGGATACAGAAGCTGTTACAGCCTGCATCAATGAGATTGGCAAAGTTATCACAGTAGAAGATCATAACATCCTGAATGGACTTGGATCAGCTGTATGTGAAGTGGCTGCTGAGATGGGCAAAGGTGTTGTAAGAAGAATCGGTGTACAGGATCAGTATGGACAGTCAGCTCCTTACGAGAGACTGCTTGCCATGAATGGAATCACTGTAGAAAATATCGTAAAGACAGCAGAAGAGCTGCAGTAATCGGATAAAAGTCAAAACAGGAGGAATAGAAAATGTTAGATTTTACAAATCAGGTAGTATTAGTAACAGGAGCAGGATCAGCAAAAGGAATGGGACGTGTGATCGCTCAGACATTTGGTAAGCAGGGTGCTAAGGTTGTTATCTGTGATATCAACCAGGCAGGATGCGATGCTAACGTAGAAGAAATGAAGAAAATGGGTATTGACGCT
>CAVAVU010000006.1:0-5959 GCA_963592205.1 bacterium
ATTTAAATTGAAGAAAAAAGCAAGTGAGAGGTGGAAGTTAGTTTTTCATTTTAGGTTAATAGAAAGTTTATAATTAAATTAGCACTCGCCTATTTACAGTGCTAACAAAGTGTGTTATATAATATATATAGCAAATAAAACAAACGCACTTGAGGGATGATGATCCCGATAGATATAGATGAGGAGGATGCTTTATGGTATTAGCTAACAGAGGTTATAACAGTTTATTCGATAATATGTTTCGTGATCCGTTTTACGGACGCAGCCAGGAGCGCACAGAGACACAGGTAATGCGCACTGACATTTATGAGAAGGATGGCAACTATCTGATTGAGATGGATCTTCCTGGTTACAGCAAGTCCGATATTCAGGCAGATCTGAAGGAGGGTTATCTGACGATCACTGCGCATAATAATGAGACGGATGAGGAGAAGAAAGCAAAAGGCAAATGTATCCACAAGGAGCGTTATACCGGCACCTGTAGCAGACAGTTTTATGTAGGTGAGGATCTGACGCAGGAGGATATCAAGGCAGCATTTACTGACGGAGTGCTGAAGCTGATCGTTCCAAAAGAGATCAAGAAAGTAGAAGAAGAACCGAAGTTTATTACGATTGAGTAATAGTGAGTAATGGAATTCGGAAAGTTCGCACAGTGAGTGCTTTATATAGATGGAGATCGGAGATTCCGGTCTCCATTTTTAGTGTCATTTTTGCAGGAATGTGTTATAATGAGCGGTGCGACAAAGAGAAAGAATTGGAGGAAATGAGAGGAAATGAAAAGAGAAAGTTTTAAGAGCCGTCTGGGCTTCCTGCTGGTCAGTGCAGGATGCGCGATTGGTATCGGCAATGTATGGAGATTCCCGTACGTAGCCGGGCAGAACGGAGGCGGTTTCTTCGTATTATTATACCTGATCTTCCTTGTGAGTATGGGACTTCCGGTATTGACAATGGAGCTTGCAGTAGGTCGTGCAAGCCGTAAGAGTGCGGTTATGGGTTACAAGGCGCTGGAGAAGCCGGGCAGCAAATGGCATATTCACGGATGGTTCTGCATCCTTGGATGTTATGTGCTGATGATGTATTATACAACGGTATGTGGCTGGATGATCAGCTATTTCTTTAAGTTCCTGACAGGAGAATTTAAGTCAGGAATGAATGCGGATCAGGTAGGAGCAGCATTTGGTAATCTGCTTGCATCACCGGGACAGATGGGCGCATGGATGGCAGTGTCTGTTGTAGCCGGATTCTTTGTATGTTCCAAGGGACTGCAGGATGGTCTGGAGAAGATCAGTAAGTTTATGATGGTTGCGCTGATGGTACTGATCCTGGTACTGGCAGTGCACAGTCTGGTACTTCCGGGAGCGGGAGAGGGACTGAAGTTCTATCTGGTTCCGAGTGTGGAGAAGATTCAGGAAGTCGGTGTTCGTAATGTCGTAACCGCTGCGATGAATCAGGCATTCTTTACACTGAGTCTTGGTATTGCGGCAATGGAGATCTTCGGAAGTTATATGTCCAAGGATCACACCCTTCCGGGAGAAGCAGCTAGCATCTGCGGACTGGATACATTTGTAGCATTGATGGCAGGTATGATCATTTTTCCAGCATGTTTTTCATATGGAGTACAGCCGGATGCAGGTCCGTCACTGATCTTTGTGACACTTCCGAATGTATTTGTAAATATGGCAGGCGGACGCGTATGGGGAGCACTGTTCTTCCTGTTTATGGTATTTGCAAGCTTTTCAACTGTAATTGCAGTATTTGAAAATATTATCTCATTCAGTATGGATATGTTTGGCATGGAACGGAAGAAGGCATCCTTGATTAACTGTGTGATCGTGCTTGTTGCAAGTATTCCGTGTGTACTTGGTTATAATGTATGGAGTAATCTTCATCTGATCGGAGGAAGAGATGTGCTCGACAGTGAAGACTTTATTGTCAGCAACCTGCTTCTGCCGATCGGTTCCCTGATCTATCTGTTATTCTGTGTAACGAAAATGGGATGGGGATTTGATAAATATCTGGATGAATGTAATCAGGGAACCGGGTTGCGTTTTGGCAAATGGCTGAAGCCATATTTCCAGTTTATTCTTCCGGTGTTGATTCTGATTATCATTGTTCAGGGACTGATTGGATAATACTCAGATAAGTCGATAAGTTAAAGAAAGGTACAGAAGCGCAATGGATTACGAGTTACTGTTAAATGAGGTCATTAATATAGGTAAAGAGATGATCAAGAGCGGTGCGGAGACGGACCGGGCAGAAGACAGTATGTATCGTATGCTGGAGAGCTACGATATCGAGCAGTGCAGTGTATTTGCCATTCAGAGCAATATTCAGGTAACGATCAGACCACGGGGCGGATCATTTATCACGCAGGTGCGGCGGATCCATAAGACGGGATTTAATTACGACCGTCTGGATTATCTGAATAATCTCTCACGTTATATCTGCAGAAACCAGCCTTCGATCGAAGAGATACAGGAGAAGTATGACGAGGTTCTGAACCGCAGGGAACAGCCGGTTTATATCGAGTATCTGGCTTCTGTCATGGGCGGTGTGGGATTTGGCGTGTATTTTGGCTGCGATCTGGCGGATTCACTGGTGGGAATCGTAATCTGTGCGCTGGTTCAGGTGTATTTCGGACGGATCCTGAACCGTAAGGAACACAATCTGGTAGCATATAATCTGATCGTGGCATTCTTTACGACAGCTGCGATATTTCTGGCGGATCGTCTGGGACTGGGCAATCATCCCGATCGGATCGTGCTTGGACTCAGCATGGTGCTGATCAGTGGTCTGGGCGTTACCAATGGAATCCGTGACGTGGTAAGCCGGGCATATCTGTCTGGCTTTCTGAATATCATCCATGCCTGTCTGGGGGCGGTGGCGATTGCCTGTGGAGCCGGACTTGCGATGATGTTATTTCAGGGAGATATGTATGAAATGTATATTGCGCCGAATGTAGCGGTGCAGTTAATCTCGTGTGGGATTGCAAGTATGGGATTTGCGTGGCTGTTCAAGGCAGCGACGAAGCAGGCATTTTATGCAGGAATCGGAGGAGTGCTGACCTGGGGCACGTATCTGATCGTAGAATGGCTTCACGGTTCTGTGTTTATCTGTGTGATCGCGTCAGCGGCGGTAGTGGCAGCGTATGCATTTGTTATGTCGAGATACCACAGAGCGCCGGCAACCATCTTTTTGACGACATCGATCATGCCTGTGGTACCGGGAGCGAGTCTGTTCTATATGATGTATGGATTTGAGCAGGGAGATTATGCACTGGCGAATCAGCAGGCGGTTAATCTGGCAACGACCTGTCTTGCCATTGCATTTGGATTTTTGATCGTAGACATTGCGACCAAATATGTACACAAACGAAGAGAATAATACAATCAATCATCGGGAAAATCAGTAGAAAGGAGAATACAGATGTTATCATTTGAATGCGATTATAATAAGGGGGCTCACAAAAAGATTCTGGAGCGTCTGCTGGAGACGAACGAGGAACCGGCAAAGGGATATGGATTTGATCCATATTGCGAATCGGCAGCAGAGAAGATCCTGAAGGCATGTGAACTTGAGCATGGACAGGTACAGTTTCTGACCGGAGGTACACAGGCGAATCAGATCGTGATTGATGCGATGCTTGCGGGTTTCGAGGCGGTAGTGGCAGCGGATACGGGACATGTGAATTTCCACGAAGCAGGCGCGATTGAGTACACAGGACACAAGGTGCTGACGATTCCGCATGTGAATGGCAAGCTTGATGCAGGAGATCTGGAACAGTATCTGAAGGATTATTATGCGGATGATAATCATGAGCACATGGCGCGTCCTGGCATGGTGTACATTTCGCATCCGTCAGAATATGGAACACTGTATTCAAAAGCAGAACTGGAAGCACTTTCGGCTGTATGTAAGGCTTATGAGATGCCGCTTTTCATGGATGGCGCAAGACTCGGATATGGACTGATGAGCAAGGGCACAGATGTAACACTTCCGGATATTGCGAAGTTGTGTGATGTATTCTATATCGGCGGCACAAAAGTAGGAGCATTATGTGGCGAGGCGGTCGTGTTTACCCATGGAAATATGCCAAAGCATTTCCTTACTACGGTAAAACAGCACGGCGCATTGAATGCGAAGGGAAGACTACTCGGCGTGCAGTTCGATACGATGTTTACCGATAATCTGTATTTTGAGATCAGCAAGCATGCGATTGAGATGGCAGAGAAGCTGAAAAAAGCTTTTAAGGAAAAAGGTTATAAGTTCCTGATTGATTCTCCGACGAACCAGATCTTTGTAATCCTGGATAATGAGAAAAAGAAAGAGTTGGAGAAAGAAGCACGTTTTGGATTCTGGGAGAAATACGATGAGACGCATACAGTAGTGCGAATTGCGACAAGCTGGGGCACCACAGAAGAAGAACTGAATGCGTTGATTGAATTGATCTGATATATGGAGGAAGATATACAATATGGGATATTCAAAATTAGAAAAGAATCTGATCGATCTGATGAAGGAAGAACAGGCGAAGCTTGGTTATCGCAAAGAAGCTGTTCGGCTGTATTATCCACTTAGTTCGCTGAACCATCTGTTTGATGCAGAAGATACAGTGGATGCCATGCAGGAGAGATTGACACATTTTCCTGAAGATATGACTGCGAAGCTTGGCATGCTGACGGTCACGCATAAAGGTGATCGATTCTGCTTCCATATTCCGGAGGAAGGCAGTGAATATGTGCACGAGCATATGGAAGCTAATGAATTTATTAAAGAATTGGTAGAAATGCTGTGGCAGCACGGTACGACAATCGAGCAGATCCGTGAGCTGTTTGACCGTCATGCGGATGGCGTAATCTGTGAAAATATCGATAACGGAGAATTCGATTATCTGATCCGCTTTCCGGAAAGCGTTGGCGATCCGTATTATTACTGCTTTAAGGATGAAGGATGCCATATTATCTATCACAGATTTCTGCCGGAAGATTACGCGGATTTTGATTTTTGACAGGAAGAGGGAGCTAAATGCATATCAGTAAATATCAGATATTTGCAAGGATTGTAGAAGAAGGAAGTCTGACCAGAACAGCAGAGATTTATAATTATACACAGTCAGGAATCAGTCACGTGGTTAAGACGTTGGAGAAGGAACTTGGCTGCAAACTGCTGGTTCGCAATAATAAAGAGTGTAAGCTTACTTATGAAGGTGAGATTTTAATAGAACGAATTCGAAACATTGCTGAGAATGAAGAACAGCTTATGGAAGCGGCACATGCGATACAGGGCATATGTGTCGGACGTGTAAGAATTGGAACCATGTGCAGTGTGTCTTCAGAATGGCTTCCGCATATTATTAAAAGATTTCATGCGGATTATCCCAATGTAGAATTTGATCTGGTAGATGATAATTATGAATCAACAGAACGCTTTCTGGAGGAGGGACGTATCGACTGTGCGTTTCTTCCGTTTCCGAATTCTGCAGATATTAGTCATGAACTGCTGTATATGGATAAATACTATGCAGTGCTGCCTGTTCAGCATCCGATGGCGGATATGGATAAAGTTCCGATCAGTCTGTTTGAAGAAGAACCATTCATTGTTCCTACAGAAGGCCTGGGATACAGGCTTGGCGACTTGTTAAAAAACTATAATCTTAACTTAAAATATAATATATGTACAAAGGATGATGTGGGAACATTGGCTATGGTATCGGCAGGATTAGGAGTGAGTATTCTTTCAGAGATGTTTTTGAAATGTGTGGATACTTCGCAGGTAGCCGTAAAAGAATTAGAAATTGATGCGTACAGGGATCTTGGTTTTTGTTCGTACAAACGCCGTGAATTGTCACTGGCAACAGAAAAGTTTAGATCTTATGCATTTCAATGGGTTAAGGAATGTATTAAATAACTCAAACTTCCCACACCGATAAGGTGTGTTGAACCTTGAAAATTCAATATTT
>CAVAVU010000007.1:0-2430 GCA_963592205.1 bacterium
CCATAGGTGCATTCGAAGGTGCTATATCATCTGAAATTACACCCGGTTTTGAGAACTGCAAAATATCAATTTTTTCATAATTTTCAATCTGTAAGGTTACATGATATGTTCCATTATCATTCTTTTTTACTAGTGCAACATTATCCATGTAATCCTGAACTGTACCCGAATAAGGCTCCTCCGTAAGCAGTTTTCCAGAAGGTCCATAAAAAATCAATGGAACGCTGTAGGTGTTTCCTGCTTCTATGCTTGTACTACCAGTATTCGCATCTGCTTCCGTTACCAAACTTGAATCATTCTCTGCCGCAAATGCCGTAGTCGGTATACACGTAAAAATCATTACCAACGACATAATGAATGTCAGTAATCTCTTATGCCCCCCAAGTTACACATGACATCGATTTTATTTTTTACTTTTTTAAACATCCAGGCACCTCCTCATTCCTTGTTTCTTTCTCATAAGCATTTCCTCCTCGTTGTTGTTATTTCTGTACATTAAAGACTAATTCTTTTTCATTTTTCTGATATATACATGGAATCCAGTTTCGCATTCTGCTATTGTCAAGGATCATCAGTTAGTCTTGTCGATTTACAGTTAGTTTAGACTAGCTTACTTTTTAAAATATAAAATATATCGTTTTCCATTGTCAACGCTTCGGTACCCAGAGGTACAAATCCAAAAGAATGTTTTGTGCCTTATAAAAATACATATTTATTTTTCTTGTTGATAAATATTTTCATCTTCTTTTTGCAATTTCAGTTTAGTGTCAGGGATTATTCGAGAAGACATTTCCAGTTATAAGAAAAGAGCGCCTGTATTTCTACAAACGATCCTGGTGAATATTATTAAGTTTTTACAGTCCAAGCTCCTTCAGTAACTTCGCCTGATACTCCGGATCTGACGCTGCTCTTGCAAGATCCTCATTTCGTCCCTGTTCCAACAGATACGTAATTAATTTATTAATTCGCGATTCCCCCTCTTCTCGTCCTCGCGCTTCTCCTATTCGTTCTCCTTCCGCATATGCTTCCTGCCTGTCTATCTCTTTTTCTTCCCACTTCTGCATATACTTGATCTCCATTTCTTTGTCTGACTTTAACCTGTTGACTCGTTCATGCATCTGATGTATCCGTTCGCTCTCACATTCTTTTGCAACTGTATCTGTTGATTTTTCCATATATTCCAACAGTTCTACGAGTTCTGTGCTCACTAACTCCGGATGCTTTCCGTGACTGTTCAGAAAAATTCTGGTTGCTTCATCTCCTATAACCCAAGTTCCTTCAGTAACTTCGCCTGATACTCAGGGTCTGATGCTGCTCTTGCAAGATCTTCATTTCGTCCCTGATCCAACAGATACGTAATTAATTTATTAATTCGCGATTCCCCCTCTTCTCGTCCTCGCGCTTCTCCTATTCGTTCTCCTTCCGCATATGCTTCCTGCCTGTCTATCTCTTTTTCTTCCCACTTCTGCATATACTTGATCTCCATTTCTTTGTCTGACTTTAACCTGTTGACTCGTTCATGCATCTGATGTATCCGTTCGCTCTCACATTCTTTTGCAACTGTATCTGTTGATTTTTCCATATATTCCAACAGTTCTACGAGTTCTGTACTCACTAACTCCGGATGCTTTCCGTGACTGTTCAGAAAGATTCTGGTTGCTTCATCTCCTAGCTCCAGTTCTGGAACTTCTTCACATTTCATACGGAATGTGTATCGGTACAATTCATATCCAAACAAGTCAAATGGCATGATCATTATGATGATCACTGTATTCAACAAGTTGAAATCAACACTTCCCGGAGGCAGTAAGTTGCTGTCTATCACTCCCTGATACAGTCTGCTTCTTTTTGGAAGATTCTTTGTGTTTCTCTTCTGCGGTTCTGTATCATACACCACGTCATCTTCATCAATTGCATACACATCCAGTCTTATCTGACGCTTATCATTAGACGCTCTCCGTTCTTTTTCCGTCTGGGTCGGATACTTTAACTTTGTGTCCTGTCCCAGGATGATATCCAGAAGCGTCTTCATGTTCTCTTTGTCTTCCATCGCTTCATCAAATAAGAACTTATCCAACAGGTTCAGGTCTTTGAGTTTTCTTTTGTTGCCATAGCTTCTCCTTTCCTTTACAGATAAATCTTCTGTTTGTAAAAGAAGTGCTACGTTCCTTATACTCAGATTAGCATATACTTTCCCTACTTTCCAGTATATCAAGAAAATTTCACTTCATTTTCTTTCAAATTTGATTCATCTGTCAACCTATCATCACTTTAGGAATTATTGCCGATCTTCCGGCTCCGAAAATGAATGAAATTAATATAGATAATTTTGCAGATGATTAGAATCATCATCTGCGTATGCATAAAATAACATAAGAAAAAGACAGAGTCAAGAAAAATTTTTTTCCTCAACTCTGTCTTTCTTACATC
>CAVAVU010000007.1:2440-20715 GCA_963592205.1 bacterium
TACATCTTGAACACCAGTCTTGTCGTACTTTCCGGCATATGTGCCTCGCCCACGGAACAGGACACCGTAATTGCCAGATTACCTCTCAACACTCCATGATCAAAGTTCTGAAAGCTGCATGCTTCCAGCGGGATTCTCACCTTTCCATTTCTGATATCGGCAACCTTGTACATATCGCCCTGCAGGTATTTGAGCCGCTTCAGATGCCCCGTCATTTCCTGTCCATTTACTCTGGATTGCGCATGCATTTCTTTAATCGTCAGTTCCAGATAACATCCCCGTTTGTTCTTCTTCACAACACCCAGATGTTCAAAGCCGTGTTCTGCCATAGAGCGTCTGCTTCCGTCAATCTGCATGACCATTACCGCCACGGTATGATTGCCATACTCTATCAGCTCTTCGACATTCGTAATCTTTTCCTGTTCTTTCTTTATCTGGATCCCTTTGTTTATTTTCATATGACTCTTCGTCAATTCTTCCAGCTGGGCATAATTGATATTCTCGATCATTCCCTTCAGCACATCATCGATTCCATCCGTAATTCCACTTCGTTCCAAATATTCTCTAACATCCTTCTGGACTTTCTGATGCCATCTCAACATTTTGAGTCCTTCCTCTGTAAATTCCAATCCATCTGTCAGATATCCTTTTTCTATACAGCTTTTGAAAAAACGGCTTACCGTAGGGTGCTTTACACCGCATCTCGATGCAATCTCACCGATTGCTCCCCGTCTTTTCTTCATATGCTCCAGCTCCGTCAGATACTGTATCTGAAGTATTGTCAGATTCTCATATACTGTATTATCTTTCCTGCTCATCGTTCCATTCCTCTTACCATATTTCTACTTCAAGTTGTCCGCAATCCCAGATCTCCGGTTCTCCCTGCCTGTCGCTCATAAATGCAATCAACAAATTACCCTCTATGATTCTGTCATTTGGTTTCACAATAAATTCAAATGCATTTGCTGGTATGCGTTCACCATGTTCTCCCATTTCTGCTTTTGTCCATTGCATATCCCGGCCTTTGTACCAGAGCTTCTTGTATAGCATTGGCTCATGTCTCTGTAATTCAAAATAACTTCTATCGCCAATATCCAGTATGATTTCTCTCGAATAGCGACTGTACTCTTCTTTGAGTCTCCTTGGACATCGCTGTTCCAGGCTGTACATCTGCATAATAAAATTATATTTCCCTTTTTCGTACCGGTCTGTCAGCTCTGAATTACGTATTCTGCGTTCATAATACATATTTTCATAATTGATAAACCGACAGATTGCCCTTGTGGATTCATCTGTTACGATATGTTCGATCCTGCACGCATCCTGATCTGCAATTTTCTCATGTACACCGATTAATTGCAGCATCTGGCTGATAGAATTATGCCGATAGATATAATTATTTCCCATCGCCATACCATATGCGGTCAATGCAATTTCCTCTTGTCCATCAGCCTGTTCAATATAATCATGTTGATACATATTTTCCAGATATACTGCCATGCTGTCTCTGTCTATATTAAAATGCTCATATAATCTTTCGACCGTAAGTGGCACACCTTCCTTTTCCCAAAGGCATAACTGTTCCAGAATATCTTCTTCGTTCTCTAGCTGCGAATGCAATAAATTGTGATTTTTCATTATTTCATCTCCTGTGTATCCACACATACTCCATGGACTGCAAAGCGCTTACTGTATCCATTGCCTGTGCAGGTGGATAATGTCAATATCTTATTTGTGGATTGTGGTGTTACTCCCGTATCGATTACCGAATCTTTGATCATATTATTGATAAAATTCTGGTATTCCTCTCCTGGTTTATATCCGACTTTGTATACTTCTCCACCCGTCACTGCATCTTCATAAGAAAAAATGCGATACCGGTACACAGTCTTCTCTGTATAAACTGTAAAATACTGATTTTCCTTCCAGAAAAATGCTCCCGGCTATATGCTTATTGCCATACAGATCTGTTCTCAAATATTTTTTGTTATCTCCCGAATACAGGATTGGATAATTGATGCCAAGTTCATCCTGATCATCAAAGCGTATCCATCCGATGACATCTGGATTCTCCGCTTTCAGTTTATCAAATTCAATCTTTACATCGGTAAGCCACCAGTCTTTTTTCTTTTGTTTTCCATCCTCAGAATCAGAACTGTCCCCCACGTAATCCTCTGCCATCTTTTTATATGCCTGGGCTGATCTCCAGCGGTCTATATACGTCGGTAATAATTTCCATAATGATATTCCGATCAGTACCAATGCCACTATGATATAGATAATCCATCGATATGAACATTTCTTTTTCATTTGCTTTCTCCATTCATTAACAGGAACTACTGCTTAATTATCTTCACTATTCGTCGCAGCTTACATTTGTTAGTTTCAGCTAACAAATGTCGAATATATATACCATGCATCTCTTTTCAGAAATGCATGGCATAACAATTATCATTTTTATTGTACCTTAACTCAATAATTCTCTTACACTGTCCGCATCGTATACGACTTCTTTTACATGCTCTACTTCAATCTTATACAGTGCATGCGCTGCAATATGCTCTGCAGCCTGTTCCAGATCACGGATACCACTGGTGTTAGAATACAGCTCGACGACTGCATCCAGTGCTTCGTCCGTCATAATGCATTCATCCGCAGACAGTCCGATTCTCTTCAGAATCTTTGGCAGCGCAAATTTGGAGAAGATTACTTTCTTCTCTTCAGCCGTATAATCCGGAATATCAATAACTGCAAAACGTGACATCAGCGGCGCACTGATCTGATCTCTGTCATTGGCTGTTGCAATCGGATAGACGCCGGACGTAGGGATCATACATTCCATATAGTTATCCGTAAATCCAAGGTTATCAAGAAGCGTCAGCAACACATCTGCCGGATTACCATTTCCTTTTCCTGATGCTGCTTTATCCAGCTCGTTAATAATAAATACCAGATTGGAAGCCTTTGCCATGCCAAAGGCTTCCATGATAATACCCGGCTTCGCATTGGAATAAATTCTGGAACTTCCGGTAAGCTGTTCCGAGTCATTGATCGAACTCATATCCAGTGTGCTCCAAGGAAGCTTCAGAATACGAGCCACTGCATATGCGATCTGGGATTTACCGGTACCGGCAGGTCCGATCAGCAACAGTCCATATGCTGGCAATGTATGTGTACGGTTAATCTGAATGATCGTCTCGATGATTCTCTGCTTTACACGCTCCATGCCATACAGTTCTTCATCCAGAATACGTCTCGCTTCCGCAGGATCGATCGCTTCAAAATAATCCTTCTTCCACTGAATATTTAACATCATAGACAGCGCTCTCTGTGCATGACGGCGTTCCTCCGGAGATACTTCATGTGAACGTGCTACCGCAAGATTTCTTCGCGCCCAGAGTCTGATGTTGTCCGGCAATGTCCGTCCCGCGCAGTTCAGGAAATCTGTGATACTCTGGATGCTGGTAAGCTTCATCTCATCGCCGGTCTCTTCCTGTTCTTCATCATCTATCTCCTCTTCCGGTGCATCACTTACAAATAACCGTTCAATCATAAACTGCAGGAATCCATCTTCAGCAGAAAGCTTTGTACCTCCGCCAAATGCGATCTCACGGATACGGTATACACAGTAGCCTTGTGAATTATTTACTCCGGACAGGCGTACGTTGATCCGATTCTCACCCAGCCATTTCAACAAGCTTACAAAACGTGAATCCACACGGAGAATATCCGCACTTACTTTGCCGCCTTCCTCATCAAATTCAAATGCCGTCTGCTTATTCTGATTAGCAAACACGCCACAGGAATGATGATTCCATTCTTTTTTGCTGTTATCCAGAATCAGAATCGGCTGCTCCGCTGATGCATGATCCGCATCCGATGCAAATGTTGTATAGGTACATTTCACCGGCTCTTTTGTATCCGGTGTATTATTAAAATCAAATACTGGCATTATATTTACTCCTCATCTTCCGTTATTCTTTGTCATTATACAACATTCTGATCTAACAGGCTATACGTTTTACCACTAAATTGGGGCATAATCATTGGAAGTGCCAAAAGGCATGTTCCGAGATTGTACGCGGTCGTCAAGATCCTTAGCCAGTTAGGACCTTGACTCGTTGCGATACAAAAAAAGCCTGTGCCAATATAGCACAGACTCTGTATAACCAAACTACTATAAAATTCAATACTTTATTCAACAACATTCATTGAGATATTCATCACATTGTCATCGCTCATAGACAACATCAATGTATACACTCCGTTATCTGCTGCATACATTCCATCTTCTGTTACAACATTATTATTATATCCAGCATTTTTGCATTTCTCTACATATGCATTGTAAGAATCTTCTGATGTATTAGCGACATCTGCAACAACTGTTTTCTCAGTCGCATACATCGTTCCTGTAGATGATGCCGGTGTTGGAACTGAATGTGCAATATCTGTATCCGGCCAGTTCATTTCCGCATACCCTGAAAGATCAGCTGTAAGATTATTCTTCTCTTCGGCTCTTCCCTGTCCAACCGCAAATCCACCAAGTACCAAAACCACTGCCAATGTTACTAATAATTTCTTTTTCATATTTCCATTCCTCCATTAGAACTCTTTCCCTGTCGATGTCTGTATTATATAACGTCCTACATTCAACAACAATTAGCAAAGGAAACAGAAAAAAACGCATTTTCACAGCCGTTTGGGTATTTTTTAACAATAAAAAAGAACCATCACGGTAGATTCACCAACTGTGATAGCCCTTTTCATCAAATCGTTGTTAGAATTTACCAGCCTTTGCAGCTTCCTCTACGGATACAGCAACTGCAACTGTCATACCAACCATCGGGTTGTTACCTGCACCGATCAGACCCATCATTTCTACGTGAGCCGGTACAGATGAAGATCCAGCGAACTGTGCATCAGAGTGCATACGTCCGAGTGTATCTGTCATACCGTAAGAAGCCGGACCTGCAGCCATGTTATCTGGGTGAAGTGTACGTCCTGTACCACCACCTGATGCTACTGAGAAGTATTTCTTTCCTGCTTCTACACACTCTTTCTTGTATGTACCTGCAACTGGGTGCTGGAAACGTGTCGGGTTAGTAGAGTTACCTGTGATAGATACGTCTACACCCTCTTTCCACATGATAGCTACACCTTCACGTACATCGTTAGCGCCGTAGCAGTTAACTTTAGAACGAAGTCCGTCAGAGTAAGATGTTCTCTGTACTTCTTTCAGTTCTCCTGTGTAGTAATCATACTCTGTCTGAACGTATGTAAATCCGTTAATTCTTGAGATGATCTTAGCAGCGTCTTTTCCAAGACCATTCAGGATAACACGCAGAGGTTTTTTACGTACTTTGTTAGCCTTCTCTGCGATACCGATAGCACCCTCAGCTGCTGCGAATGACTCGTGTCCAGCCAGGAATGCGAAACAGTCTGTATCCTCTTCCAGAAGCATTTTTCCAAGGTTACCATGTCCAAGACCTACTTTACGCTGATCAGCTACAGATCCCGGAATACAGAATGCCTGAAGTCCTTCTCCGATTGCTGCTGCTGCGTCTGCTGCTTTTCTGCAGTCTTTCTTGATTGCGATTGCTGCACCTACGATGTATGCCCAGCAAGCGTTCTCGAAACAGATTGGCTGAATGCCTTTGATCTGATTGTATACATCAAGTCCGGCATCCTTTGTGATCTTTTCTGCTTCTTCGATGGAAGCAATGCCATAGCTTCCTAATACTTCATTGATTTTATCAATTCTTCTTTCATATGATTCAAATAAAGCCATTTATAATGTCCTCCTACTATATTTACGTTTCTTGAAATGATGCGGACACAACTTGAAACAAGTTCAATGCCTGTCTCTGTCCGCTTATCGCGATTACTCTTTTCTTGGATCGATGATCTTCGCTGCGTCTGCAACACGTCCGTACTGACCTTTTGCTTTCTCCCAAGCTTCTGTCGGTGTGTCACCAGATTTGATGAAGTCTGTCATTTTGCCAAGAGATACGAACTGGTATCCGATGATCTCATCGTGCTCATCAAGAGCGATACCTGTTACATAACCTTCTGCCATTTCAAGGTAACGAGGACCTTTAGCTAATGTACCATACATTGTACCTACCTGAGAACGAAGTCCCTTTCCAAGGTCTTCCAGTCCTGCTCCGATTGCAAGTCCGTCCTCAGAGAAAGCACTCTGAGTTCTTCCGTATACGATCTGGAGGAACAGTTCTCTCATAGCTGTATTGATAGCATCACAGACAAGGTCTGTATTAAGTGCTTCAAGAATAGTCTTTCCCGGAAGGATCTCAGATGCCATAGCAGCTGAGTGAGTCATTCCTGAACATCCGATTGTCTCAACAAGTGCTTCCTGGATAATACCATCTTTTACATTAAGAGTCAGCTTACAGGCTCCCTGCTGTGGTGCGCACCAGCCGATACCATGTGTAAAACCTGAAATATCTGTAATTTCTTTCGCTTTTACCCATTTTGCTTCTTCCGGAATCGGAGCTGGTCCGTGATTAGCGCCCTGTGCTACTGGACACATCATTTCTACTTCGTGTGAATAAATCATTTTAAAACTCCTTTCAACATGTGCATGATTTTCTGACGCATGGTATATGTTACTTATTTAACACCAGGCGTAGTTATTCTCTCATAATTTACAGGATTCGTCAACTATTTTACCAAATCCCAAAAAGTGCTGTCAGTCTTGCTGTCTTTCAGATCATCCAACTGGAATGGTGCTGTCACCCAACCATAATCTGATGCATTTTCATCTTCTTTGTCATAATGGAATGATAATCCTATTTCAATGCCGTCCTCGTCCATGAAGAACACCGGTGTAAATGTGCCATCCTGTGTATCTTCGCCGGACAGAACTTTGGCAAGACTGTCTGTATCCTGATCTGAAAGCAGAGATTTGTCATCCGCTTCACTCTGCATCTCTTTCAGCCATTTTTTTACAAAGGCTTTATCGGTATTAACAATATCTTTCACATCATATACCGTGCCATCCTTCAGATTAATGTTCTTTGCACGAAGTCCCGTATAATAATATTGCTGATTGCCTTCGTAACTGAAATCTTCATAAACCACACAAATATAATCCTGTGTCAGATACGTCACTTTATAATCCACAAAATCTGCGACTACCGGAGCCTTTTCCTGCAGAACCCGATCCCTGATATCCTTATCTGGATTCTCGTAGATCCGGTCTACCGTCTCCATTGCGCAGTTTTTCAGTTCTTCATTTACCTTTGCCTGAACATCCTGATTCTCCAGACCTCCAAGCTGTGGATAATAGACTTCAAACTTTACCGTTGTAGTCTGATTCTTCGGTGCATAGTTATAGGATTCATCCTTTATCTCATAACTTACATCATCCGCTTCATATTCTTCTATCTGATCCAGACCGGACTGCTGTTCCGTTTCAGTTCCTTCTCCAGTTCCATAATCATACTCACCCGAATCTCCATTACCGTAATCCCCAAATGGATTCTCCTGTTCTTCTGCATATGTACCGGATTCCTGCATAATGGATGCCGCTTCTTTGACCACCATACAGATTAACAGTGCAATCAGCAGACAGATTCCGACAATAATCAGTGCGATCCTCTTCTTCGGTTTCTTTGCCGGCATACTTCCCGGTGCGATCAGCAGTTCCATCGGGACAAATACTTCCGCACCCACATTCTGAACCGGCGCTACTTCACGAAATCCCAGATGGTTAAATGCAGTAACAGAAGCCGGTACTGCACGTACCGCAATTCTGGTAATCACAAGCACCTGTGCACAGAACTGATAGATGCCCTGCATAAGCTGTCTGCTGATGCCTTTTCTCTGCCATTCTTTTCTCACATATAGGAACAGAATATTGCCACGGTTATCGATTCCACCGGCGCCGCAGAGTTCATTGCCTTCCCACGCTCCAAAGAGATTAATTTCTTTATTCTGTATACGCGGCATAATATTCTCATAACGGATCAGTTCCCGGAATCCGGCTATTGCTTCCGGATTCTGAAGTGGAGCCACATCCGATGCATAGACCTCCCAGATCAGGTGAAGTGCAGGCAGTACTTCCTCCGGATTCACTGTTCTTACAAACATATAATCTCCTCCCTTAACAGGGTAAGTGCACGTACAACTGCATAATCTCTGTTTTTCTGACGGTTGCCGGTAAAATGGAATTCCTCGACACGGACTTTTCCATTGACACAGCATCCAATGTATACCAGACCTACCGGCTGCTCTTTGGTGCCGCCGTCCGGTCCTGCAATGCCGGTCACCGATACAGCCACATCTGCTCCGGATACTCTGGCCGCTCCGGCTGCCATCTCTTCCGCTGTCTCTTTGCTCACGGCAGTGTATTTCTCCAGTGTCTCGTGAGATACACCCACGATTTTCTCTTTTGCAGCATTAGAATAGGTAATATATCCTTCATTAAATACAGCAGAAGCTCCCGGAACATTCATTAATCTTCCTGCCAGAAGTCCTGCCGTGCAGGATTCTACGGTTGTTACTGTCAGCTTCTTTTCCTTAAGGATATCAACAACTGCCTCTTCCAGTGTGACATCCTCTTCCGTTGTATAGATACGTGTGCCAAATCTCTCATATAACTCATCAATCATCGGCTTCATCAGCGCTTCGGCGGTCTCTTCATCCTTCGCCTTTGCTGTCACACGGAAATGCACCTCGCCGGTCTTGGCATACGGAGCCAATGTCGGATTGGTCTGTGCATCCATAATATCAGCTACCATTGTCTCTGCACGGCTCTCACCTATAGAGCAGACCTTTACCATCTTGGAATAAATGCCTTCCGGCTGCTTTTTATTCAGATACGGTGCTACATCCCTCTCAAACATCGGCTTAATCTCATTTGGAGGTCCCGGCAGCAGAATTGCCACCTTACCATTCTCATCCTCCAGAATCAGTCCCGGTGCTGTGCCATTGTGGTTATCAATAACGGTTGCGCCTTCCGGTACCATTGCCTGTTTCCAGTTATTATCCGTGATGCTCTTGCTGTGAACACGGGTAAAATACTCCTGAATCCGCGCTTTGGTATGCGGATCTTCGTATAACTTTCTGCCAAATACTTTGGCCGTTACTTCTTTTGTAAGATCATCCTTCGTAGGTCCAAGTCCTCCGCTGAGGATCACAATATCGGATCTGGAGAGTGCCAGACGGATTGCATCCTCCATACGTTCTTCATTATCACCGATAGATGACTGATGATAACAGGATAATCCAAGAAGTGCGATCTTTTCTGCCAGATAAGCTGCATTGGTATTGACAATATTACCAAGCAGAATCTCTGTGCCGACTGATATCAGTTCGACCGTCATCTTACATACCTCCCTTTGTAAGCACCTGAATATTCTTTCCGATATAATCTACCAATGAGATTACAGTCAGTGCAAGCGATACCCATACCAGAACACTTGCGATCACATTGAAAATACCACCCAGATCAGCGATCAGCAAAATGATCATAAACATCTGTGATACGGTCTTGAATTTGCCCCAATAGCTTGCTGCGATAACAACATTATTATCAGATGCTACAAGACGGAACCCGCTGATGATAAACTCTCTTGCAATAATGATGATGACATACCATGCAGTCAGCTTGCCAAGCGGAATAAAGCAGATCATAGCAGAACATACCAACATCTTGTCTGCCAGCGGATCCATAAATTTTCCAAAGTTAGTTACCAGATTGCGTGCTCTTGCGATCTTGCCATCCAGCATATCAGTCAGACTTGCCACGCAGAAAATGACCAATGTAATCCACTTATTCGCAGGACCGCCAATATCTGTCAGCATAAATAATACAAAAAACGGAACCATAATCATTCTAAGTACTGTAAGTTTATTAGGTAAATTCATTACATCAACTCTCCTATCAAATCATATTCCATTGCTCCGGTTACTTTTACCCTGGCAAAATCGCCGGACATCAGTTCTTCATCTGTATTGATAAATATCAGACCGTCTACATTCGGTGCATCGCGGTAAGTTCTGCCTACATATGCATTTTCATCAGCCACTTTACCCTCGATCATCACCAACACTTCTCTGTCAATCATATCTTCGGCCAGATCAAATGCGATCTCCTGCTGAAGCTCCATCAGCTCTGCCTGTCGGTCTTCCTTTACATCTTCCGAAATCTGATCCGGCATCTCTGCAGCAGGTGTATTCTCTTCCGGTGAATAGGTAAATACGCCAAGACGGTCAAATTCCATCTCATCTACGAATTCTACCAGTTCCTGATGCTGTTCCTCTGTCTCTCCAGGGAAACCAGTGATCAGTGTGGTACGAAGTGTGATATCCGGAATCTCCTCGCGCAGTGTGCGGATTGTATTCACAAGCTGTGCTTTTGATGTTCTTCTTCCCATCTTCTTAAGAATCGCATCACTTGCATGCTGGATCGGCAGATCCAGATAGTGACAGATCTTCGGCTCTTCTTTCATTACCTGAATCAGGTTCGCATCGATCTCTTCCGGATAACAGTACAGTAGACGAATCCACTGGATACCATCGATCTTGCACAGTTCCTTCAACAGTCTGTGTAATGACTTCTCACCGTAAATATCCTGTCCGTATACGGTCGTTTCCTGTGCCACAAGAATCAGTTCCTTGACACCGCCTTCTGCCAGATCTTTTGCTTCTTTTAACAGTTGTTCCATCGGAACACTCCGATAATTGCCGCGGACCTTCGGAATAATGCAATAAGTACAGTGCTTGTCACACCCTTCTGCAATCTTCAGATATGCATAATGACCTCCGGTTGTCACCAGCCTCTTGGATGACACCTGCGGAAGTCTGTCAATGTCTTCCAGATACATCTCGGTATGACCGCCAAGTGCTTCATCGATCGCCTCTGCGATCTTATCATAAGAAGCTGTACCAAGCACGGCATCTACTTCCGGAATCTCATCGATGATCTCCTGCTGGTAACGCTGTGCAAGACATCCTGTTACAACCAAAGCTTTCAAACGTCCTGTCTTCTTATACTCTGCCATCTCCAGAATCGTCTGAATGCTCTCTTCCTTGGCATCATGGATAAAACAACAGGTATTGACCACGATCACATCTGCAATTGTCTCATCGTCTACAATCTGATATCCGCGGGAATCAAGAAGTCCGAGCATGACTTCCGAATCCACCAGATTCTTGTCACACCCCAGTGAAATAAACAAAATATTCATTCTTATTCTCCCTCGTTATATATTTCTTGAAAAGGCAGATACCATCCGGCACCTGCCCATCTGCTGTAATTATTCAGCGTCTTCTTCCTCAGCGATGATAGTAATCTTACCGCTGTTCAGTTCATCAACTGCAATTGAAAGCGGCTTATCACCAGGCTTGGTATCTACTAACGGAAGAGCTCCATCGATCAACTGTCTGGCTCTCTTGGAAGTAGCCATTACGATTGAATAACGGCTGCTGACTACTCTTGTCTCACCGTCTTCTGCTCCTTTATTAACTTCCTTCATCAAATCTGTATAAGATGGATGTAACATATCATCATTCTCCTTTCAAATCTCTCTTAATCTTGTCTGCAAATGCCTGATTCCTCGTACTGCGGTTATGTTCCGCCTGAATGATCCGGTGCACTTCATCTACACAGGCATCCAGATCATCATTGATCACATAGTAATCATATGATTCCATGCCATTGGATTCTTCGATAGCTCTCTGCATCCGCTGTTCTATAACTTCCATGGTCTCTGTGCCGCGTCCGATCAGTCTCTTTCTAAGTTCCTCTGCTGACGGCGGAGTCACAAATAAGAGCAATGTATCCGGGAACTTTTTCTTAACTTTCAGCGCGCCCTGAATCTCGATCTCAAGGATCACATCCTTACCTGCTGCAAGCTGTTCCTCCACATAAGCTCTTGGTGTCCCATAGTAATTATTTACGTAACTAGCATACTCTATCAATTCCTCTTTCGCAATCATTTTTTCAAATTCTTCCCTGGTTTTGAAAAAATATTCGCGACCGTCTTCTTCCCCTTCTCTCGGGGCTCTCGTGGTTGCTGAAATAGACAGGGCATAGTTGTCATATCTCTTCAGAAGTTCTTTCATGATCGTTCCTTTTCCGGAACCTGAGAAACCGGAAACAACGATTAATATTCCATGTGTATTCATATAACCGGTCTCCTTATTCGATATTCTGAATCTGTTCACGTACCTTTTCTATCTCTGTCTTTAAGTCGATTGCGTAGTTCGATACTTCGATATCATTCGCCTTGGACAGAATCGTATTCGCCTCCCGGTTCATCTCCTGTGCGATAAAATCAAGCTTACGGCCGATTCCATTTTCCTCTGTGGCAAATGTCTCCTTCATATGAGCAATGTGGCTCTTTAAGCGTACCACTTCCTCATCGGTGCAAATCTTATCTGCAAAGATCACAACCTCTGCTGCAATACGGCCTTCATCCATCTGTGTATCTTCAAGCAGCTCTTTGACCTTGTCCTCTAACTTGGCACGATACTCTGCCACGATCTCCGGTGAGCGAACTTCGATGCATGCCACCTTCTCAGACATCCCCTCTAACTTGGCAATGATATCATTCTTCAGATTCTCACCTTCAATGCCTCTGGTCTCTACAAACTGCTTCAGTGCACCTTCCAGTGCCTTCTTCAGTCCTTTCCACAGTTCCTCCTCGTCCGCAGACTGTTCTTCCATCGTAAGAACCTCCGGACATCTGGATATTGTAGACACGCGGATATCATTCTCCAGACCAAACGTCTCTTCCATCTTCTTAAATGCATCCAGATATTCCTTTGCCAGAGACTCATTGTACTTCAGAGATACCTGGTTCTCTGTCAGATCTTCATATGTAATAAAGATATCGACCTTACCTCTGGTCACATACTGCTTCAATACCGTGCGGATCGCACTGTCAAAGAAATTCAGCTTCTTTGGCATACGGATATTCGCATCCAGATAGCGGTGATTCACACCTTTCATTTCTACCGTGAATTTGCGGTCGCCCTCTGACACTTCACAGCGTCCGAAACCCGTCATACTCTTAATCATAATATTCTCTTACCTTTCATTATTAAAAATCAGGACTGTCTGTCCATTCTCCTGTGATGCAGTCCCAGTTTTCCATGTAGCATTATAAAGCATTTTATTTGTTCCGTCAACAAATCTGTGTTATCATAGAAAAGATATAAACGAAAGGACTACTTACTATGGCATTCGATGGAATTACCGTTGCTGCGCTGACGCAGGAACTCAAAACTACACTGGACGGCGGACGCATCAGCAAGATCGCGCAGCCGGAATCCGATGAACTTCTGATTACAATCAAAACACCGCAGGGACAGAGACGCTTATACATTTCCGCAAGTGCTTCTCTCCCGCTCGTCTATCTGACCGATGACAATAAACCAAGCCCTATGACGGCACCGAATTTCTGTATGCTGCTCAGAAAGCATGTGGGTAATGCGCGCATTGTCGGCATCTCACAGCCGCGTCTGGAGCGTATCATTAACATCCAGCTTGAGCATCTGGACGAGCTCGGTGACATCCGCCAGAAAACGCTGATCATTGAGATCATGGGCAAACACAGCAATATCATTTTCTGCGATGAATCCGGACGGATCCTGGACAGCATTAAGCATGTATCTGCGCAGATGAGTTCTGTCAGAGAAGTACTTCCGGGCAGGGATTACTTTATCCCTGACACCATGCATAAACTGGATCCGCTGAGCGTCGAGGCAGACGCATTTGCCGAAATGCTCCGCTCCAAGCCGATGCCTGTCGGCAAGGCGCTTTACTCTGGATTTACTGGAATCAGTCCGGTTGTGGCAGAGGAAATCTGTACCATATCCGGCATTGATTCTTCAATGACAGCTTCTGATCTGTCCGATGATATTATGCACCATCTGTATAATCAGTTTGAGATCTATATGGATCAGGTACGCGAAGGACAGTTCCAGCCGGTCATTTACTATGAGAATGGCAATCCAAAGGACTTTTCCTGCCTGCCGTTATCCCATTACAGCACTTATACACAGACAAGCTTCGATTCCGTCTCTAAGCTCCTTGTCAGCTATTATGCAGAGAAGAATCTGATCACACGCATCCGCCAGAAGTCTTCCGACCTGCGCCGGATTGTGCAGACTGCACTGGAACGTGCCCGCAAGAAATACGATCTCCAGTCCAGACAACTCCGTGATACCGAAGGGCGTGAAAAATATAAGGTCTATGGCGAACTGATCAACGTCTATGGATACAATCTGGAACCGGATGCCAAAGTGCTGGAAGCCGAGAATTATTACGATAATAATAAAATCGTCAAGATCCCACTAGATCCGAATAAAACAGCACAGGAGAATTCGCAGCGCTACTTTGCACGTTATAATAAGCTAAAACGTACTTACGAGGCGCTCAGCGAATTTATCAAAGAAACTCAGGACGACATTCTGTATCTGGAATCTGTCAACAATGCATTGGATATCGCGCTCAGCGAAGATGACCTGGCACAGATTAAGGAAGAACTGACACAAAGCGGATATATCCGCCGTAAGTTTACAAAGAAAAAAGTAAAACTTAAGAGCCAGCCATTCCACTATCTGTCCAGCGATGGTTATCACATTTATGTAGGAAAAAATAATTTCCAGAATGAAGAGCTGACCTTCCATTTTGCCAATGGTGGAGACTGGTGGTTTCATGCCAAAGGAACGCCCGGTTCTCATGTCATCGTCAAATCTCAGGACGGCGAGATGCCTGACCGGGTATTTGAAGAGGCCGGTAAACTCGCCGCCTACTACTCCAAGAACCGAGGCAATGATAAGGTCGAGATCGATTATATCGAAAAGAAACATGTGAAAAAAGTAAATGGAGCCAGACCGGGATTCGTCATCTATCACACCAACTATTCGCTGGTCATTGATTCAGACATCTCCGGACTGACTCTGCTGGAATCATAGCATAAAAAGGACACGCCCAAGACCAGGCGTGTCTATCTTTTCATTTTACAACTTTCCTCCATACACCGGGAAGCATCCGCTCTCGCCGTAGCTTTCAATCTTCTTTACATGTTTCAGTGTTTCCATATCTTCTGCGCTGATTTCAAACTCAATATCAGCATTTGTCTTCATATGGTCCGGATTTGCTGTCTTTGGAAATGCGATTACTCCAAGCTGCAGTACATAACGGATGCAGAGCTGTGGTACCGATACTCCATACTTATCAGCCATTGCTTTGATCTCAGGCTGATTCAGAATCTCACCATGTGCGATCGGCGAATGTGCTTCTACTACAATTCCGTTCTCCTAGCAGTACTGGATCAATTCTTCCGGTGTATTGGAAATGTGACACAGAATCTGATTTACCATCGGTTTGATCTCTGCTGTCTCCATCAGGCTCTTAAGATCACCAATCTGGAAGTTAGATACACCGATTGCTTTTAATTTACCAGCCTTGTACGCATCTTCCAAAGCTTTCCATGCAGCACGGTTGCCTTCCACATGTCTGTCCTCTGACTGATTCACCTCTACCCAAGGCTGCGGACTGTGAATGATCATCAGATCCAGATAATCAAGTCCCATCTTTTCTAATGTCTCATCGATAGATTTTGCTGCCGATTCATATGTCTTGTGTTCTGCTGCGACCTTACTCGTCACAAAGAGTTCTTCTCTCGGAATGCCGCAATTTCTCACACCTGCGCCAACGCCTGCCTCATTGCCATATGCCTGAGCTGTGTCAAAATGACGGTATCCCATTGCAGCAGCCGTCTTAACTGCTTCTTCTGATGCTTCTCCATCCGGGATAAACCAGGTTCCAAGTCCAAGCTTTGGAATCTTAACTCCGTTCGCTAATGTATTTGTCTCAGTTAATACCATAAGTCTAACTCCTCCTTATCTAATATCATTTCTAATACCATCATTGCTTTTTCTTTATTGTAAATGCCAGTCCTCTGTATGTCTAATACTTATATCGAATGCTCTTTTATGCCTTTCAGGCATATATTTCTTTATAAATGCTTTTGTTCTTACAAACAAACTTTTGTAAATCTCAGATATAAATGTTATAATTTCTTTCAGTACGTTTAGGAGGAGACTTACCTATGAGATACAAAGCTTTAAAAGCCGCATTTCCCTATACCCTGCCTATCTTTACCGGCTTCTGGTTCTTAGGTATGGCATACGGCATCTACGCCAATGCATCCGGCTTTTCTTTTATATACCCGTTGTTCATGAGCCTGCTGATCTACGGCGGTTCTCTGGAATTCGTAACCGTTGAAATGCTTTTGAGTCCATTTGCACCGATACAGACACTGATCATGGCTCTGTTAATCCAGGCAAGACATCTGTTCTACGGTCTCTCCATGCTGGACAAATTCAAAGGGCTTGGCTGGAAGAAATACTACCTGATCTTTGGCATGTGCGATGAGACATTTTCCATCAACTGCTCGGTGGATATTCCAGAAGGCATCGACAGAGGATGGTTCATGTTCTTCGTCACGCTGCTGAATCAGATCTACTGGGCAGGCGCAGCAACCACAGGCGCACTGGTCGGATCATTATTACATATAGATACCGACGGCATCAGCTTCGTCATGACTGCTATGTTCGTTGTAATCTTTCTGGAACAGTGGATGAAAGAACAGAATCACACATCTTCCATCCTCGGATTGCTGGTCTCAACCGTCTGCCTGATCTGCTTCGGTGCCGATACATTTCTCATTCCGACCATGATCCTGATCGTTATACTGCTGGCGCTTTTGAAACCAAGACTCGACAAGAAAGAACAGGAGGATTAACCATGACAATTCCACAACAGATCATCACCATTGCCATGTGTGTACTTGGAACCATGGCTACCAGATTTCTGCCATTTATCATATTCAATGAAAAAAGGAGGACTCCCGAGTTTGTACAATATCTCGGAAAATTCCTCCAATCAGCCGTATTCGGCATGCTCGTTATCTATTGTCTAAAGAATGTAAGTCTGTTCCACGGAACCCACGGACTCCCGGAAGGAATTGCCATTCTCGTCACAGGCGCACTTCATTTCTGGAAACGCAACATGCTGATATCCATTGCAGGAGGCACGATATGTTACATGCTCCTGCTCCATTTTGTCTTTGTATAATTCTTTTACGTCAGAACATTGAACAGCATAATTACGATTCCAAGTACCACGAGGATCACACCCGTCATTCTATTCAATGCTTTTGGCGTTGCCTTATTGGCAATCACTGCCGCTATTCTTGCCCACACAAATGTAAATACAACACATAAGATCCATATTGTCCAGTCTGGCATTCCGCCGATTGCAAAATGCGATACCGCACCGGTCAGTGCCGTAAAGGTCATAATAAACACACTGGTTCCGACTGCTGTCTTCAGTTCATAGCCGAGTACTGAAGTCAGGATCAAAAGCATCATCATACCACCGCCGGCTCCGATAAACCCGCAGATAAATCCGATCAGCATACCGCACACCACAGACTCGCACAGCGCGCTTCTTCACATCTACGCGCTCCATACTCTCCTTTGTCGTCATGACCGGCTTCACGATGAACTTAATTCCAAGGAGAAATGTCATAAATACGGAAAAGCTTCCCATCGTCGCAGATGGCACCAGACTCGACACGTAGCTTCCTACTACCGTAAACACCAGGACACTTACCATCATGATCAGTCCATTGCGGATATCCAGATTATCATTTTTCTTATACGTATAAGCAGACACTGCGCTTGCCAGCACATCCGATGACAGGGCAATTCCGACCGCCATATACGGTTCCATGCCAAGAAATGTAATCAGCATCGGGCTGATAACCGCCGCCGCACTCATCCCGGCAAATCCGGTTCCGAGTCCCGCTCCCATTCCGGCAAAAAATGTTACTACAATCGTCAATAATATCTTCATAGCTCTATACCTTACCTCCTAATATCTCATCCAGATTCTGCTCCATCTGTGCCATCACCTGAAAGAAAATCTCCCTGCTCGGCTCATCCGTATTGGTCAGAAGACGTTCGCCAAAATATTCCTGACATCTTCTTCCTTCTTCGATCACTGGCAGTGCTTTCTCTGTATAGATCAGTTCCGTCTTTCTCCGGTCACCTTCTACCGATCTGCGCTTCAGATATCCCTCATTCACCAGCTTATCTACATTCATCGATACCAGATTCGCCTTAATATGACGAATTTCTACAATATCTCTCGCTGTTTTAAATTCCGGATTATTCCCCAAAAATAGCAGAATATCAACTGCTGTCTGTGACAGCTTCACCTTATGGCAGAT
>CAVAVU010000008.1:0-16347 GCA_963592205.1 bacterium
CATCCGCTCTAGGTACCGGCTATATCGAAGCTGTCCTGCCTGCCGCGCACATTATAATATTTTACAGACATTTCCAATTTCGGCACCACAAAAAGGACCTTTTTACAGAAAACATCTATAAAAGGTCCTTTTTCTTGGGATACTATTTCTAATTTGAATTCTAATGGTCTAAAATACAATAAACGATACGATCGGAATTGTTATAACCGACAGAATTGTAGTCAATGCTACTCCTCGACTCATCAATTCACTGTCCGCATCATAAGTCTGAGCAAGCATTACAACCATACTCGCTACCGGTGTTCCCAGCATTACCATACAGACATGGCACAACAGATCATTGTCCAGCAATCGGATCACAATCATAGTTCCAATAATCGGAATCACTAACAGTTTAACAAATGAAAACAGCCATAATGTTTTATCACAAAACACATCTTTTAATTTCATTCCCGCTAACGATATTCCGATTACCATCATACTCAGCGGTCCGGTCAGATTACTGACTCCTTTGGTTGCTGTGATCACAAATTCCGGCATATTCGGTTTGATAAACAACATTGCCAACGCAAATATAACCGCAATTACACCTATGTTGAAAATACTCTTAATTTTCAGCTTTTCCTGCTTTTCATCGTTTGCCGTAATAAGCACAATTCCATACGTATAAATCAACAAACAGAACGGTAATGTGAATAATGCCGAGTATAATAATGCATCCGGTCCATATGCTGCTGCCACGATCGGGAAGCCCATAAATGCAATATTATTAAAAATCACCATCATCTGATACAGATTCTTTTCTGTGAATGTGCGCATAAACATCGTAATGACTTTCGCGATCACGATCAATGCCACATACATAATGACAGCCAATTTCAATGCTTCCCAGATCTGTTCCGGTGATAATGTGGTTTCTTTATTAATTGTAGGCAGAATGATCAATGCCGGATTCGCCACATTTACAACCATCCAGCTGAATGTCTTACCAGCCCGTTCATCCAGAATTCCTTTCCGCGCCAGAAAAAATCCCAACATCATATAGATGAACAGTACTAACATCTGTTGTAGTAACAGCATAGCTTAAATTACCGGTCCAAGACAGTATATATCCATCGTGCTTACATACTGAATTGCTTCATTCTTGGTCATTTCACCATTTAATACTCTGAGGAACATTGCAAATGCTTCTTCGCCGACTTCTTCAATCGTCTTCTTTCCCTGAATGATCACTCCGGCATTCAGATCCATATCATGCTGCATTCTCTCATAAGTGTTCGGATTACCACATATCTTCATAACCGGCATACTTGGGAATCCCTGCGGTGCCCCTCTTCCGGTAGAAAACATCAGTGCCTGCGCTCCAGTCGCCGCCATACCTGTAAGAATTTCAGGCTCACGTCCCGGCGCATCCTTAATCCACAGACCTTTCTCTGTAGTTACACGCATTGGATATTCCAACACACCCTGAATCGGTCTGTGACCACTCTTGACAATTGCGCCAAGAGATTTTTCTTCAATACTGGACAGACCACCCTTAATATTACCCGGAGTCGGCTGTCCGCCTCGCATATCTTCTCCGATTGCCTTAGCTCTCTGTTCCATACGATTAACAATCTCGTATATCTTCCTGCCAACCGGACCATCCGGCCCGCCCACTGCACGGTTCGCCAGTATATCTTCCCCGCCAAGGAATTCTGTCGTCTCTCCAAATACAACTGTAGCACCAAGATCAACTAACTTATCAGCTACATATCCAATCACGCAGTTTGATGCCATTCCGCTGGTTGTATCGGAACCTCCACACTTAATTCCCATGATGACATTTGAAATATCAACCGGAACTCTCTGCTGTCCTGAAATCTGCTGAACCAGTTTCTGTGCAAGATCTGTACCCTGCTGGATTGCACGGCTCATTCCACCCAGTTCCTGAATGCGGATCACTTCTAATGGCTTGCCGCTTTTTTCTACTTCTTCCATGATCTTCTGTGTGTCTGTACCTTCACATCCAAGACTTACCAACAGGACAGCGCCCACATTCGGGCTTAACGCCAAGCTGGTCAGCGTATCTGTAACACGCTTCAGATCAATTGGTAACTGGCAACATCCCTGATGATGAAAAAATCCAATCGTGCCTGCCACCTGTCTGCATATTGCCTGCGCAACATCTGTTGCACAGATTACGCTGGGGATGACTGCCACGTAATTTCTACTGCCGGCTCTTCCGTCCGGTCTCATATATCCTTGAAATGTAATACTCATGGTTCCTCCTATAAGTCTCCCCGACCTCTTCTTGCTTCCATATTGTGTATATGTACATATTCGCCTTTTTTAATATCCTGGCTGGCTCCGCCAATCGATTCGCCATATTTCATAATGGCCTCATCCTTTTTAATATCTCGAACTGCGATCTTATGTCCATATGGTATATCTCCAATCACATTTACGGAATCTACATTTCCTTTTTTGTCGCGGATCTCTACTTCTGTTCCATCCGTAATCCCATTTGCAAAAATGGTTGCGACATTATCTTTATCATCTACCTTTAATGCAATCTTTAACTCCATAGACTTTTACTCCTTTACAGCCAACACGGATACTCCATCCGGTATTACTACCACTTCTACATCTTTTCCCTTCATCTCATATGCCATCTGCAATGCTTCATCCGGGCTGGATGCATGGATCATATTGGCCTTTTCAACTGTCTCTTTATCCAGATACGTTGTAACAAGTATCACTTTATGTTTTTTCAAAATCCGTGCATATATCTGTGCACACCACTGTTCCGGAATCGTTTCCTTCGGTGGGATTTTAGACAGATATGCATCAATTTCATCTACGGAGCCTTTGACGATCAGTTTTTCAAAATGTGAGCCGCCCATACCATCAACGCAGGATGCACACATAATGATCACTGCATTTTCCCGTGCACAAGCTTCCGCTGTCGCAACTGCTTTCGGTGTCTGATAAAGGTTCTGATCCAGCGGATATCCACCATTTGATGTGATTACAATATCTCCTTCAATGCTTGGACACTGAGACAGTTTCCGCACGAACGCAACGCCCTCTTCATGTGCCTGTTCCAGGTCTCCCGCAAATGCTGCCAGAATCTTCTTTTCACTGTTCTGCGCCACATTTAAAATGAACTGCACATTCACCTTTCTCGCCGCATATACCATGTCCTCATGAATCGGATTATGATGCAATACACCTGCCTGTGCATTCTGATTAGAAATTGCACGATAGGAATGGTTCTCATTTACTGTCACTTCATTACAGATTCCCGGCAGAATACTCTTTCTTCCTCCGGAAAATCCGGCGAAGAAATGTGGCTCAATGAAGCCTTCTGTAACCAGCAGATCACATTCCGCAGCAAGTGAATTTACATAGAAATCTGCTCCGGAAGGCAACTTACACATATAGGTAAATTCCTCCGGTTTAAATGCATCATTGACTGCGATCTTCTCATTGTCTACAATCGCATCACCAAACATTCTGCGCTGTTCTTCCTCTGTGGTAGCCCTGTGAAGTCCTGTTGCAATTAATATCGTAATATCCGCATCCGGATTGCCTTTTCTTATCTCTTTTAACAGGATCGGCAATGTAATCTTACTCGGGACTGCTCTCGTATGATCACTGGTTACAAGAACTACTTTGTTCTTTCCTACTGCCAGTTCCGATAATTTCTTTGTACCGATTGGATGCTCCAATGCCTCTTCGATGATCTCTGTCTCTGTTTTGCCCGGCTGATAATCATCTGCCTTCGCATACATCACTGCTTTCAGATTCTCTTCTTCCACATGAAGCTCCATGGTACTTGTATAATATGGAATCTTAATTGTACGCATATCTTCTCTCCTTATGCTTATTTAGAAGCATTGGCTGCAATACCAATTGCATCCCAGACGCCGGCAAACATTGGCGCATATCCGAGATCCAGATAACCCAGTTCTTCGGTCGTCATTCCCTGATCGATCGCACATGCACATACATCAATTCTCCACGCTGCTTCTTTTTCACCCATGATCTGAGCACCAAGCAGTGTATGATCTTTTGCATCATATACAAATTTGATCGTAAGTTCTACCGGATCCGGATAATATCTTGCATGGCTTCTGGTTGTTACTGTTTTGATCTTAACATCCAGACCTTCTCTTTTTGCTTCTTTTTCGGAAATACCTGTTTTTGCAAACTCCATTCCGAGACAACGAAGCATAGAAGTACCAAGTGCACGATCAAAGCATACTTCCTTACCGATCATACTGTCTCCGGCTAATCTTCCCTGTTTATTAGCATAAGTTCCAAGCGCAATAAATGCCGGTTTCTTTAAGATCTTATGATATACGGTACCGCAGTCTCCTGCTGCATAAACATCCTTTACAGATGTCTCCATTGCTGTATTGGTAATAATCGCACCATTTGGAAGTTTTTCAACCGAGTCAATAAATTTCGTATTCGGAGATACACCGATAGACAAGATTACGATATCTGCCGGATATCTTCCTTTATCTGTGACAATTTCTGTTACCGTTCCATCTACACCTTCAAATGACTGTACACGTTCACCTGTGCACACTGCTACATCATTCTTCTCCAGTTCTTCTTTCACTGCCTGTCCAAACTCTTCATCAAATACATTCAGCACCTGATCGAGTGCTTCTACGATACGCACTGATTTCACTTTCTGGAGCACGCAAGCTTCTGCGATCTCAAGTCCGATGTATCCACCACCTACAATGACTACATTTCCCTTGCTCTTCTGAATTGCAGTTTTGATCGCTTCTGCATCCTGAAGTGTCTTCAGGCAGAAAATATTATTCTGTCTGATTCCCGGAATCGGAGGCACTTTTGGTGAAGTTCCGCTTGCGATAAGCAATTTATCATAATTGTATGTACTCTCTTCACCCTGCTCATTCTTGGCAGTTACAATCTTCTTCTCGGTATCCACAGCGATAACTTCCTGTCCAAGTCCGACACTGATTCCGCTTTTTTCAAATTCCGGCGCTTTTCGAATCCGAATTCTGTCCAGATCGTCGTTTAATCCTGCAACATAATATGGCAGACCACATGCTCCGTATGATACCTCATGGCTTTTTTCCAATACGATTACTTCTGTATCCGGAGCTTTTCTCTTCATTCTGGATGCAGCACTCATTCCTGCCGGATTACCACCTATTACTAACGCTTTCATTACGCTTCCTCCACTAATTCAAAGACTGGTTTCGTGTATTCCTCACAGTCCATCCATTTCATCTTTACTTTCTTGTTGCATGCAAGCTGTTCCAGTTCGCAGTCTACAATATTACTGATGATCCGTACGCCGCCTTCCAGTTCAACCACACCAACTGTATATGGCACCTTATCCTGTACTGACGGATGAAATGCTTTCTGGAATGTCACATAAGAATACAATGTCCCATCTCCTGACATTTCCTGCATTTCTGTCTCACCGCTCAGACAGTCAGGACACAGGAATGCTGCCGGCCAGCGAAGCTTTCCACATTTTTTACATCTTTGAATCTCTAATTTATGTTCTTTACAGCCTTCCCAGAACATCTTTGTGTCAGCACTGATTCTGGGTGCAAAAAAATCAAGTTTTTCCATCTTAGAAATCCCCTCTTTCCAAAATCAAAGCACTGTTACTCTGGAACACTGCTCCGTTATCACTGCACATAATTAATTCTGGTTTCTTTGTGCCCGGATATACACCAAGCTGACGTTCTCCGCATTCGCCGCGAAGCTGCATAACCGCCTCACTTACCGGTGTCAGTCCCATAAAGTATCCTTCTGAAAGCATACCTCCGGAAGTATTAACCGGCAGATCTCCGCCCGGTCCAATCTTTTCTCTGGTGATAAATTCTCTGACATTCTCCGGTTTAAAGAATCCGTAGTCACGAAGTGTTGCCTCAACCGTATAAGTAAAGCAATCGTAGAATTCACATGCATCAATATCTTCAGCGGTAACTCCTGCCATATCATAAGCCAGTCTTGAAGATCTGACTGCCGCACTGTTTTCATCAATTGCTTTCAGTCTGTACGGAGATACCGTCTGGTTTGCATTGCCAAATCCACGAATCAATACAGCCTTCTGCTTCATTGCTTTTGCATTTTCAGCCGTTGTAAGTACAATCGCACGTCCTCCGTCTGAATTCGGTGTGGCATCCAGAAGTCTGAGCGGCTCTACTACATACGCAGAATCGTAATATCCCTGATCATCCAGCACTTTTTTATACATGGATGCCTGTGGATTCAGATTCGCCCATCTTCTCTGTGCAATGGAAATCTCTTTCCAGACTTCCGGTCCGGTTCCGTATTCTTCCATTGCTCTTCTTGACAGCATTGCATATTTTGCCATAGTACTCAGATCACCATATGCTGCCAGTTCATCAGTTGCTTTTCCATTGGAGAGCTCTTTTACGAAACTTCTCCGACAGCTTCTCGCATTGTCACCGTAAGAAACCACCACATATTTGCAAAGTCCGCTAAGCAACATTCCTACGGAATGATAGAGCCAGGTTCTTGTACAATACGTTTCCTGGCTCACTACAGACGGGTTGATACCCAGCTGTTCTGCAACGGTAAATGCTGTAACATCATAATCTCCGCCAATTGCATCAAAATGACGATACAGCAGCATTGCATCAATATCTTCTTTTCCTATTCCAGCGTCCTGGATCGCATTGCGAATTGCTTCGCAATGAAATCCAACCGCTGTTCTACCTTCAATTTTTCCCTGTGGTGTATATCCGACTCCGACAACGGCAATTTTATTTTTCAAATCATTCATAGCCATTTCACAGTCTCCTATCTTTCACTTCTGATTACAGTTTCCACACCTCATCCAATGCCGGCATTGTGCAGTCATGGTAGTATGCAAGTCTTGTTGTATTCATCAGATGTTTGTAAGTAAGGTTTTCTGAAATTGAGTTATTGCCCCAGCTTCCGCATCCAAGAGACATTGTAGGATGCAGACCATTGATGTAGTTTCCGCCTGATGCAGCTCCACCAGCCTGGTTAACAACCAGACGTCCTACTGGAAGCTCACGTCCTACATACTCTGCTTTTTCCGTATCATTTGTATAGATAACAGAAGTATGTCCTGCACCTTCCCAAAGCAGATTCGTCTTAGCATCTGCAACTGCCTGCTCAAATGACTCATATGGGAACAGCTGGATTACCGGGCAAAGTTTTTCTCTGCACAGGATGTTTTCTCTGCTGATTCCTCTGTTGTTAAAGATGAGGATCTGTGTATCTTCCGGTACTTCAAATCCCATTTCAGCAGCAAGTTTCACTGGCTTCATACCAACATGTTTTGCATCGATTGCTCCATTTTCCTTGAAGAGGATCTTCGGCAGCTCATCTACCTTGTCATCTGGGATCATAGCTGCTTTTGCACGTTTCATTGCAGCAACAAATTCATCATACTTCTCTTTCGGGAAGTGAACTGCCTGCTCACCTGTACACGGAATACCATTATCATATGCACGGCTTCCTACGATTGTTGCAGCCATTTTATCATAATCTGTGTAATCTTCAGCTACGATAACCTGTACATTTCCCTGTCCAACACCATATGACGGACGTCCGCTTGAATATGCGGATTTAACCATTGCATGTCCACCAGTAGCTACGATAACGTCTGCTTTCTGCATCAGTTCCTTTGTTGCATCCATAGATGGAGCTTCAATAACCTGGATCAGATTCTCCGGTGCGCCGAGTTCTTTTAATGCTGCATTGATCAGATTAACTCCGTGAATGGTTACATTCTTTGCAGCCGGATGCGGAGATACGATCATAGCATTACGGCACTTGATTACGTTCATACCATTGCTTCCTGTTGTAGAAGTCGGGTTTGTACTTGGTGTCAGACAAGCAACAACTCCAACCGGTTTTGCAAATGTTACAACTCCGTTGATTGTATCGTTATCAATGATACCTACAGATTTTTTATCTCTCAGATAATACCATGCTGCTGCAGTTGCTTTCTGCTGTTTGTAGATCTTGCTGTCTACTCTTCCGTAACCGGTCTCTGTTACTGCTTCATTTGCAAGCATTTCTGCATTATCATAGATTGCTTTTCCGATTGCCTTTACAAGGGCATCTACCTGCTCCTGTGTATAGTTCTCTACTACAGCCTGTGCTTTTCTAGCTTTTTCCAGCATTTCATCAATCATTGAAAATTCTAATTCTTCCATTTTATTTTCTCCTTTTATGCTATATCCTGTCTGTGTTTATTAATCGTATATAATACAGTTTTTGATTACCTTGCCTTCTGCATGTTCCAGAATGGCTGTTTCCAGTTCCTGAAGTGGATATTCATTCTGAATGAAGTCATCACTTGAGATCACACCCATCTTCAACAGCTCCAGTGCTTTCATTACATGAAGCGGAGTGGTATGGAACACCCCCTTTATCGTCACCTGTGAATAATGTAAAAGTGTAGCATCTACATGAAGTACACTTCCTCCCTTGGTACCGCCAAAGAGAAGGATGAATCCACCCTTTCTCGCCATCTGTACGCTGGTTTCCCATACACCGATCAAGCCTGTGGCCTCAATAACAACATCTGCACCACGTCCGTTTTCCGTCTCTGCACGAAGCGTGGCAACCGTATCTTCTACTCCGGTCAGATTCACTGTCTTCCATACGCCGAGCTTTCTCGCTGTTTCCAGACGATTCTCTTTCATATCGGATACAATGACCTTACCGCCTCTGAGCACCGCAAGTCTTGCAAACATAAGACCGATCGGTCCGGCACCATTTACGATAACTGTATCTCCCTGCTGGATCGGACAATTATCGATTCCATATACCGCGCAGGAAAATGGTTCCATCAGTGACGCCGTCTTGTGCGAAATACTATCATCCAGCTTGAACATATTCTGTTCAACAATTCTTCCAGGTACTTTTACATACTCAGCGTAGCTTCCGCGGTTAAACAGCATGTCCTCGCACATAGAGAACTGACCTTTTTTGCAGAAATAGCAATGTCCGCAAGGTGCTGTGTTATGAACTGCTACACGGTCGCCTTCTTTAAATTTCTTCACATTTTTTCCTACTGCCGCGATTACTCCGGAATACTCATGTCCAAACGGATGCGGTGGTGTAAGTAACGGATATCCTCTTTTATAGATCTTTACATCTGTTCCGCAGGTTGTGGATACTTTATTCTTTACCAGGACTTCATCGTCGCCAATCTCTGGTATCGGAGCTTCTTCTACGCGAAGCTCCTTTTCTTTATACAGTACCGCTCTTAACATGGATGCACCTCCTGCTTTTAGTAGCCCATTCCGTCTTTCTGTTCGTTGTTCTTAGCTGGCTGTCCGTATGATTTGAAACGAACCATTACTTCTGCCATCTGCTCGTCAGACAGTACACATGGCTGTCCGATGCAAAGTGCACGATACTGGATCTCTGCAACAAATTCCAGATTAACCGCAAGACTGAATGCCTTTGCAAGCTTCGGTCCACTAGCTACCAGACCATGATTCTGCAGCAGAACAGCTTTGCTGTCGCCAATTGTATTCTTTACACTTTCAGCCAGTTCCGGTGTTCCGAATGTGCAGTATGGAGCACATGGGATCTCAGACACTCCGGCTCCGCCGATTACATAGTGAACAGCTTTCAATGGCTGATTCAGTGCAGCAAATGTAGTACAGTAAATAGAATGTGTATGTACTACGGCTCTTGCTTCCGGCTTATTCAGGTAAATTACTGAATGAAGACCATGTTCGCTGGATGGAGCACGATTACCTTCAACAATTGTTCCGTCAAGTTTCATAACAACTACATCTTCAGGTTCTGTTTCAAAATATCCGATTCCTGATGGGCTGATAGCCATATATCCGGTTTCCGGATCATAAATACTGATATTTCCGCTTGTGCCTTTGCAGAGTCCTGCACTGCTCATCTTCTTGCCATACTCAACAATCTCAATTCTTTCTTTCTCCATTAACATGTCGGTAATCCTCCAATCCGCTTTTAAATCATTTTGTTATTTTGTGTTAAATTGTTATATTTCTAAGATTTACAACCATATCGCTCTTTCCGGTATCCCAGAACTCTTTAATCGTTCTTGCAAGTAATAATGGGGACTTCGGAAGTGCATCTACAACATTTCCTGCATTGTGAGGTGTCATGGTCAGGTTATCCAGTGTCAGGAGTACATCATCCTTCGGAACCGGCTCTTCCCAGAACACATCAATTGCAGCTCCGCCGATTGTACGGTTCTGTAAAGCCTCAACCAGTGCATCCTTATCAAGTACTCCGGCTCTTGAAGTATTGATCAGATATGCTGTCGGCTTCATCAATCCAATATATTCTTTGTTAATACTGTTCTTTGTCTCTGGTGTTACTCTCAGATGAAGTGTAATGATATCTGCTGTCTTAAACAGTTCTTCTTTGCTCACCATCTTAACATCCAGACCAATTTCATCTACTTTTTCCTGTGTTACAAATGGATCGTGTGCGATCACTTTCATGCCGATACCAAGGCATTTCTTTGCAACCAGTTTTCCGATGTGTCCAAGTCCTACAACACCAACTGTCATCTCACACATAGATGTTGTATACTGGTTATTCACATATTCTTTTCTCCATACTCCCTGTTTTACAGCTGCATGTGCACGAGCGATATTTCTTGTCTCTGCAAACATAAGTCCAACTGCAAAATCTGAAGTAGCTTCTGCATTTCTGATGCAGTGGATGACCGGAATATTTCTCTTTGTAGCTGCAGCAATGTCTACATGCTCCATTCCGCCTCTACATGTTCCGATCAGTTTCAGGTTCTTTCCTGCTTCAATCAGATCTTCTGGAATTGGGCAGAAATGAGAAAGTAAGATATCAGCATCACCAATCTGCTCATATGCTTCCTTTGGCGGTTTCTCTGCTGTCGGTCCATTTTTCTCAATGTTCAATGCCTTTTTCTGAAATTCCTGTCTGGTCTCACTTTTCCATTCAACAGCTACCACTTCATGCTCTCCACCCGGAAGTGACTTAGCCGCTTCAACCAGAAGATCACAACTCACTACAATATCTCCAATTACCAGTATCTTCATAACACGCCTCTTTCTAAAAACTTTCGTTCCATTGCAGTTAAGCCATGGAACGAAAGTTAATCATCAATATTTACCTTTTGCTTTATTGTCCGTTCGCAGTAGCTTCCGGTGCTACAGGTGCTACATATTTGTCACCAAGAGCAACTTTTTCAATGTACTCACGTACAGAAGATTTGTTCTTTCTGAACAGAACATACAGTACGAAGTAAATTGCTACTACTGCAATAATAATAACTGGGTTCATGGTTAAGAACGCCATCGTGATCAAACCTGCTGTACAGTTTGACATGATGAATCCGATGATCAGCGTTCCACCTTCCAGAGCCTGTGTAGCAGCCTCGAAGCCTGCTCCAGCAGCAATCTCTGTAAATGTTCCAGCCCAATAAGATGCCATCATGATCTTTGCGCTGAATACGATACAAGCCATAATCCATGACTTAATTACATTTCCGTTTGACAGGCAAACAGGAACCTCTACCATGTATGGAAGAGAAGGAAGTACCATAAGAGGAACTACCACGTTACCTGGCAGGATAAATGCCAGAAGTACACATACCGGAATTACCAGAAGACCGGTAGTAAGTGTTGCTGTTTCACCATATCCAAGAGCATCGTTAACTGATACGATAAATTCTCTGTCAGCTCCGTATTTGCTCTTCTTCAGAGTCTTTCTTGAATAATCTGTAAGTACTGTAAATCCAGATGCAAACAAACCAGCAACTTTCGGGAAGATTGCCATTACGGCTGAACATGTGATTGCTACGTTCATAACAGTTCCCCATGCTGCCATTGTATTAAGATCTCCGATGTTACCTACAACACCAAGTAATAATCCTACAATAAGTCCAATATACATTGGCTCACCCATAAATCCGAATTTCTTCTTAATAGAAGCCGGGTCAGCTTTAATCTTGTCCAGACCAATCTTGTTACCAATAATATTCAGCACAAGATACATTGGAGCATCACCCATGTGATGAGGTGCTGTCATTGCACAGCCTGGATAGTGATAGTATGTAGACCATCTCTTCTGCATAACCTCTGCGATCAGCAGTGTCACAACGTTGATGAAGAGCATCAGAATAAATGCTACTGCAAGGTTCTCTTTGATTGCAAAGAACATTGATCCCCAAACGATGATAGAGTAGTTATTCCACAGATCTGACGGCATGAAAATGTCTGTCCATTTTACCAGCCACAAAATAATCTGGAACAAAAGTCCAACTCCGATAAACATCATACCGATATCAGTAGAATAAGCAACAGATGCAACTGCCTGCCATCCAATATCAAGAGCTTTCAGGTTCAGTCCTGTTGTAGCGATCAGCTGCTGAACCAGCGGTGAAAGCACAGCACCAAACTCAGTGGTGATGAATGTCATACCTTTCAGACCAACACCAACCAGTACTGCTGACGAAAATGCCTTTTTCGCAGGAGCTTTGAAGATCATACAGATAATGAAGATCATCACTGGCACCATGAGGTCTTTTCCAAAGGTGTCAAAAACAAGTTTCAATGTATCAAACATGCCTTTTTTCTCCTCTCATTTCATTTTTAGATTGTTTACAGTTTTAAGTTTCTTACAACTTCCATAAGTTCTTCAATGAACTCGTCCTCATTAATTCCTACCAGGAAGCCTGTCGCATTCAGTAAAGGCAAGCCAAAGCTGTCTTCTACCGGGCTTGTGTAAGCAATCAGATCATAGTTAGACGTCTGAACTGCAAGTGCCACTCCACCAGGTGCTACCTCAGTAGCCTCTACCTCGTATCCGTTCTCCTCCAGGATGTCTGTAAGTTTGGATGTAAGCATTGCTGAACTAACAGTACCTGATCCACATACTGACAAAATGTTAATTGGTCTCATTTTAGTTCCTCCTTCCTTTTATATGGGTTTTAAACTTCATCTAAAGCACTTAACAAACTCAAAATTTCAGTCTTATCTTTTGAATCTCTAAGTCGCTTCAGTAGTTCACCATCCTGAATGATTGACATCATTTTCTTCAACATGCCAATCTGCTGATGTGACTCCTTTACCACTAATGGTAAGATCACTTCGCACTCTAACTTGTTCTCTTTCATTCCCATCATACTGAATGTCACTGCTTTTTTCGGAATGATCACTCCAACCGCCGGCTCATTTACCAGCTTGTTGTTGGTATGAGGAATTGCAATATTGATTCCTTTTCCAGGAAGTCCTGTCGGGTATTCTTTTTCCCGCTCTACAACCGCATCCGCATATCCAGCGTTTACATATCCGTTTTTCTCAAACATCTCTCCTGCCAGGCGAATACAGTCTTCTGCTGTCTCAACATCTGCATCCAGCACGATCAGTGCTTCATTCAACTTTTTCATCTTGCTCTCTCCCATATGTTTGTTTTATTTTTCTTGCTGAATATATAGTAGCATTCTTCTTTTTCACAAAACAGACCAAAAACGTTCACTATTTTGCATATGTTCGATGCAAAAAGTTGTGTTTTTTTGTATAACATCAACACATTGCACTAATGGAACAGCGTAATCAATGCACCAATCAGCACAATGGCAGCACCTATTACGCGTATGATTTTCCACGCTTTTACCATACCAAAACTTTCATAAAAGAATGGTGTACAGTACATAGATGGCTGTGCAACCACGATCGCTCCGAGTCCGATCATTGGCAGATACATCCACCATACCTGTAATTTGTAACCTAATACAAACAAATTAATTACTACGAGTACTGCTGCAATAATATAAAACAAAAGTTTCTTCTTACTGTTGTCTGCATCGATAAATTTACGTGTTTTCAGATAACATTCCCGTCCACAGCACTGAACTTCTTCTGCACCTTTATTAACTCGAATTGTATATTTATTCTTTTCGGTTTCTTTTCCACAATATATACACTTCATCATAATCCTCCCAGACTATTGCTTATACGACTCAACCAGTTCCGTAATCTTTGTCTTCTTTCCGTAAAAACGATATACCTCATCCAACAAAGAAAAATGAGAATATTTGTCGATCGTAGTAAGGCATAAGATCAGATATGCTTTCTTACCATCCGGACAAACCACTCCTTCTTCCGAAATCATCTTAAGAAGCTTAATTTCACGCTGTTGTTCACCCTGCATCGGGTAATGAATCAGGATTGCATCTTTCTCAAAACGGTATGTCTGCAGTTTGTTTCTGGATACCAGATTCTGAATTCGTTCCCACAATCGTCCTTCTGAACTATCCAACACCCCACTGCCATAATGCAACATATCTTCCCAGTCCATATGATCCGGCAATACTTCCGTCCTGGTCTTTTCTCCAAGAAGACTTCCTACCACCGCCTGTTCTGACGGATTATATCCTTTTCGTGAATTAAAATAACGAAACAGGCTAAAATAAAGTGCTTTTCGTTCAATCGGCTGTGTCACATTTTCTTCGACTATTGAAAGAATATCTTCTATTTTATGGTTGTACTTAGACAACAACTTTTCATTTTGTAAGATATCAACAATCTTCTGCTGATCTTCTTTGGTAAGCACAATGCTTGTCTCAACGACATTTTCTCCTGTCACCTTTCCCCGCGGAACATCCACAAGTACTACCATCACATATTCACTCAGCATTCTTGTCTTTAATCTACTTAGAGAAATAACATCATATTCAAAACTATCACCAAGCAGATTCTGTATCTGCTCTTTGATCAGCGTAGCAATTGCCATGTTTTTAGGACCCACAATTAAAATACTGCCATCGTATTTTGCACTCTGATGTACTTTCTTTTCATCCAGATTACTTACCATGTAAATGCAGAGATACGCAATCTCTGTATCTGGAATATCCCGCATAAAATCATTGCCCACCTCTGCAATTGCCCGTCTTGTAGCCTCAAACACAAACGAATACATCTGTTTAATATCTCTGGTCAGCGGATTGTCAGACGGTGTTCCATATTTCATGCGGTAAAACAATGCCCGCAGATGGTGAAACAACTCATGCCGTAATTTGCTACGGTTATAAAACACCAGGCAAGTAATTCTCTCAAAATTAGAGATAAACTGATCAGCAATCTTTTCAATAAACCTCTCCTCTTCCCTGTGTGTCTTGAATCCTGTTGTTTCGATTCCAAGCAGCATGGACGCCAGATAATATACTTCTTCCTGCACCATCTCAATGCCACATCTTGCCATCTTCTCCACACTGTTTTCAACAGATCGATACGACAATGTTCCTGTAAGTGCATTCTTTTCATCATCACTGAGCTTTATCGTATATCCCTTCAGACTACGGATCCAGGATACCTGGATCATGAATCCTTCCGTCTGCATATCTGACAATATATATTCATTTTTAATATCCAGTTCATACTGTTTAATGATACAGATACACAGTTTGTAAAAATCAATTTCATTTTCTGCAAGCTGGAACAGTGAGTTCTGCATATAAATCTTCAACACTGCTTTTCCTTCCGGAGTTTTCAGCTCATTGATCTTTTCCTGAATAATCTTTCTTAATGCAGATTCATCTCCCGTAACATAGTAGCCTTGCTTAATGGAATTACAGAACTTCAATTCTCCACTTTCTTCAATCTCTTTTTTCACACATTTCAGATCGGAAAGTATCGTATTACGACTTACATCAAATGCATTTTTCAGATCATCAATTACAATTTTTTCAGAATTCAGTGTGATAAACAAAAACTCTATCGCCCTTCTCTCTTCTGAAGAAAAATAATATTCTTTTCCTTTATGCATTTGCTTTTCTATGCCTGCAAGATTGGTAATCTCTATCACGATTTCTTTATCTTCAATGTTGGCCATGCCGAAATTATCTTCACCCAGCCAGTCATTAATTTTATTCAAATCGTAATATAATGTTCTCTTTGAAATTCCATATTCGTCCAGTATTGCATCTACGGATATTCTCTTTTTTTCAAAAAGATCCTGTAATATCTTTGCCTGTCGTTTTCTTAATTCCACGTTATCTGCCCCTTATCAGAAACATTTTCTTTTTACTTAATCAACCAGATTTTCAATCAGCTCAACGATCGCTGCACCAGCTTCTTCTTCATCTTCACCTTCAACAGTCAATCTGATCGGCGTTCCTGCGTATACGCCGCCTGCCATAATGCTCAGAACACTTTTGGGATTAATCTCTGTGTCCTCTGTGTAAATTCTGATCTCGCTTTTGAACTTACCACACAGTGATGCCAGACTTGCTGCCGGTCTTGCATGAAGACCTGTTTTGTTTTGTACTACCAGATTCTTTTCAAACATTTTCTTTCACCTCATAATTAATTATTAGTAGTAGTA
>CAVAVU010000009.1:0-33453 GCA_963592205.1 bacterium
TAGAACACCAGCCTTCCAAGCTGGATACGTGGGTTCGATTCCCATCACCCGCTTTCTTAATCCGCTTAGGGTTAAGAGTGTGAGTCTGTAGCTCAGCTGGATAGAGCAACGGCCTTCTAAGCCGTAGGTCGAGGGTTCGAATCCCCCCAGGCTCGTTGACACGTTCAATACGGTCATACTTGATGAACGGGTCAGTCCCATAGCCTTGGCGTAATGAGCCGGTAGATGGACTTAATAGAATATGGTGGGTATAGTGCAGTTGGTTAACGCGTCGGATTGTGGTTCCGAAGATCGTGGGTTCGAGTCCCACTACCCACCCTTTTTTCTTTTAATGGGCTATCGCCAAGCGGTAAGGCACAGGACTTTGACTCCTGCATTCGTTGGTTCGAATCCAACTAGCCCAGTTATTTAATAGGGGCGTGTAGCTCAGGTGGTAGAGCACTTGACTTTTAATCAAGTTGTCCGGGGTTCGAATCCCCGCACGCTCACTGAAAAAAAGCGCATACCATAACAGGTGTGTGCTTATTTTTTCTCGCTTGGATGAATAAGGCATCAGAGCGTGGAATAATTATATAGTATATGCGGATATGGCGGAATTGGCAGACGCGCCAGACTTAGGATCTGGTGTCATCGACGTGCAGGTTCAAGTCCTGTTATCCGCACTAGAGGCTACAAACGTTGAAAATACAGCGTTTGTAGCCTTTTTATATTTAACAGCCCAGTATGTAGAAACTATGCTTAATTACTATTTTGACAGCAACATGACAGCAACGGGGAAATTTCTTATATAAAAAAGGTTGACGGATACATTTCACTGGTAGTATAATAACAATACGTTGAAAATTTAATGCGTTAAAGTGTTACATTTTGAACTGCGAAAGTAAAGAGAGGAATGAAAGTAATGAAAAGTAAAAAAGTATTAGCAGCCCTTATGACTGCAGCAATGACATTATCGCTTGCAGCGTGTGGCTCATCCGGATCAGGCAGTGATTCAAAAGAGTCAAAAGATGATGATAAGACATATGTAGTTGGTGTATGCCAGCTGGTTCAGCATGATGCGCTGGATGCCGCTACACAGGGATTTCAGGATGCATTAGAGGAAAAGCTTGGAGATAAAGTAAAAATTGAGGTAGAGAATGCATCAGGAGATTCTGCAACATGTGCAACGATTACAACACAGTTTGTGAATGACAATGTGGATCTGATTATGGCAAATGCAACACCTGCATTGCAGGCAGCTATGGCAGCTACGGCAGACATTCCGATCGTTGCTACATCAGTAACTGATTTTGCTACTGCACTTGACATTTCAGACTGGACAGGTAAGACAGGAATCAATGTAACCGGTACAGCGGATCTTGCTCCATTGGATGAGCAGGCAGCTATGGTGAAAGAACTTGTTCCGGATGCAAAGACGGTTGGTATCTTATATTGCTCAGCAGAGGCGAATTCAAAATATCAGGCGGAGACAGTAGCAGCAGAACTGGAGAAGCTTGGATTTGAAGTAAAAGATTATACAGTAGCAGATACAAACGAGATTTCAAGCGTTACCAAAAAAGCATGTGATGAAGTAGACTGCATCTATATTCCAACGGATAATACAATTGCTTCTGCAACAGCAGCAGTTAATGAGATCGCAGCACCGGCCAATATTCCGATCATCGCAGGTGAAGAAGGAATCTGTAAAGGATGTGGAGTTGCAACATTATCTATCAGCTACTACAGTATCGGATACAAAGCTGGTGAGATGGCATACGACATTCTTGTAAATGGAAAAGATCCGGCTGATATGGACATCGAGTTTGCAACAGACCTGACAAAGAAATATGTTGAAGATCGCGCAACAGCATTGAATATTACAGTACCGGAAGATTACGAAGCAATTGATATGTCAGCTGAGTAAAATGGCGTGAACAGAATAAGTCAGTAAATACAGGCGGTGGATAACGTATCTGCCGCCTTTTTGGAGGAGATAGTATGGTTGGATTTTTGACAGCACTTCCGGGTGCGGCTGCCCAGGGCATAATCTGGGGAATAATGGCAATAGGTGTATATATTACGTTTCGCGTGCTGGATCTTGCGGATCTTACGGTTGATGGAACGATGGGAACCGGCGGCGCCGTGCTGGTTATGTGTACACTCGGTGGAATGGATATAAAGATGGCAATGCTTATGGCAGTGCTTGCAGGCTGTCTTGCAGGTCTGGCTACGGGAATATTTCATACGGTATTTGGGATTCCGGCAATTCTTGCAGGTATTCTTACACAGCTTGCATTGTATTCGGTGAACCTTAGAATTCTGGGTAATAAAGCGAATCAGACGATCAGCGTAATGAATTATGATCTGATCGTTTCGCTGAGATATATTACACGTTCTATCGTTATCGGACTCGTATGTGTGGCAATTTTGATCGCTGTATTATACTGGTTCTTCGGAACGGAGCTTGGTCTTTCAATCCGTGCAACCGGATGTAATCAGGCAATGTCGCGTGCAAATGGAATCAATACCAATTCAAGAAAGATCCTTGGCCTGGTGATTTCTAATGGAATCGTAGCATTTTCAGGAGCACTGCTTGCACAGTATCAGGGATTTGCTGATGTCAATATGGGGCGTGGAGCGATTGTTATCGGTCTTGCTGCTGTTATCATTGGAGAAGTATTATTTGGTAAAATATTTAAGAACTTTGCACTGCGTCTGTTGGCGGTAGTGTTTGGCGGCATTGTATATTATATTGTAATTACGTTAGTTCTCAGACTGGGATTAAATGCAAACGATCTGAAGATGTTCTCTGCATTGGTGGTAGCATTCTTCCTTGGTGTGCCTTACTGGAAATCACAGATCAGACCGAAAAAAGGAAATATGCAGAAGAAAGGAGCGTAAGTTATGCTGGAGATAAAAGATTTATATAAGACATTTAATCCGGGAACAATTAATGAAAAGATTGCATTAAATGGAGTAAACTGGACATTGAATGACGGAGATTTTGTGACCATTATTGGTGGAAATGGCGCTGGTAAATCCACCCTGTTGAATATGCTGACAGGCGTGTATTATGCGGATTCCGGTAAGATCATTATTGATGGGGAAGACATTACCAATCTGCCGGAGCATAAGCGTGCCAAATATTTCGGACGCGTGTTCCAGGATCCAATGACAGGTACGGCAGCGGATATGCAGATTGAGGAAAATATGGCACTTGCTGCAAAGAGAGGGAAGAAGCGGGGCTTAAAGTTCGGAATCAGAAAAGACGAAAGAGAAGAGTACCGCAAGCTTCTGGCAAAACTGGATCTTGGTCTGGAAAATCGTCTGACCGCAAAGGTAGGACTGCTTTCCGGTGGTCAGAGACAGGCGATTACACTTCTGATGGCTACGATGCAGAATCCGAAATTACTCCTGTTGGATGAGCATACAGCAGCACTGGACCCGAAGACGGCAGCTAAGGTTCTGGAAATCTCAGAGAAGATTATTACAGAGAATCATCTTACAGCGATGATGGTTACGCATAACATGAAGGATGCGATTACATACGGCAATCGCCTGATCATGATGAATAACGGACAGATTATTTATGATGTATCAGGAGAAGAAAAGAAAAATCTGAAGGTGGCAGATCTGTTGAAGAAATTCGAAGAAGTCAGCGGCGGAGAATTCGCGAACGACCGTATGATGCTGTCATAGTTTGGCTTTTTTGGGGCACAACATCTATACATGGAAAATATTAAAAACGCAGTATGGAAAGTGAGCTTCCGTACTGCGTTTTCTGACTTATCTGATTACAAATCTTCTTAACAGACAGCTGATCGCACCTGCGATACAGATCGGAAGTAATGTCTTGCAGAGACTTCCATATACCATCAGTGCACCCTGTAGTCCTTCCAGTGCTTCCGGAGATACCGGAATCAGCATATACAGGATTGATGCAAGAATAGAAGTAACGCCGATAAACAGGAAGGAGAATAATCCCCGTCCGGTATCCTGATTCTGACCGTCGTGCCCCTGTTTGCCTCGTCCCATCAGTACCCAGAAGAAGGTAATGACTTCATAGAAAATGAGAACTCCGGCGGTACCGAGGTATGCCATTAATATATAATTCTTTTCTTCCGTAATTAACAGTGGATTACCGTATGTACTACAGTTTTTACCAAATGTCGATGCCAGCAGATAGATGATCACTGCAATTAAAATCAATGAAGCAGCTTTTAATATCATATGCAGCACTTTGAAGAGCATACGGGTGCCGGTCTTGGCAGCTGGTGAGACTACATTTGGAACACTGTGTTTTTTCTTGGAGTTATCCTTCTTGTTATCATCGTCCTTGTCTTTTTTTGCTTTTTTAGCGTCTTTGCGGCTGGAAGCTTTTCCTTTGCCAGAATCTTTAGATCTGCCAGATTTTGAAGACTTTCCGGATGATCTGCGTTTGCTTCGGCCATGTTTGCTATCGAAATCATCGTCATAGTCGTCAATATCGTATTCATCATCATATTCATCATCATAGTCATCTGTGTCATATTCGTCGTCATCATAGTAATAGTCATCCGGTTCATCATCGTCTTCTATAAAACTATTTTTCAGAAGATCGTCCAGATCATCCTCATAGATGACTTCAAAATCATCGTCGAAAAAGTCGTGTGTATCAGATTCGCGTTTGGCGCGTCTGTCCTTTATTTTTGTCATTATATTAATCTCCCCTTTATGAATGTGTAACAGTTCAGAGCGGATGTCTGATGCCAGTCTCTGAACAAGTATGTTTATTGTAAAATGTGTATGAGCAAGACACAATAGATGTCACAGAATTTTCACGAAGACATAAGGAAATCTTCAGAAATGCACGGGATATGATAAGGAGGCTGGTATGTGCAAGAATTGTCAAAAAAAAAGATTCTATGACAGCAATATGCTTGCGTAAACAGGGGAAACTGGTATAATGTTAGCATATATGTAGAGACACAGAGTCATACAGAAGACAGCTTACAGGAGGAATGGCTTTGAAATACGATTTTACAACAGTGATCGACCGGCATGGAAAGGATTCGCTGGCATTAGACGGTCTTGGACGGGGAGACCATTTTTCACCGGACTGGCCGAAAGAGGGATTTGACGTGATTCCGATGTGGGTTGCGGACATGAATTTTCCGACTGTGCCGACGATTCAGGAAGCAATCATTGAACGGGCAAAGCATCCGATGTTTGGATATTATCGCCCGACGAAAGAATATTACCGTGCGATCATCGACTGGCAGAGGGAACGGAATGGTGTAGAAGATCTGCATGTGCGGGATATCGGCTATGAAAATGGCGTACTTGGAGGTGTGATCTCAGCAATTTCCGCATTCGCATCCCCGGGGGACAGTATTCTGTTGCACAGCCCGACATATATGGGATTTACCAGATGCATCACCGAGAATGGCTTTCATATCGTACATAGTCCGCTGAAGCCGGACGAGAATGGCGTGATGCGGATGGATTATGAAGATATGGATTATAAGTTTCGCAAGTACCACATTCATGTGGCGATTTTCTGCAGTCCGCATAATCCATGCGGACGCGTGTGGGAGCGGGAAGAGATCGAGAAAGCGATGGAAGTGTATCGGAAGAATCAGTGCGTTGTAATATCTGATGAGATCTGGTCCGATCTGACGCTGGACGGTCATAAGCATACGCCGACACAGTCCGTGAGCGAGGATGCAAAGAACCGCACGATCGCATTTTATGCGCCGAGCAAGACGTTCAATCTGGCAGGACTGATCGGAAGTTATCATATTATATATAACGCATTTCTGAGAGATCTGGTAAAGAACAAAGCCAGTAAGTCCCAGTATAATGAGATGAACGTATTGTCCATGCATGCGCTGATCGGAGCGTATAAGCCAGAAGGCGCAGAGTGGGTAGACGAGCTTAGACAGGTCCTTACGGAGAATACGGGTTACGCGTGCGAGCACATTTGGCAGAATTATCCGGGTGTGAAGGTGAACCGGCCGGAGGGAACGTATATGCTGTTTCTTGATCTGAGCGAATGGTGTGAAGCGCACGGACAGACGCTGGATGAAGTGCTGAAAGCTGGATGGGACGTGGGCGTTGCATGGCAGGATGGAAGACCGTTTCATGGACCGTGCGCGATCCGGATGAATCTGGCCCTGCCGATGAGCAGAGTGCAGGAAGCATTTGACAGACTGGACAGGTATGTATTTAAAGTAAAATGACAGGAGGATGGCAGATGCTTCAGGGAATTGAACAGATATTTGAAAACAATACAGAGATGATCACGAGTTTGAAACGGACGACCTATCAGGAAAAATTCAAAAAATTTCAGACAGAATACGGATATTATTTTGAAGAAATGCGTGATTATATGGAAGAAACGGATAATCATGAGGCGGCAGCAGAGGCGATCGGTATCCGTCTGATGCATGCAGCAGAGAAGAAATGTGGTAACAGACGTGGTAAGCTGGATGGCAGAACACGGTCAGAACTTAGCCTTTTTATGGTATATTACGTATTTCCTTCTATATTAAAACAGGGAGAAGATGCGGAAATACTGGCAGAGGGAGTGCTGAAAGTGAGCAGAAAGGTACTGCGCAATAAAGATCTTCAATATGCAGATTATGACACAATCTATTATGGATTTAGTGATAAAATCCTGGGGTTTATTACCCGGAGAAAATAATGACAGGGCACTGACCCGGATAACAAACATATGAATTGGAGGAAAAGACATGGCAGAGAATAAGACAATCCCTTACAAAATTTATCTGGAGGAAAATGAGATGCCGACACAGTGGTATAACGTGCGCGCAGATATGAAGAATAAACCGGCACCGTTGTTGAATCCGGGTACATTGGAACCGATGAAGCCGGAGGAACTGGAGCATGTGTTCTGTAAAGAACTGGTGCAGCAGGAATTGGATGATACGACACCGTATTTCGATATTCCGCAGGAGATTCAGGAGTTCTATAAGATGTACCGTCCGTCTCCGCTTGTACGTGCGTACTGTCTGGAGAAAGCACTGGATACACCGGCGAAGATCTATTACAAATTCGAGGGCAATAATACTTCCGGAAGTCACAAGCTGAATTCTGCGATCGCGCAGGCATATTATGCAAAGAAGCAGGGCTTGAAAGGTGTTACGACAGAGACAGGAGCAGGACAGTGGGGAACAGCCCTGTCTATGGCATGTTCTTATTTTGATCTTGACTGCCGTGTTTACATGGTAAAATGCTCATATGAGCAGAAACCATTCCGCCGCGAAGTGATGCGTACTTATGGTGCACAGGTTACACCATCTCCATCTGAGACCACAGCAGTAGGACGTAAGATTCTGGAAGCTCATCCGGGCACATCAGGAAGCCTTGGCTGTGCAATCTCAGAAGCAGTAGAAGATGCAACGACACACGAAGGCTACCGTTATGTGCTTGGATCTGTATTGTCGCAGGTACTTCTGCATCAGACAGTGATCGGTCTGGAGACAAAGGCAGCGCTGGATAAATATGGTATCAAACCGGACATGATCATCGGTTGCGCGGGTGGCGGATCCAACCTCGGCGGATTGATTTCACCATTCGTAGGCGAGAAACTGAGAGGCGAGGCAGATTATCGTATTATCGCAGTAGAACCGGCAAGCTGTCCGAGTCTTACCCGCGGTAAATATGCATACGATTTCTGTGATACCGGAATGGTATGCCCACTTGCAAAAATGTATACGCTGGGCAGTGGATTTATCCCATCGCCGAATCACGCAGGTGGACTTCGTTACCATGGTATGAGTTCTATCGTATCACAGCTTTATGATGATAAACTGCTGGAAGCAGTGTCCGTAGAGCAGACAAGCGTATTTGAGGCAGCAGAGAGATTTGCAAGAGTTGAAGGTATTCTGCCTGCACCGGAGAGCAGTCATGCGATTAAGGTGGCAATTGATGAAGCACTGAAGTGCAAGGAGACCGGAGAAGAGAAGACAATTGTATTCGGACTTACCGGAACCGGTTATTTTGATATGGTTGCATATGGCAAATACAATGACGGTGAGATGTCTGATTATATTCCGACAGACGAGGATTTGGCAGTTGGATTTGCAGGACTTCCAAAGGTAGATAAGTAAAACAGCACAGGAGAGAACAATCATGATTAATAAACTTACTTATATAGAAAGTACAGGAGTCAATCCATATAAGAATCTGGCAATGGAGGAATATTTATTTTCTCATTGCGGAGAGGATGAGGCGATTCTTTACCTCTGGCAGAATCAGCATACCATTGTAATCGGACGTAATCAGAATGCGTGGAAAGAATGCCAGATCAGCCGTATCGAGGAAGATGGCGCCGTGATCGCAAGGCGGTTATCCGGAGGCGGTGCAGTGTTCCATGATCTGGGTAATCTGAATTTTACATTTCTGGTAAGCAAAGAGAATTACGATCTGAAGAAGCAGTTAGAAGTAATCCTCAAAGCGGTACAGAAGCTTGGCATTCATGCAGAGGCGTCAGGAAGAAATGATATTCTGGTAGACGGCAAGAAGTTCTCAGGCAATGCATTTCACGAGCACAGAGGACGTCGTTATCACCATGGTACACTGATGGTTAATGTTAAGCTGGATGAGCTGAATAAATACTTAAACGTATCGAAGAAAAAGCTGGAATCCAAGGGAATTGCCTCTGTACGTTCCAGAGTGGCTAATCTGTTAGAATATAATCCGGAACTTACGATTGATGCGCTTAAGCAAGCACTCCGTGAGACCTTTGAAGAGGTATACGGATATGCAAGCACAGAGATCAAAGAGAAAGATCTGGATCAGAAAGAAGTAGATGCATTATATGATAAATATTCTTCCTGGGAATGGATCTACGGAAGAGAATTTGAATTCCAATATGAAGTATCTGAACGCTTTGACTGGGGACAGGTAGACGTACAGTTTCAGGTAGACAGCGGTATGGTAGTAGACGTGGCGGTATATTCAGATTCCCTGAAGCCGGATGTGATTAATCAGATTCCGGAGCAGTTAAAGGATCAGAAGTATAATAACCAGGTCATGGCAGATCAGATCAGAAGACTGCACAGTGAAGATGAGCAGGAAGAAAAGATGTTCCGGGATATCGAAGGATGGATCCGGAAGGTGGAATTATAAGAAATAGAATGAAACTATAAGAGGAAAATGGCAGCCCTGGCGGCTGTCATTTTTCGTTTGAGTAATAGTTGTTGCTGTATTTCCGAAACTTTATTGCGTTAAAATGGTAAATGAAAAAGAATATCATTAGCAATATTGACAATCATAACAAAAGAAAGGAATGGGTAAATGAGAAAGGTGATGAGAATCTGGGCAGCCTGTGTTGCTCTTGCGTTGATGATCAGTTCAACTTCATTGGCGGTATCGGATGCAGTCACGCTGAACATGGTTAAGACTCAGGTCGTGGCCGGTGAGGTGGTAGATGGCAACATTGACGTTCAATCGGACGGAGTGACCAATGGTATGCTGACGGTATCTTATGACATACGGCTGGAACTGGTAAGCGCTGAGAAAAATGTAGACCAGGGCGAGGATATGTATGTGTCGATACCATCAGCCGGGACGGAGAGCTGTGCAAGGTGGATAAAACATCGGCAGCTTATGAAGTGGTTGGCAAGGTGTCCGAGACGAAGAGTGATGACTGGGTAACGCTCAGCTATCTGCAGTCTATGGCATATGACCATAATACGGATACAATGTACTGGTATGCATTCAGCCATAACAGTACAACGAATAAACTTATCAGTCATCTGGATAAGGTAGATCTGAGTACCGGTAAGACAGCAACAGTAGGACAGTTTGATGAAGCCAGTGAAGTGTCAGGATTATTTATTCCATACGATGGCGATCTGGAAATTAACGGAACAGATCAGGTGACAGGTATTTCCCTGAATCAGCAGTCAGTTGCGATGTTTCCGGGACAGGAGAATCGTGTATTTGCAGCTGTGACACCGTGGAATCTCAATGACAGTGAAGTAATCTGGAGCAGTGATGATGAGGCGGTTGCTACGGTAGAGCGTGGACGGATCCGGGCAGTGGGAGCCGGTGACACAGTGGTTCGTGCAACTGTGAAAGGTTCGGATGTAAGTGCTGTGTGCAAGGTGAAAGTCATTGCAGATCCGGGAGATTTCTATGGTTATCTGTTGCATGACTGGCATGACAGCTCGAACAATAAGGTGATCAGTTTTAATCCGTCTAATCCAACAAAGTACAAGGAACAGGCAGAAATCCTGAAATTCATTTATGCAGGAGAGTATGTGGACGGGGTATATTACTGTTATGACAGTAATGGATATCTGTATAAGGTTAATCCACAGACATGGACTTACCGCAATGTGGGGAAAACGGATGGCAAAGTAGTTGAGATGACCTTTGACTATGCCGACAACCGGATGTATGGAATTAAAAATACCGGTCATGGGACCAGTCTTGTTACGGTAGATCTGAATACCGGAGATACGACAGAGATAGGAGCACAGGACAGCCGGATCATGGCATTTGCAAGTGTGCCAAATGTGCGTGGAGCAAATGGTTCGGCAGAGAGTATTAAGCAAGGCGGAACCACTTTATATGGTATTAATGAGAATCAGGAACTGGTAATCATTGATAAGACTACAGGAGCTGCAACAAAAGATGTGAACAGCGACAGCTATGAGATTCCGGCAGTCAGCTATGTGCAGTCTATGACATATGACTATAATACGGGTTATATATACTGGGCACAGGTGAATACGGCACAGACATCATCACTGTATGTGATCGATCTGGATGCACAGGCAAAATATTATGCCGGCGTTATTGGCAATATCGGTTCCCAGGTATCCGGTATCTATACCGTACCGCAGGATGGCAAAGTACCTGAGATTCCATATGTAGAACTGGAAGATGTGACACTGGCAGCTGAAGATTGTGTGATGGTGGAAGGAACCAGCATGCAGCTGAAAGCGAAGACGGTGCCGGACAATGCAACCAGCCAGATATTTAACTGGAAGTCAAGTACAAAAGATGTGGTAAGTGTTAATGAGGGCGGCGAAGTTACTGCGCACAATGCCGGAAAGGCAGAAGTGACGGTAACTGTAACCGATGAACAGACGGGCAAGACGGTAGAAAAGACGATTTATATTACCGTTACAGAACCGATTGAAAGCCTGAATGGCTTCCTGATGCAGGATATTGACAGCAACGCGATCAATGCATGGATCGGTATCGACGCAAAGAACCCAGCGGAGTATAAGGTAAACAATAAGAGTGAGCTGAAGATCGTAGCAGGCACTTATTATGATGAGAATCTGTATGCATACTCTGATGCGGGCAACTTTTATAAGATTGATGAGAAATCCAAAGCATACGATCAGCTTGGTTCTGTAAGACATGCTGTGAAGGATATGACGTTCGATTATCATAGCGGTATTATGTATGCAATCGAGGAAAATGATAATAAGATTGCTAATACGATTAGCATTGTCGATCCGGAAAGTGGAGCACTGCAGGCAAAATACAGTGATCCGGATCATGTATTTACGGCATTGGCGGCAGATGGAAAGGGCACGTTGTATGCAATCGCGCGTGATGCAGTGAGTACAGCAGGTGCATCGGCTTTATATAAGATAGATGTGGATGCGCAGACAATCACGAAGATCGGGGATACCGGACAGAATTCTGTATTGGAACAGTCTATGACGTATGATTTTGAACATGGATATCTGTATTGGGCACAGATTGCCAGGTCATCTGATTCCAAACTGTGCATTGTGGATACGAACAGTGGATATGCAAGCCCAATCGGACAGATCGGAGCAGCTGGATGCGAAGTAAGCGCATTATACTATGTACCGGAGAAAGAGCCGGAAGCTCCGTATGTGTCGGTAAATGATATTGTGATCGGACAGGGAGAAGAACTTACACTGATCGAAGGCGGTGAGCAGCAACTGAGCGTCAGCACGGATCCGGTGTATGCAACCAACCGTACATTTACGTATGTTTCAGATGATCCGAAAATCGTAGAAGTGTCCAAGGGTGGCAAACTGATGGCGAAAGGAATTGGAACAGCGACAGTTACGGTGTCACTGGAAGATAAGGATCAGACATTTACCAGAACAATACAGATAACTGTTGCCGAAAAACCGAAAGATCTGGAAGCATTTGTGGTAAGCGATGCGTTATTTGAAAGTGTACAGAACAGCTTTGTACGGTTCGCACTGGATCAGTCGGAAGATTATTATGACAGTGCGGTAGCTTTTGATAAGAAGATTACAGCAGGTGAACGCTATGACGGTAATATATATGCTTATACAGAAGATCTGAATTTCCTGAAGATTGATCAGAAGACCAAATCCTACGAGATATTGGGAACGGTAAAAGAAAAGATCAGCGATATGGCATTTGACCGGACAAGAGGTGTAATGTATGGAGCTACATACCTGAATAACAGACTGGTACAGATTGATCTGACGAATGGAAGTATCTATGATGCAGGCAATTTCGTAGATGCAGCTACAGGAGAAAAAGTATCCATTGATACACTGGCGTGTGATGAAAATGGACAGATGTATGGTATGAAGCTGACTGATGGCGCGTTCTATAAGATGGACAGACAGGGACGGGTAACAAAGATCAGCGATACGGGTATTGCATCAAAGGCAAATACAGAAACGGATCTGACCTATGATGAAGAGACGGGAATGTTCTATTACAGTCAGTATGCAGATGAAGGAAAATACCTGTATATTATCGATAAGACCGGAGCCAAAATACGGATGTATCCGATCGGAGAAGAAGGAGCGCAGGTATCATTGCTGTATGTAGACAGTGAATACAAGACACAGGTGCCGGCGAGCGTACCGGCAGAGTCCATCGTGCTGACAAATACTTCGGCGAATATATCGGTAGGTCAGAGTCTCAGCATTGGAGCAACGGTATTTCCAATTAGCGTGGCAACCGATCGGAGTGTAAGTTGGTCGAGCAGCAATCCGACTGTGGCATCTGTTGATGCAAATGGTAATGTGACCGGAGTGTCAGCGGGGCAGACAACCGTGACGGCTACAAGCGGAGATGGAACGGTGACCGCATCCTGTGTGGTAAATGTGGCAGCAGGTGGCAAAACGATTTTCGCATATGTGACAGTCGGAAGCCAGAAAGGAAACTGGGTATCTTTCTCAGCTTCTGATCCGAGTCAGCTGACAGCGGTAGCATCGGGGGCTGAAATAGTGGATGCAGTTAATGCGGACGGAGTGATCTATGCGTTACTAAAAGGTGGAAAACAGCTGGTAAAAGTAGAGTTCCAGGATGGACAGGCAGTATATACTAACGTAGGAAGTGCCGGCACAAATGTACTCCGATCCCTTGCATATGATAAGACCAGAAAGAAGCTGTACGGAGTAAGTACGTTTAAGATGTTTGAGATCAGTCTTACAGATGGAAAGCAGACAGCATTATATAGTGGCAATTACTTTAATCTGGGCGCGGGTAATATGATGAACACAATTGCTTGTGATAATAACGGCATCATCTATGGCATTCTGAGCGGTGGTGCATTGTGCAGACTGGATCAGACGACCGGACAAGGTGAATTCGTTGTTGGCAAATCTACTTCAGCAGATGGATCGACACCAAGCACATTGGCAAATAACTCAATGTGTGTGGATCCACAGACCAATGAGCTTTACTGGGCGGCAACAACAAGAGCAAATTACAATGCGGGAACAACCGTGTTGAACACGGTAAATGTAGAAAATGGAAAAGTTGGTGCGAAGATCGGCGCTGTAGGAGGAGATAATTCTGGAATAAAGATAACAGGAGTGTTCTTCGCTGAGTAAAAAGAAGAAGACAGAAAATGTGATTTATAGTTAAAAAAGAGGCTGCCGCTTCACGGAATGAAGATTCGTGAAGCGGCAGTTTTTTGTGCAATAAATCGCTATGTAGAAATTGTGTTTGATTATTATATTATCGACAAATGGCAATATTTAAAACGAATGTTAAAGATAAAATCTTTAATTATACATAAAAATATCTTGCAATTGTTATGTACACGTGATATTGTATGTGTACAAATATTACGTCGTATATTTTAATCAAAGTAACTTCAAGAAATTTCCAGACATCAGGATCAGATGTTATGACATTTCCAGAATGAAAACAAAAGAAAGATACCAATCTGCAGAAATTGGGATATTATACTATTTTCAAAATGAATCATATGTGATATTATAAAGATGAGAAAAGTATTCCTTTCTGCAGATGTATCGGAGAGAGGAGTATTGTATGAACACTATAGGATTATATGAGAACCATAATGATTTTATCATGCTTCCCAAGGTGGATTTCTGCTTTAAAGAAATGATGCAGAATGAAAAGGTCAGACAGGGGCTGATATCGGCACTGTTAGATGTATTACCAGAAGAGATTAGCAAGACGACATTGTTGCCTACAATTTTAAGGAAAGAATTTAAAGAAGAGTGTCCATGTAAGTATTCTTGCTTATGATCATTTTAAGGATGACGAGAACTGTTATCATAAAATCGGACTGCGTGATATGGCTACCGGAGAACAGTATAGTGATCTGTTGGAGTTGCATTTTCTGGAGATTACGAAAGTACCTCCGGTAGAAGAAAACGAAAAACCGATCGTTCAGTGGATCAGATTCCTTGGTGGAAGCAACAGGGAGGAATTAAGAGCTATGAGTGAACGGAATGCGTATATTCAATGTGCATATGAAGAATTGGAACGACTGAGCCTGGATAAACAGAAACGATTAGAATACGAGACAAGACAGAAGAATATCAGGGACTATAACAGTCAGATGAATAGTGCGAGAGCCCAAGGAGAGGAAATAGGAGAAAAAAGAGGAATGCAGAAAGGAAGACAGCAGGCAGAAGAGCAGATTCTGACATTGGGGAAAGCGTTGCAAGCGGCAGGACGTTCAGAAGAAGCCATTAAGGCAATGACGGATGAAGAATATCTGAAAAAATTGTTAAAAGAGTTTGGAATTTCATAAAAAACAAAGTGCTGTATTTATGGCTCAACTACCATAAATACGGCACTTGTTTTTTTAAGCATCCGCAAGCTCCAGCACTTTCTCAGCTGTCTGCACATCGGTGATCAGGGCATGCAGATAATGTCCGTTCAGTGCGCCCAAGATGGAACGTACTTTTTTCTCACCGCCGCCAACACCGATGACACGTTTGTGATCCGGCAGATCCCGGATATCGATGGATATAATTCTGTTCTTTAAAGTGGTATCACATAAGTCTCCGTTAATTGTAAAGAAGTTGCCGCAGATATCTCCGGCTGCTTCGGCATCCACCAGTTCATTGATTGTAGTGGTGTCAAATGGATAATCCGACAGGTGATCTGCATCCCGGACAGGAGCTTCGCCGATACCTACCAGCGTGACATCCAGATCGTGCGATTCCTTTAATATAGAAGCAATCGTTGGTTCTTCTTTAATGGCGGAGCAGAGCTCCTTACTCTGACACATAAATGGCGCTGTCAGAATAGTGGCATGTCCATTGTATTTGTCGATAAGATGCTGCGCCAGAATGTTAGGCTGGAAATCCACACTCTGGGAAGAACCGCCCACCAGAGTATACACATGGATATCTCGGATATTCTTATCCGGCGGCAGATTCTCGATCATGCTGTTCAGTGTTCGTCCCCAGGTTAATCCTATTTTCATATTATTATGGATGAGCTGTTCAAAATAAGAAGCGGCCTCAGAACCGATTTTTTTAGTGAGTGTCTCGGTATCCGCACCGGAGCAGTCAACCAGCTTGATGTCCTGCAGTCCAAAACGCTGACGGAGCTTTTCTTCTAATTGTAAGGTCTTCATAGCGCCTCGGACATCAACAATCTCGAATTTGATCATGCCTTCGGCCTTGGCTTCTTCTAATAAGCGACTCAGCGTTACGCGAGAGATGTTGAGCCGCCTGGCAATCTCGGTCTGCGTATATCCTTCTTCATATAAATAGTATAAAGCTTTTAACTTCAGATAATATCTGTGTTCCTGAGAAATGGACAATGTAATCACCTTCTTCTCTTTACAATTGTAAGTTTAATTTATTATAGTACGGGAATTGCAATTTGACAAGCAAAAGTTAACGATTGTAAAGCAAAAAAGAATTAAAATTACAAAATCAAAGTAAATCTGTTGACATGGAAGATCCGTAGTGCTATATTATGAACAGAAAGGCTTTGCAATAGAAAAGTAAGTATACAAATGTAAACATGGATATTTGGAAGGAGATAACTATGGAAGGATTTAATGTTAAAGACAAGAGTTTATTGGAAAACAAAGAATTTCTTCAAGAGTTGATGGAAAGAATGATGCTTGTACATACTTTTGAAGAGCGTGCATTCTGGTTGTTTGGACAGGGACTTGTACACGGAACTATGCACCTGAGCATTGGAGAGGAAGCAACAGGTGTTGGTACTTCAGCCGCACTTACAAAAGATGATTACATGCTGGCTACACACCGTGGACATGGACAGGCTCTTGGAAAAGGCGTTAATGTAAATGACATGATGGCAGAGATTCTTGGACGTGCAACAGGTACAAACCATGGTAAAGGTGGATCCATGCATATCTGCGATTTCGACAATGGTATCCTTGGAGCAAATGGTATCGTTGGCGGTAACGGACCAATCGCATGTGGTGCTGGACTGAGCATTAAGATGCAGAATATTCCGAACCGTGTATGTGCGGCATTCTTCGGAGATGGCGCTTCTAACGAGGGTGCGATCCTTGAGTCTATGAACCTTGCATCTGTATGGGAACTGCCGGTAATGTTTATCCTGACAGATAACGGATACGGAATGTCTACAGCAAAAGCAAAAGCTACTAAGACAGTAGATTTCGGAAAGAGAGCTGACGCTTTTGGATTTAAGTCATTCGAGTGTGATGGTAACAACGTTCTTGAAGTATATGAGACAGTAAAAGAAGCCCGTGAGTATGTAATGAACGAGCACGGACCGGTTCTTGTAGTTGAGAATACATATAGAACATCAGGACATTCTAAATCAGATAATAATAAATATCGTTCAAAAGAAGAGATCAAATATTGGGAAGATCACAGCCCGATCATTCGTTTCCGTGAATTCCTTGTAGAGAACAAGATCTTTACAAATGAGGAAATTGACGCTATGCAGGCAACTGTTGATAAGAAGATCGAAGAAGCAATCGAGTATGCTAAGGCTCAGCCACAGCCGGTTGTTGCAGATTTGGAAGCAGACGTATACGCAGAGTAGTTTAGGAGGAAAAGAAAGATGAGTGAAATGAGAAAGATTTCTTATAGAGACGCGGTTCGTGAGGCTATGGTTGAGGAAATGCGTCGCGATGAAAAAGTATTTTTAATGGGTGAAGATATTGGTGTTTATGATGGAGCATTTGGTGTTTCCAAAGGAATGATCGCAGAGTTCGGACCAGAGAGAGTTCGTGAGACTCCTATTTCTGAGCAGGCATTCGTAGGAGCCGGTGTTGGTGCCGCTATCACAGGTATGCGCCCGATCGTTGAGCTGATGTTCTCTGACTTCATGACAGTATGTTATGACCAGATCATCAACCAGGCAGCTAAGATGCATTTCATGTTCGCTGGTAAGGTAAATGTACCTATGGTTATCCGTACAGCAGCAGGTGGTGGTACAGGAGCAGCCGCTCAGCATTCACAGTCTCTGGAGCAGATGTATCTGCACGTACCTGGACTGAAGGTTGTAGTTCCTTCTACACCATACGATGCAAAGGGTCTGCTGAAGCAGGCAATCCGTGACAACAACCCGGTTATCTTCCTTGAACAGAAGAAGCTTTACAATGTAAAAGGCATGGTTCCGGATGAGGATTACACAATTCCATTTGGTGTTGCTGATGTAAAGAGAGAAGGTACAGATGTAAGTATCTTTACATATGGAAGAATGGTACAGATGAGTCTTGATGTGGCTGAGAAGTTGGCAGAAGAAGGAATCAATGTTGAGGTTGTTGACCTTCGTACACTTTCACCACTTGATACTAATACAATTATTGAATCAGTTAAGAAGACACACAAAGCTGTAATTGTACATGAATCTGTTCAGTTCGGTGGTTTCGGCGGCGAGGTTGCTGCACAGATCACAGACAGCGAAGCTTTCTACTATCTTGACGCTCCAATCAAACGTGTTGGTGCTTTGTACTGCCCAGTGCCATTTAACCCGACACTTGAGGCTGAAACATTCCCTACACCAGCTAAGATCGAAGCTGCAGTAAGAGACGTTTTATAGGAAGATAGTAAGGAGGAAGCATAATGGCAACAGAATTGACGATGCCAAAAAACGATATGGACATGGAAGAAGGTACTATCGTTAAATGGCTTAAGAATGTTGGCGATAAAGTAGAAAAAGGTGAGATGTTCATGGAGATCGAGACAGATAAGACTTCCATGGAGATCGAATCTCCGGCAGCCGGAGTTCTCCTTGCTCAGTTCTATCAGGGCGGAGATGTAGTGCCGGTTAATACAGTTATGGGATACGTCGGAGAAGCTGGAGAGGCTGTTCCGGAGCAGGGCGCGAAAGCTGCTGCAGAGGAAGCTCCGAAGGAAGAGAAGAAAGAAGCTGCTACTACAGAGAAAGCACCTGTAAAGGTTCTGTCTGATGCAAGCGGAATTCCTGCAACTCCATACGCTAAGAAACTTGCAAAAGATAACGGAATCGACCTGAAAGAAGTGGTTCCGACAGGACGTCACGGCGAGATCCGCGCAATTGATGTATTTACAGCAATTGAGGCTTCACCGGTTGCAACACCACTTGCGAAGGCAATGGCAGCAGACCTTGGCGTAGATCTTTCAACAATTCAGGGATCTGGATACAGAGGAAAGATTCTCAGTGATGATATTAAGGCAGCATTTGCTCAGGCTCAGACAGCAGCAGAGGAAGAAAATGTTGCAGGCGCAATGAAAGAAATTGCAGAAGTACTTGAGCGTAGAAAACTTACTTCAATGCGTAAGGCTATCATGAAGAACATGAACTCAAGCCATACAGAGATTCCTAGCGTTACACAGAACATCAAAGTTGATGTTACAGAGCTTCTTGCTCTTCGTGCTAAGATCAATGAAGGCAAAGAGAAGCCAGAGAAGGTATCTGTAAATGACCTGATCATCAAGGCTGTCGGCAAAGCTACAGCTAAGTTTGAGAGATTCCGCATGACGTTGGAAGGCAACGAGTATGTCATCCACAATCAGGTAAATGTGGGAATGGCAGTTGGTATCACAGACGGACTGGTTGTACCGGTAATCAAAGATGTTGATAAGAAGACACTGCTTCAGGTATCTAAGGATGCAAAAGAACTTGCTAAGAAGGCAAGAGACGGTAAATTAAAATCAAATGAAATGGGTGACGGACGTATTACAATTTCTAACATTGGTATGTACGGAACACACAGCTTTACACCAATTATTAACCAGCCAGAGGCTTCTATCGTTGGTGTATGCGGAACAGAGGATGAACTTGCACTGGTAGACGGACAGGTAGTTGTACGCAAGAAGATGATGATCTGCGTAACATTTGACCACAGAATCCTGAACGGAACAGAAGTCTGCGAATTCGAGTCATACTTGAAAGAGCTGATCGAGAACCCAGTTTCAATCTTGATTTAATCTAGGAGGATAATATGGCAACAGAATTAACTATGCCAAAGAACGATATGGACATGGAAGAAGGTACTATCGTTAAATGGCTGAAGAATGTTGGAGATAAAGTAGAAAAAGGCGAGATGTTCATGGAGATCGAGACAGATAAGACCTCTATGGAGATTGAGTCTCCTGCAGCAGGAGTTCTTCTTGCTCAGTTTTATCAGGGCGGAGATGTAGTACCGGTTAATACAATCATGGGCTATGTCGGAGAAGCAGGAGAAAAGGTACCGGAGCAGGCAGCTGCAAAAGAAGAAGCACCTGCAGCAGAGGCACCAAAGGCTGAAGCATCAGCACCGGCAGCAGAAAAGAAAGAAAACGAATATGATGTAGCAGTTATCGGTGGAGGTCCTGCCGGATATGTAGCAGCTATCCGTGCTGCACAGCTTGGCGGAAAGGTTATCATCTTCGAGAAAGATACGGTAGGCGGAACATGTCTGAACAGAGGATGTATCCCGACTAAGACATACCTGAAGACTGCTGAATACATTCATCATATCGAAGCGGCTGCATCAAGAGGTATCGTAATGAACGCTGAGCACAGCGTAGATATGCCAAAGGTTGTAGCATACAAAGATAAAGTTGTAAAACAGCTGACAGGCGGTGTTGGAAGCCTGTTAAAAGGAAATGGCGTTAAGCTGGTATCCGGAGAGGCTTCTCTGGAGGATGCAACAACAGTTGCATGTGACGGCAAGACATACAAAGCTGACAAGATCATCCTTTGCGGCGGATCAAAAGCAATCCGTATCCCGATTCCGGGCGTAGACCACAAAGATATTATGACCAGTGATGAGATCCTGGCAATGACAGAAGTTCCGGAACGTCTTGGTATCATCGGCGGCGGTGTAATCGGATGTGAAATGGCATCTGCATTCAGCGCATTTGGAAGCAAGGTTACGATCGTAGAGGCTATGGACCGCGTAGTATCTATGCTTGACAAAGATATTTCTGCAGAAGTTGATAAGACTCTGAAGAAAGGCGGCGCAAGCGTTAACTGCGGACGTAAAGTATTAGAGATTAAAGACAATGGCGGACATCCGGTAATCGTAACAGATGACGGAGAATTCGAAGTAGATAAAGTCCTTCTGTCAATCGGACGTGCAGCAGATCTTGGATGCCTTGGTAAGCTGGCTGACCAGATCAAGACAGAGAGAGGCAAGATCGTAGTAGATGATACTATGAAGACATCTGTTGATAATATCTACGCTTGTGGTGATATCAACGGACGTATCATGCTTGCTCACTCAGCATTCAAGATGGGTGAAGTGGCAGCTGAGAATGCAGTTAAGGGAACCGCAGTAAAATGCGACCTGAGTTATGTGCCAAGCTGTCTGTACCTGTCACCGGAAGCTGCTTCTGTAGGTCTTACAGAGGAAAAAGCAAAAGAGGCTCATCCGGAAGGAGTTCGTATTGGTAAGTTCAATATGGCTGCAAACGGAAGAAGTGTTGCATCTGGAGAGACAACAGGATTTATCAAAGTCATCGCTGACAACAAATATGGTCAGATCCTTGGCGTACATATGGTAGGCGGTGTTGCATCTGAGATGATCGCTGAGGCGGTTGCATTGATGCAGATGGAGATCACAGTCAATGAAGTTGCTGAATCTATCATCCACGCTCACCCGAGTTATTCAGAGGCCTTTGCAGAGGCATGCGCAGACTGTCTTGGAATGTGCATCCATCAGCCTCCGAAGAAAAAGAAATAAGACAATTTCTAATTCCTTCTTAAAATGTTTATAGTGGAAAAAGCGCTTCAGTATGGGGAAGCGCTTTTTTCGCGTTTATGTCTGAAAGATGTTGCTTAATGCCATACTATCGTTTCGAAAGGTAGATATATGTAGTGGTATTTGTTATACTGTTGAGGAAGTTTGAATTTGTGTCAGCACGGTTGGCATGAATATTTTATGATATAGTGTTTGGGGATAATGATATGCATCAGAGAGATTTGACAAAAGGACCTGTGTTTTCCACACTTTGTTTCTTTGCACTGCCAATGATATTGGGGAATGTGTTGCAGCAGTGCTACAACGTGGCAGACACCTGGGTAGTAGGACATTTTATCGGAGCGGGCGCACTGGCGGCAGTGGGATCAGCATTTTCGCTTATGACATTTCTGACATCGATCCTGCTTGGCATGAGTATGGGAAGCGGTGTGGTGATGTCTGTCTGTTATGGAAAAAAGGATGAAGAACGATTAAAAGAGAGTATCAGTGTGTCATTCGTATTAATTGGATGCGTGACTGTATTGCTGACAGCATTGGCACTGATTGGTACAGAGGGCATTATGACATGGCTGAATATACCGGGGGAGATCCGGGATATTACCAGAGTGTACCTGGTAAGGATCTTCTGGGGAATTCCGGCGGTAGCGCTTTACAATTATTTCAGCGCGTACCTGAAAGCGATGGGAGATTCCGTAGTTCCGATCGTATTCTTAGGAATATCGACCATATTGAACATCGTGTTAGATATCGTCTTTGTGGCAGTGATGGGACGTGGAACCGCGGGGGCGGCAGAGGCGACAATCATTGCGCAGTATGTATCGGGAATTGGAATCACACTGTACGTATTCTGGAAGAGCAGAAGAATACGGGAAGCATTCCGGCATTTTGAAATACATATGAGCAGTGTCCGTGAGATTGCTAACTATTCTTTTATGACATGTATTCAGCAGTCGGTCATGAATCTGGGAATCCTGATGGTACAGGGAATCGTCAACAGCTTTGGAACAGTCGTCATGGCGGCATTTGCAGCAGCGGTTAAGATTGAGGCATTTTCCTATATGCCAGCGCAGGAATATGGTAATGCATTTTCCACATTTATTGCCCAGAATGCGGGCGCAGGTGAGAACGAAAGGATTAAACAGGGTATCCGTTGTGCAGTAAAGACGGTAGTCGTCTATTGTCTGACAGCATCTTTGTTGATCTGGACATTTGCAAGAGCATTAATGCTGATATTTGTGCAGAAGTCCGAGACGCAGATTCTAATGGAAGGTGTGCGCTATCTGCGAATCGTAGGACCATTTTATATTGGGATCGGCTGCCTGTTTTTGTGGTATGGACTGTATCGTGCGATCGGTAAGCCGTCCATGTCACTGGTACTGACGATCTTGTCACTTGGAACCAGAGTGAGTCTGTCTTATCTGGCGTCAAAGATTCCGGTTGTCGGAGTTGTGGGAATCTGGTGTTCCATTCCGATTGGATGGGCGTTGGCGGACTTATTGGGATTGGTGAAGTATAAAATGATACAAAGGATTGAAGAAAAGTAAAAGAAATGATATGATTGATGAGAGCAATCGTGTTGCAGGGTGGCTGACCTCCATTTTATATAGAATGGGGGTGGTGCTGATGAAACATTTTGACTTTAAAGACCTGATGGCCTTCGGAATGTTTATTCTTGCATTGCTGACATTCGTTTTTACGAATTTGAAGTAGTGCGTTAAAGCTGACAAAACCGCCCTTGTACTTTGGCGAGTAAGGGCGGTTTCTACTTAACATACTGGTCAACCCCTTGTGGGCGGTTGCTCTTTTATTAGATTATAATATAGATATATTTAAATAGCAATACTTTATGAAATATCTGAAATAATGGGTTAATATCTTAACAATGTTTTGACATTATTCCCATAGACATTTTAAATTCAGATTGTTACAATGTGAGTATGCATGGAAGAAGGAATAATATGCAAATACCGAAAACGAGGTGTTAGGATGGAAGAGCAAAAGAAAAGTGCGGTTAAGCGAATTGGAGTACTGACCTCCGGCGGAGACGCACCGGGTATGAATGCGGCTGTACGTGCCGTAGTGCGTACTGCACTTTACATGGGAATTGAAGTAGTAGGAATCCGACGTGGATGGCACGGACTGATTAACGGTGATATGTATCGTATGACAGCAGTGGATGTATCGCATATCATCAATGAAGGTGGTACGATGCTGTATACAGCCCGAAGTGATGAATTCCGTACCAAGGAAGGACGTAAGAAAGCGTATGATAACTGTAAGCTGTTCGGACTGGATGGAATCGTAGCGATCGGCGGTGACGGAACATTTGCCGGAGCACTGGCGCTCTCTACAGAATATCCGATCTCTGTAGTCGGCATTCCTGGTACGATTGATAATGATATCGGATGCAGTCATTATAGTATTGGTTATGACACAGCAGCGAATACGGCAGTAGAAGCAATCGATAAGATCCGTGATACGATGCAGTCTCATGAGAGATGTTCGGTTATCGAGGTTATGGGACACAGAGCCGGTAACCTTGCTCTGTATGTAGGTATTGCGACAGGAGCAACAGCGGTACTGATCCCGGAAGAACCATGGGATTTTGAAGAGGACGTAGCTGAGAAAATCCGTAATGCGAGACTTGCAGGACGTACCCATTTCATGGTAATCGTGGCAGAAGGAGCGAAGCGTAAAGCGGACGGAAGTCTGGATAATGATGTGGTTGGTAATGGAACAGCCGGACATCAGGTAGCTGATCTGATCCGCGCAGAATTGGGACTGGATCCAAGAGTAACCGTACTTGGACATATTCAGCGAGGCGGTTCACCGACAGCAAGAGACCGTGTGACAGCTACACGTATGGGATATGTGGCTGTAAAGGCGCTGGCTGAAGGCAAGACCAACCGTGTGGTTGTGCGTTATTTTGGAGAGATCAAGGATGTAGATATGGTAGAAGCTCTGAAACAGGAGAACCGACTGGACGAAGAGGAAAAGGAAGTTCTGAGAGCAATGACATTCTCATTCTAAAGCGGAATGCAGCATGAATATTAATGAAATAGCTAAGCTGGCGGGCGTATCCAGAGCGACGGTATCCAGATACCTGAATGATGGATATGTCAGTCAGGAGAAGAGAGAGAAGATCAGCAAAGTGATCGAAGAGACCGGCTATGAACCTTCGACGCAGGCGCAGATGCTCAGGAGCCGTAAGACGAAGCTGGTCGGCGTGATCATTCCTAAGATTAATTCAGAATCCATCAGCCGGATGGTAGCAGGCATCAGTGAAGTGTTGGCGATGACGGATTATCAGATGATTCTTGCCGGAACTTTCAATGATGAAGAGAAAGAATTAAAGTATCTGAACGTGTTCCGGGAGAACCGGGTAGACGGCGTGATCTTGATCGGAACGATCTTTACCGAGCAGCATAAGAAGCTGCTGAAGGAATTTAAGGTGCCGTTGGTGATCCTGGGGCAGTCTGTACCTGGATATTCCTGTGTGTACCATGATGACTGCGGAGCTGCAAGAGAAGCAGCAGAAGTGATGCTGATGGCGTTAAATGCCAGAAAAGGCATTGGTAAAGTGGCTTATATCGGAGTTACGAAACGCGACAAGGCGGCAGGACAGGCGAGATATGATGGATTTCACGATGCCTTAACCGGGTGCGGGATCAATCCGGACAGGGTAGTGGAAGCAGAGTGTGGATTTTCTTTTGAAAATGGATATGACACGATGCTGAAGCTGCTGCAGGAACATCAGGATATCGAAGCGGTATTCTGCGCTACGGACAGTATTGCACTTGGGGCTATGACAGCAGCGAAGGATGAGGGATATCAGATTCCGACTCAGATGATGTTTGTGGGGATTGGTGATTCCAATATGGGACATGCCGTATCGCCGAAACTTACGACCGTACATTTCCATTATAAGACAGCGGGAATGGAAGCAGCCCATCTTTTGATGGAGAAGATTATGGGTGAAAACGATATCACAAAAAGCCTTCAGATGGGTTATCAACTGATAGAAAATGGAACAGTGTAAACGCAAATGGACAGCATGGGGAAGACCGGTGCTGTCCATTTATGCATTGTGCCTAAAAACATGAGAACGATTTCATATACAATGCCAATTTACAATTTGAAACACCAGTATTACAATATAAAATGTAAGTGAGAACGATACCACATATAAGGAATTGGAGGAGTGAAAAATGGATTACAGGAAGGCGGCAGAACAGACACTGGAATGTATCGGCGGAAAGGATAATATCGTATCCGCAGCGCATTGTGCCACAAGACTCAGACTGGTGATCGCAGATAATGACAAGTGCGACAAAGAGAAGCTGGAGAATGTGGATGGAGTAAAGGGAGTATTTGAAGCGCAGGGTCAGCTGCAGGTGATATTCGGCACAGGCACGGTCAATAAAGTCTATGATGAATTTATTCAGATGGCGGGCGTGGCAGCAGGCACAAAAGAAGATGTGAAAAAGGCTGCGACAGCGAAGCAGAATATATTCAAACGAGGAATTAAGACGCTGGGAGATATATTCGTACCGATCATCCCGGCAATTGTAGCAAGTGGTCTGTTGATGGGACTGCTGGAAGGCTTCTGTAATCTATGGCCTCAGATGGCAGATTCATCTGCATACACAATCATTCATTTATTCAGTAACGCAGCATTCGTATTTCTGCCGATCCTGATTGCAATCAGTGCGGCAAAGACATTTGGTGGAAATGTATATCTGGGCGCAGTCATTGGTATGATCATGATCCATTCTGATCTGATCAATGCCTGGAGCGTAGCAGGTATGAAAGCATCCGAGATACCGACAGCTTCTGTGTGGTTTGGCTTATATGATATTAAATTAGTCGGTTATCAGGGACATGTAATTCCGGTAGTTATTGCGGTATTCTTAATGTCTGTAATTGAGAAGAAACTGCATAAGATCGTACCGGAGATTATTGACTTATTCGTAACTCCTCTGGTGACAGTTCTGGTAACGGGATATGTGACACTTACCATTATCGGACCAATCTTCTCTACCGTTGAGAACTGGGTACTTACCGGAGCACAGCAGCTGATCGCGGTTCCATTCGGAATCGGAGCCGCACTTGTCGGCGGTTTATATGCACCAACGGTAGTTGCAGGACTTCACCATATGTATAATGCAATCGAAGCGGGAATGTTAAGTGCCAACGGCATCAATACCTGGATGCCTGTAGCAACAGCGGCAAATGTAGCGCAGGGCGCAGCGTGTCTTGCAGTAGCAGTAAAATCTAAGAATGCCAAGACCAAATCGGTAGCACTTCCGGCAGCGCTGTCTGCTTATCTTGGAATCACAGAACCAGCCATCTTTGGTGTAAATGTGCGTTACATGAAGCCATTTGTCGCAGGATGTATCGGTGGCGCGGCAGGAGCACTGATTGCTGGAATTACCGGAGTCGGCGCAACGGCATACGGAATCACAGGTGTATTTGGATTTCTGATCACTACCAACTATGTAGTACAGTATGCGATGATTATTATCGTGGCAACCGTTGTGGCATTTGTTATCTCATGGATTCTTTATAAGGAAGATAATAAAGAAGAGAAGCAGGAAGAAAAGCCGGCTGAAGAGCATAAAGCTGTTTCGGAAAACGATATTGAGACGAAAGAAGTAACAATTGCATCTCCGTTAAAAGGTAAAGTAGTTCCATTGGCAGAAGTAAATGATCCAATGTTTGCAGGGGAAGTGCTCGGAAAAGGAACAGCAGTACTTCCGGAAGAAGGAAGAGTCATTGCACCATTTGACGGTAAAGTTACCGCACTGTTTCCGACCAGTCATGCAGTAGGACTGACCGGAAAAGACGGCGTGGAAGTATTGATACATATTGGACTGAATACGGTAGAGTTGGAAGGCAAGCATTACCATGCACTGGTAGCGCAGGAAGACGAAGTAAAGGCAGGACAGCCGTTAGTAGAATTCGACATCGATGCGATCAAGGCAGCAGGATATGATGTGGTGACACCTGTGGTAGTGACTAATGCGGATCAGTTTGAAGAGATTCAGACTGTGGCAGAGGGCAGTGTCAATCCGATGGATGTACTTCTGCAAGTGAGATAATATAGTGCAGTAAAAGACTTCTGAACAGTTATAAAGAGACAATAGTGAAAGAGGCAGAATATGAATCAGAATATAACAGAACAGATTCGTCAGACAGAGGCGGCATATCAATATACAAAAGAATACCGGGAAGATCCATACCGACCAGCGTATCATCTGATGCCGCCGATGGGATGGCTCAACGATCCGAATGGTCTGTGTGAACTGAAGGGGGAATATCATGTGTTCTTTCAGTATTCACCGTTTGATGCAAATGGAGGCATGAAAGCCTGGGGACATTATGTGTCCAAAGATTTTATCCACTGGAAATATCTGGGCGCACCGATCCTTCCTGATATTCCGGAGGACAGAGACGGCGCATATTCAGGTTCCGCATGGGTGGAAAATGACCGGATGCATCTGTTCTATACGGGTAATGTCAAAGAAGAAGGCGATTATGATTATATCCTGAAGGGCAGACAGGCAAATACGATTTACCTGGAATCAGAGGATGGTATCCATTTTTCGGAAAAAGAAGTGGTTATGACCAATGCAGATTATCCGTCGTATTACACCTGCCATGTGAGAGATCCGAAAGTCTGGAAGCAGGACGGACGCTACTATATGGTACAGGGCGGCAGACGCATGGGCGATGTCGGTGCGGTCATTGTATTTGAATCCGCAGACATGAAGGAATGGAAAGTGATCAATCAGATTATTCCGTCCTCGCCGTTCGGCTATATGTGGGAGTGTCCGGATTATTTTGAAATAGATGGCGTGAAGTTATTGTCATTTTCCCCACAGGGACTGGAACACGAAGAGTTCCGTTATCAGAATATCTATCAGTCTGGTTACACGGTGCTGGATGGAGACATCCGCAGCCACTGCAGTCAGCAGGAATTCCATGAATGGGATATGGGATTTGACTTTTACGCACCGCAGACGTTTGAGACGTCGGACGGCAGACGCATCATGATCGGCTGGGCGGGGCTTCCGGACTGTCCATATATGAATCCAACGGTAAATTATGGCTGGCAGCACTGCCTTACAATGCCAAGGGAGATTACCGTATGTGACGGTAAGATCCGGTGCAACCCAGTGCGGGAAATGGAACGCTTAAGAGACCGTATTGTGGCAGATGACAAGACAGAAGATCTGAAAGGGCAGTACGAATTACTGGTAAATGATATTCAGTCAGACGAGCTACATATAGAACTTGCAGCCGGTGTAAAACTGTCTTATGCAGCCGGTGTGCTGAAGCTGGAAATGAATGAACAGGCAGGTTCTGGACGAGGGGTTCGTAAGCTGAAGCTTGAAAAGCTTGAAGAACTGAGAATCTTTGTGGATGTATCCATTTGTGAGATTTTCGTGAATCAGGGAGAAGCGGTCATGACCAGCAGATTCTATGGCGAAGTACATGTGCCTGTAATTGAAGTACACGGTCAGGCGGCAAGTACCCTCTGGGCGCTTGATGGACAGCTTAGAATATAAAAAGTGGGAGGTATCGGACGAATAATCCGGATACCTCCCATTTATCATATGAATCCTTTTATGACTTTATGCTATTGATTAGTCTGCTATTGCATCGGCGTTCTGCGTCTGTGATGCATTGGCAGATATTGACATTCTCCGTGCATCGCGGAAGAATGTTCCGGAAGTGATAACCATGACTACACATACCACATAAGTCAATGTAGAAAGTGACAGGAAACATGCAATCTTATATGCGATGACCACGCCGATACAGCCGAAGATGGTCAGCATGATCGTAGCAGTACGGTCATATTTGCCTTCTTTGATGAATTTGAAGCAGGATGCATTCATCAGGAATGCGCAGGAACCCATCATGATCGGGAACGCAACGCCGATCATCATCAGTGCTCCCAGGAAGAAATTAATTACAACACCAATGACTAATTTAATACCACGAAGTCCGGTAGCTGTGCCGACAGCACCAAATGGACCAACGCCGGCATTTTTGCATACAAGTGCAATTGCCAGGATTACCAGACCGGCAGACAGTGCATAACGAACTGTTTTCAGATCCCATTTGCAGACAATTCCGGAACCAACGAGTGCACCCGCAGCAGCCGCAGCCAGCATGAGATAAAGCGTAAGTGGGTCGATGTCTACGAAAGTCATGAAGAGGATACCCTCTAACGCAACAGAAATGGTGTTGCCTACATTCAATGTGCCAGGGATAAACTGGTCATCTGTTGACTTGGTGAATTTGAAGCATGCGGACTGTGTTGCAAAACAGCCGATACCCCAGGTGTCCAGCATGACTGTAAATAAACCGATTAAGGCAAGTGTGAATCCCTTTTTGAAGTGAATTTCGTCTTTGTGTTTGACCAGATCGATAATCAGATAGATGGCCGAACACATTGTGAACAAGATTAAGATTATTCTTAGTAAAATTACTGCATTCATTTTAACCCTCCAGATAATATACCAAAATATAGTGATCAATAGTTACCTGGCAGATATCCACCCCGATAACTTTGGAAATCTGCCAGCGTTTCTTATTTTATAACTTTGTTTTTTATTAAACAATTTAAGAAAATTAAACGAGTCGTTCAATATTTCTAAAGAATGGGAGAATCAGATTAAATCCGCAGTAAAATTAGAAATATTGAATAAGCCGTTTAATATTTCTAATGTCTGTGCCAGGCAAGTGTCTTGCACATCGACAGATGCACTTTTATAATAGAAGTAAGTGTTACAAACAGGGAGCAAAGAAATGACAAAGTACGAAATGATTCTAAGCGTGTATCATACGCACAGCATATCAGTCACAGCAGAAAAATATAATTATACGCAGTCTGCGATCAGTCAGGCAATCAAAAGCTTTGAGAAAGAACTTGGCTTTCCGTTATTTAAAAGAACGAAAAATGGCATGCTGCCAATTTCAAATACTGAAGAAATTATCCGGGAACTGCGCACAATCTGCGATGCCGAGAACCGTATTGCGGATATTGCATCGGATCTGACCAGTCTGAAAAACGGTTATATACATATCGGAACAATCAAGAGTATCGCATATAACTGGTTACCTGCTATGGTAAAGAATTTTTCAAAAAAATATCCAAATATTCATTTTAAAATATCGATGGGAAGTACCTCGCAGCTTCGTGACAAGCTGAATCAGAATGAGGTGGACTGTATCTTTGTGTCCAATTATCTGTTGCCGGATAATCTGGATTTTTATCCGATGGATACGGATGAACTGATGCTTCTGACATCGAGAAATCATCCGCTGGCGGATAAACTGAAAGTGAATCTGAGTGATATTAAGGACGAGAATTATATCTATTCGGAAGATGGATTTGATTATGAAGCGGGCGGGATTTTTGAGCAAAATGACATCCATCCGACCGTACTTTACCAGCTCGATGATGACGTAGCAGTCCAGAAAATGGTATCTGACGGAATGGGGATCAGTGTGTTACCGAAATTATTGCTGTCCAATCCGTCATTCGATATCTGCATCCGTCCATTTACGGAGCATTATAAACGGACATTGGGCGTGGCATATCTGAAAGACAGCGAATTAGATCCGGCAAGAGAAGCATTCTTAGACTATGTAAAAGAGTGGAAAGCAGACAAAGGAGAATAACATGGATATCAGAAAGGGCAGAATAAAAGACATTCCGGCAATTATGGATTTATACGAAAACGCGAAAGCATTCATGCGAAGCAAAGGTAATCTGACGCAGTGGAACGATGGATATCCGACAGTAGAAATTATCACAGCAGATATTGACAACGGCAATTCTTATGTGTTCGTAGAAAATGATGAGATTGTAGGAACATTCGCATTCATCATCGGAGAAGATCCAACGTATCGTGTGATCGAAGACGGCGCATGGCACAGCAGCAAAACCTACGGAACCATCCACAGAATTGCATCGTCCGGCAAAGCGAAAGGTCTGGCGAAGACTTGCTTTGACTACTGCAGTGAAAAGGTTGATTATCTCAGAATTGATACACATGAAGATAACCAGCCGATGCAGGATGCAGTGCTCAGATACGGGTTCAAAAAATGCGGAATTATATATGTCAGGGATGGCGGACAAAGAGTAGCGTTTGATTATATAAAAGAATAGATTTGTAGAGAGTATTATCGTGTTGATAGTACTCTTTTTAATTACACTTTTATACCAGAAGTTTAATGCAATGTGTTGTCAGCCGTGAGAAAATATATATAAAATGAACGGAGTGAAAACAGAAAGCAGGTGAAGAAGATGATTTGGTTTACATCAGATCTGCATCTCGGACATGAGAATGTATTGAGATTTACGGAACGACCGTGGGAGCGGATTGAAGATATGAACAGAGCGCTGATTGACAATATTAATGCGAAGGTGCGGAGAGATGATGAGTTATATATTCTAGGGGATTTTTCGTTTAAGATTCCTGCGGTGGATGCTGCGGAGCTTAGAAAGAAGATTTTCTGTAAGAAAGTTCATATTGTGCCTGGTAATCACGATAAAGACTGGACGCATAAGGATGTGCAAGGAACTTTTACTGTAGAGCCACCGATTACAGTATTGAAAGAAGATGGACAGAAGTTTGTGTTATCGCATTTCCCGATGATGGACTGGCAATCAATGTCACATGGCTCTATTCATTTGCATGGTCATATTCATACGGTGGGAAGTCTTTACAATGAAATGAACCAGATGCAGGGGCTTTTCAGATATGATGTAGGCGTGGATGCGAATGAATATGCGCCGGTCAGTATGCAGGAGATATTGGAATGGTTTGAAGGTGTGGAATGTCATGGAAGAGTGAACTGGAGAGACTGGGTGAATGCAACTGGGAATGAGGAAGCTGCGATGTGGTTAAGTGAGGAAAATGTAAAATAATATCAAAGTTTGTCTCTGCAAAACTGCTTGTAACTGATAGAAAATCATGATATATAATAGATAAAAATAGATCATTTATATGAGCCTATGATTGAAATTGTTGCAATGAATTGAGATGGCTAAAAGTTCTTGGCGGATTCAAAAAGGGGGAAAACTATGGCATATTTTTATGGGTATTCTTTCGTAACAGTAGCAATTCCATTGATTCTCGGTCTTTTGTTTCTCTGGTTTGGGAAAAAACTGTGGAACAGGGCAGGTAAAAGAAATGAGGAATATCGGCAACGGTATACAGGACATACTACGCTTCGTGTTATAAGAGTGGTAAAACATGAGCGAGAGGAGCATGATTCCAATGAACAGGGACCGGAAAGCGTAATCTATGTTACGTCCTATTCGCCAGTGTATGAGTATACGGTAAATGGTCAGAGATACGAATATGAGACGCGGTTGGGAAGTTCTACGGATCAGTATCCTATCGGAATGGAGCGTCCGGGATATTATAATCCGAGTAATCCGGCAGATGTGACAGAGAGCCTTACAGATATAGCAGGCGGCGGAAGTCATTTTGGGAGCCTGTTGTGTTTTATAGTTGGGGCGCTGGCTATCGTATATGCGTTGATGAGAGTGTGGGCAGTTATGCCATTGTTGTGATAAATGTAAGAAAAGCGGTTATCCCGATGAGGGACGACCGCTTTATCTATAAGGATGTTTCTGGTGTAATAATATAGAGTTATAGGGGGATAGGACAAAAGGTAATCAAAGGTAATCAAACTCGAATGAACAATAAAAAAACGAGAAGCCTTGATTTACAAGGTTTCTCGCCTCTTAGCTAGTGCGGAGAAAGGGACTTGAACCCTCACAGTGTTGCCACCACTAGAACCTGAATCTAGCGCGTCTGCCATTCCGCCATCTCCGCTTGCTGACAAAAAGTATATTACCACAGGCAATTTGAATTGTAAAGAGTTTTTTGAAAAAAATAAAAAATTTCTTCATGCAATTTCTTCTCAGCATTCTCGGACATGAGGGAAAGGGGATATAAAACCATAGTATCTGATATTGAAAAAGGACAGTATTGGGAATACAATAGAATGATCTCTCGGAATTCTGATAGATCATGCCAGCGAAACTCTGGCATTGAACT
>CAVAVU010000010.1:0-4913 GCA_963592205.1 bacterium
GGATGAAAGGAGACAAAAGTATGGGATTTTTAAAAGGGAAAACAGCAATTATCACAGGCGGAGGACGTTCTGTGCTCAGTGACGGCAGATGTGGTTCTATTGGATACGGTATCGCTACCGCTTACGCTAAAGAAGGGGCTAACCTGGTTATTACAGGTCGTAATGTTAAGAAATTAGAAGACGCGAAAGAAGAATTGGAACGCCTGTATGGCATCCAGGTACTGCCGGTACAGGCTGATGTATCCGCAGGCTCTGATAATGAAGCTGTTGTACAGAATGTAATCAAACAGACGATAGATAAATTTGGACGGATCGACGTCCTGATCAACAATGCTCAGGCATCCGCTTCCGGAGTTCCGCTTGCAGAACATACAACAGAACAGTTTGATCTGGCAATGCATTCCGGATTGTATGCAGTATTTTATTATATGAAAGCATGCTATCCATATCTGAAGGAGACAAAAGGTTCCGTAGTCAACTTCGCATCCGGTGCCGGACTCTTCGGTAACTATGGTCAGTGCGCTTACGCTGCCGCCAAAGAAGGTATCCGTGGACTTACCCGTGTAGCAGCTACCGAATGGGGACCGGATGGCATCAATGTCAATATTGTATGCCCACTGGCATGGACTGCTCAGTTGGAGAACTTCGAGACGCAGTATCCGGATGCATTTAAAGCCAATGTTAAAATGCCGCCGATAGGTCACTACGGAGATGCCGAAAAAGAGATCGGTCGTGTATGTGTACAGCTCGCCTCCCCGGACTTCAAGTACATGAGTGGTGAGACCCTGACACTGGAAGGCGGTATGGGACAGCGTCCATAATACAATACAGCCAATTAGTCTTTCATATCATATTAGGACAGAGAAAGCCCGGCAGACAGTTTCCTCCTTAAGACTGTCTGCCGGACTTTCTCATGTCTCATCTTCTTTATTTCATAAACTGATCAATGGCCTTATTCAGCCGCTCAATCGCTTCCATATCCTGTTCTTCAACCGCCTCTATAATGCAGTGGTTCATATGATTCTTCAGCACAACCTTTCCGGTGTTATTGATCGCAGATCTGACTGCCGCAAGCTGGATCAGTACATCACTGCAGTCAGCATCTTTTTCCACCATACGCTTCACTGCCTCCAGATGACCGATTGCTTTGGCAAGACGGTTCACAACCGCTTTCTTTTCCTTTTCGCTATGTACATGATGATGACCAGATCCACCATGCACATGATCATGACTGTGCTCATGTGCAATTCCCAGCTCATGCAATTCTTTATGTGTATATTCTTCTACCTTTGTATTCTCATTAATCATATGTTGTCACGCTTTCTCAGACATATTCAGAATCTCGCAAAGCTTCTGCAACACTGCATCGTCTTTCATTTCACCAATCACCTGCGAAGCCGTCTCTTTCAGTCTTGTGCTTGCCGCTGCAACCGCATAACTGTGTGCCGCATTCTGAAGCATCGGAATATCATTATCTGCATTGCCAAATGCCACCGTATCTTCTCTGTCAATGCCGTAATGCTCCTGCATTATCGATAATGCTTTTCCTTTATTACAGCCTTTTGCCATAAAATCCAGGAAGCATTCTCCCGCCATACAGACATCCATAACATCCGACCATTTCTCCTGCATACGACGTTCCACTTCCGGGTCAATTCCTTCCTCCCGCCATACAGATATCTTACAGATATCTTTTATCTCACGTATATCATCCGTATACTCTCCTACATATGGGTATGTCTTCATATGCTCAAAATATCTTTCATGCCCGTATTCAAAATAAGCAATATCCGGCTTACAAGCCATAATGGAATATCCTTCCAGCTTATGTACATCATCAATCAACTCCGTATATAAATCATACGGTAATTTCATTGATGTCTGATATTGACTGCTCCAGATATCGGTACCATTATCTGCCAAAATAAAAATGTTATCCAACACAGGTTCAAACAACTTTCTTATACATGGCTTCTGTCTGCCGCTTGCTACTCCAAAAATAATGCCTCTTTTTCTGCATTCACGAATCACATCATAATATTCCGGATTGATTACGCTTCCTGCTTCCGGCACTAATGTATCATCCACATCTGTAACGATCAGTTTTACCATTTCTATTCTCCTTTTTGGTTTGTCCATGTAATAGTTTAATAGATACCAGCTTTCAATGCAAGAGCATAATCTGCTCACTTGATTCTGTCAACGCAAACAGCTATACTAAAGAATACAGACAATTCATATTGTCTCATATATAAGTCATTTACGAGAGAGGGTATACTAATGAAAATAATGATTGCATCTGACATTCATGGAAGCGCATATTATCTGGAACAGCTTCTTGATCAATACGATAACGAGAACCCGGATAAGCTGCTTCTTCTTGGAGACATTCTTTACCACGGTCCGCGCAATGACCTGCCGAAAGGTTATGCACCAAAGGATGTTATCCTGCTGCTGAATACGCACAAAGAAGAGATTCTCTGTGTACGCGGCAACTGCGATACGGAAGTAGATCAGATGGTTCTTGACTTTCCGATCCTTGCAGACTACTGCATCTTATACGAAAAAGGTCATATGATCTTTGCAACTCACGGTCACCATTACAATATGAAGAATCCACCGATGCTGAAAAAAGGCGACATCCTGCTTCACGGACATACGCATGTCCCTGTATCGGAAGAATTTGATGGACGCCTTTACCTGAATCCGGGTTCTGTATCCATTCCGAAAAATGGCAGTGCACACAGCTATATGATGCTGGAAGACGGTGTATTTACATGGAAAGATCTGGATGGACACAGCTACAAAACATATCGAATGGAGCCATAATCATGAATCGTAATAAAAATGCATTTATCAATGGTATGCGTGACGGTATTCCGATCGCTCTGGGATATTTTGCAGTGTCCTTTTCACTGGGCATCGTTGCCAGACGGGCGGGACTGAATCCATTGCAGGGATTTCTTTCCAGCTTCCTCAATCACGCTTCCGCCGGTGAATATGCGGAATTTACCGTAATCATGGCAAATGCTCCGTATGTGGAAATGGCATTTGTCATTCTGATTACCAATATCCGCTACCTGTTAATGAGCTGTGCACTGAGTCAGAAATTTACCGCCGACACACCTCTGCTTCACCATTTTCTGATAGGCTTTGGTATAACGGATGAAATCTTCGGCATTTCCATTTCGCGTGCCGGCAATCTGAATCCATGGTACTCCTACGGAGCCATATTCATTGCCTTGCCAGCCTGGTCAGTTGGCACTGCCCTTGGCATCGTTGCCGGCAATATCCTTCCGGCGTCTATTGTCAGTGCCCTGAGTGTTGCACTGTATGGTATGTTCCTCGCAATCATCATTCCGCCGTCAAAAAAGGATAAAGTCGTAGGCGGCATTGTGATTGCCGGATTCCTGATCAGCTATATCGCCTCAAAGATTCCGCAACTAGCGAATGTATCCGACAGTATGAAGATTAGTGTAATCACGATCATCATATCCGGACTTGCAGCATTCTTCTTCCCAATACCGGAAGAAAATGACGAATCTACAGATACACAGAGCACACAGGAGGAAGCCTAAACCATGACGCACAATATTTATTTATACATACTCGTAGCGGCGCTGGTATCTACATTGATCCGGGTAATTCCGCTTACATTAATAAGAGGAAAGATACAGAACCCATTTCTCCGCTCTTTCCTCTACTATGTACCATATGCTACACTGGCTGTTATGACATTTCCAGCCATCATTACCGCACCGCAGCTTCCGATTGCCGGCATCCTCGCATTGATCGTAGGCGCTATCGCTGCATGGCGTGGTATGAATATGATGGGTATTGCAGCTCTTTGCTGTATCGTCGTATTCTTTATCGAAAATGTAGCCGTTAATTTCTTTTAACTGACCAACGATTTTTGGTCATTATCTTCTGATCAGAACAACTGCTACATCATTTACATTTGTACCTGTAGCTCCGGTTTTAATGAGTCCATCCACACATTCCAATGCGTGGTAAGCATCATTCGACCGGAGCTTTTCATATATGGAAATGCCTTGCGCTTCCAATCTGCTCTTCGTCTCTCCGTCACAATATCCTCCGGCAACATCAGTCGGTCCATCAGTGCCATCACTACCCACACTAAAGATCGCCACATCCTTCATTCCGGCAATCTTATCTGCAGCCGCAAGTGCAACCTCCTGATTTCTTCCGCCTTTCCCCTTTCCTGTCACATGTACAACAGTCTCCCCTCCGGCAATAAAGGCAAGACTCTTCCTTGTATCTTTATGAGATAATGCAATTGCCCCAAGAAATACCCCTGCTTCTCTTGCCTCACAATCCAGACAGTCCGTAAGAATCTCCGTCTCGTATCCCGCCATTTCGCATGCTGTCTTCGCCGACAGACAGAGCTCTCTTACACTTCCACTGATTCTTGTTTCTACATTCGACAACTCCTTCGGAAGTTCTCTCTTCAACAACTCCTGTGCATAATTGCTCAGTTTCAGTTGATATTTGTGCATAATCTCCATTGCCATCTGTGTCGTCGACTGATCCGGATACGCCGGACCTGATGCAATCATATCCAATGGATCCCCTATAATATCACTCAATACAATGCTATACACTTTTGCTGGTGCACAATGTTCCGCAAACCTTCCGCCTTTTACCGCAGAAAGCCGCTTTCTTATCGTATTCATCTCACGTATATCCGCTCCACAGGAAAGTAATTGTCCGGTAATGTCTTCCAACTCCCTTTCAGATATCAGTGGTTTTTCAAATAACGCCGATCCACCGCCTGATATGAAAAAGAATACGCTGTCATTCTCTGTCAGAGTCGATGTCATTTCCAATACTTTTTCCGTCGCTTGAAATGAATTATGATCTGGAATCGGATGTCCTGCCTCGTAACACATCAC
>CAVAVU010000011.1:0-25510 GCA_963592205.1 bacterium
TCGCATTTCGGCCGTTTTGCTCCGCAAAGCCGGCCGTTGGAATGTGCCATATGCAGTTATGATAAACGATATCAGATTTAAGGGTAAAAGATCTGTTAATTGGGATGAGGTAAAAGCTTATATTGAGGAATTTGTGGGAGATGATTATACAATTGCTGAAACCAGTGATGTTGTTTATATAGGTTCTGATTTGCCAGACGAATATACGGGATCTGAATATACTGAAAGTTTGAGAGGTGCAAATGCAAAAGCAAAGGCAAATGCTTCACAAGGCATCCCAGAATTGCTTAATATTGCAAAGGGTAAGCATTTTAGAGAAAATCATGCGGCAAAGCATAAAAGAAATGCAAAGTTTGGATGGTATCGGTATGATTCTAGATTTGCACTTCCTGCATATGGAGACAATGGCGAGGTTGAAAGATATAATGTGTTTCATGCATCTATGTTAATAAGATGTGCAAATGATAGAAAGATGTATCTGTATGATGTGCTAGATATAAAAAAAGAAACGAGCAACCCTCTCAGCTAAAAGCTTACCAGACAAAAAACCCATTTCTTTATTGAAAGAATAGCAAAAATAGTAGATGTTGTCAATAACAAGAAAGAGCTTGCAAGCATTGAATAAGCCCGCAAAGTTGACAAATGACCAGATATAAAGCTATGATTATCCAGAAAGCTTTAATACTGGGAGATGATTAATTTGAATTCAGATTCAATGAAAAAGAAACAGATGACCAGCCGGGTTATAATCTATCTGCTGGGAATGATAGTGTTAGCATTGGGGATTACATTGAACACGCAGGCAGGTCTTGGCGCATCGGCAATCGTGTCGATACCATATACAATCAGCCAGGGCACGGGTGCCAATTTTCCTAATCTGACACTGATTGTTTATTGTATGTTGGTTGTGGCGCAGTTTTTTATTAAAGGGAAAAACTGGCGGTGGATCGATGCGCTGCAGGCGGTGGTTGGTATTGTGTTCACACGTTTTTTGGCGCTATTTCAATATGTGATTGCTTATAAAAGCGGAGTTTTTGCGAAGGATCTGGTGGTGTTGCTGCTGGGGATTTTGTTCACGGGTATTGGCGCGGCGATGACTGTGGATATGCAGCTGATTCCGAATCCGGGTGATGGTATCGTTGGCAGTCTGGCTGAACGCTTTGGCAGGGAACTTGGATTCTGCAAGAACTGCTTTGATGCATTTTGTGTGGTGTGTTCATTGATCATTGGTGTTACATTTGGCAATCCATTGATGGGAATCGGTCTTGGTACGATTCTTTCTATGCTGGGTGTTGGACGTGTGATTTATTTCTTTAATAAAGTGATGAAGGCGCGGTTACTGCAATCAGGCGGGCTATAATTATATAGCCTGCTTTTATATTTTGTAATAGTTTTTTTTGATTACACAAATTCTTCCAATGGTGCTACACTAAGTTTAACACGATAATGCCTACTAACCAGATGGGATAATAGGGGTAATGAACGGGAGGCGTACCTATGATTAGCATATATAAAAAGAATTCTGCGGAGGATTATCTGAACACTGCCATTGATGTCGCGAAATGGATCAAGCAGTATGAGGTGAAGAAACCAGTTGGAAAGAGTTGGAAGATCAGCAGTGGAGCCGGAACGAATGATGGTGATGCGTTGGCGAATCAGATGACAGATCGAAGCATTTACTCCGGAGCAGCAGGTGTCGGTTTCTTTTATTTGCAGTTGTATGAAGTGACTGGAAATGACGAGTATCTGAACGAAGCAATGCAGGCAGGAGAATATCTGTTAGGAACATATAAAGAAGTTCAGAAATACAAGCCTGGCATACACGGTGGGATTACCGGAGAAGGGTTATTTGCGGAAGCATTATACCAGAAAACGGGCGAGCAGAAATACCGTGATTATGCAGTGAAAGCCGGAGATATTGCTTATGAGACTGCAATAAAAGAAGATGGATTCCTGCACTGGGAGAATCTGGTGGATTACATGGGAGATGGAAGTACGGCAGCGTACTGGATTGATCTGGCAAAGCTTACCGGAGATCAGAAGTATCTGGAATATGCCAAGGAACTGATTGACTATATTCTTACATTTAAGACAGAGCTACCGGATGGAACCGTTTACTGGAAATTCTTTGATATTCATAAGTATTTTCCGGAACTTCCAGAGGGCGGCATCTTACCGAACTTTGCACATGGAACTGCAGGAATTGTATATCTGCTGACGAAGTATTATGAGGCTTCAGGCGATAACAAATATCTGGAAATTGCGGAAGCAGGATTTCAGTTTCTTATCAATATTGCAATTAATAAAGAAGACGCATCCATTGTTCCGTATCTGTATCTTCCGGATGGACAGGAGCCGTTTGATGTGTTCTACCTGAGTCTGTGCCATGGACCGGTAGGAGATGGTGTTGTGGCGAAGGAATTATATAAAGTGACGAAAGATCAGAAATATCTGGAGTTCTATAAACGGTTATCGAATGCATTGGAACAGGCAGGCGTGACCTATAAACGTTCGGCAGGCTATTGGAATGACTGCATCTGCTGCGGCTCATCTGGCGTATTGCTTCATTTTATTGATGGCATGCAGTGGACGGATGAACCGAAGTATAAGAAGCTTGCGACGGGAGTTGCGGATAAGCTGGTAGGAGATGCATATAAGAACGAAGAAGGAACCAGATGGTACAATGCATGGACGAGAGTTATGCCGTGGAATGTGGATGCACACATCGGACTTTATATGGGAAGTGCCGGAGCAGCGAGTGCATTGCTTTCGTTATACGGAGCATTGACAGGAACAAAAGTATCTCAGATTTACGAATTTGCAGAGGAGCAAAAGTAACAGATAAGAATATAAAACAGATAATAAATTAGAAAGCAAAATGGAGGACATATCATGAGTAATATACATAAAAGCATTGCAGAATTAGTAGGACACACACCACTTCTGGAACTGGTGAATTTTGAAGAAAATAATAACCTGAAGGCAAAGGTACTTGGCAAGCTGGAGTATTTTAATCCGTCAGGAAGTGTGAAGGACAGAGCGGCACTGGAGATGCTGGAGGCGGCAGAAGCGTCCGGAGAGCTGAAACCGGGACAGACCGTGATCGAGACAACAAGTGGAAATACAGGAATCGCTCTTGCTGCATTCTGCGCAGCTAAGAAACATCCGCTGATCATTTATATGGAGCCGGGCTGTACACCGGAGCGTATCCAGATCATGAAAGCATATGGCACAGATGTAAGAGGTATCATGGAGATTCCGGGAGCGGAAGAGATTCTGAAGAATTACGGATTTGATCCTGTAAGACTGATGCAGTCTGTCAGCGATTTCGCAAAAGAACAGGATTACTATTATGTGGCACAGCTCTTTAATGAAAATAATCCGGGTGCACATTATAAGACTACAGGACCGGAGCTTGTGGAAGACACAGATGGCAAAATTGATATCGCAGTGATGCTTGCAGGAACAGCGGGAACACTGGCGGGCGTAGGTTCTTATCTGCAGGATCACGTGCCGGGCGTTCAGATCGTGGGAGTACAGCCGACAGCCGATTCCCTGTCATTTGTACCGGATGCAAAAGCAACCATCGATGGTGTCGTAAGATTCGATAAGCCGGAAGGATGTACACATCCATTTGTGGTAAGACGTAATTTCAAATACGACGAAGTCATCGATGTGCAGGGCGAGGATGCGTATGCAACGGCCAGAGAAGTGGCAGCATCGGATGGCGTGTTCTTAGGAGCATCTGCGGCAGCAGCACTTACCGCAGCCAAAGAGCTGGCGCTCAGACCAGAGAACGAAGGCAAGAATATCGTAGTCATTCTGGCAGATAACGGAATGAAATACTTATCTACGAACATGTATAAATAGGAGATTCATCATGCGATTTGAGAAGAAAAGTGTGGTTGTGACTGGTGCCGGAGCCGGGATGGGCAAAGAGATTACATTGCGTTACCTGGCGGAAGGAGCACATGTGACAGCGGCGGATTATAATGTACTTACATTACGAGAGCTTGAACAGGAAGTGGCGGAACAGGAGTATCCGGGAGAACTCAGAACTTATGTGGCTGACATTTCCAAAAGAGAAGAAGCTGAGAATCTGATTGATTATGCGGTGCAGGAATATGGCAGTCTGGATATTCTGGTAAATAATGCGGGAATTGCCGGTCGATGTGAACCGGTAGGTGAACTGGAAGATGAACTGTGGGAGCGCGTGCTTGCAGTGAATCTGACCGGAACAATGTATATGATGCGGAAAGCGGTCAATGTGATGCTCGCACAGGAAAGTCGGGGTAATATTGTCAATATCGCATCGGTGGCCGGGTTGAAAGGCTGTCGTGCCAGCAGTGCGTACACGGTGTCAAAGCATGGCGTTGTGGCGTTGACCGAGCACACAGCGTATATGTATCTGCATGAAGGCATCCGCGTCAATGCAATCTGTCCGGGCGGCATACGGACAGATATGGCGGCAGATCATACGAACGAGAGCGAATTTGGCTATGCTAGAGTCAGGGGCGGTATGGATCCGAAGTTTGTATTTGGAGAGAAGAAGAATATTGCTGATGCTGTGCTTTTTGTATCCAGCGAGGATGCATCATTTATCAATGGTGCGATGATAGTAGTGGATGGAGGAATGAGCTGTAATTAAAATGTTGATATAGCATTTGTTGAAAGGTATGTCAATATAGTATACAATAGAATTATGTGAAATGAAGCCTGCAAAGAAAGCGAGGGTGAATCCTATGAAATCAAATGCAAGACGTATCTGCGCGATAGTAGCATTTATTTTTGTTGCTTTTTTTGCGGGCAGTATTTTTATACAGATGTATAATAACCGGATAAATGCGGACAAATCTGCTTCGATGATACTGGATCAGCTGGAAGATGTGATGGAAGAGAATGATGCCAGCATCAGCACGCTGATGGAGACACTGAAGGATGAGTATACGGTTCGTGCGGAAATGATCGCACTAATGGTAAGTGATCATGAAGAACGGGAAATCAGTGTGGAAGAGTATCGGGAACTTGCGGAGTATTCCAGCGTGGATGAGATTCATGTGTTTGATGAGTCGGGAACGATCATTGATGGTTCCAATCCGGAATATTACGGATATAATTTTGATTCCGGCGAGCAGATGGCGTATTTTAAGCCGATGCTGTCTGATAAGACGAAGAGTATGTGTCAGGACGTGACGGAGAATACAGCAGAAGGCAAGCCGATGATGTATGCAATCACATGGGCGAAATGCGGCAGACATATGATTCAGGTGGGGATTTCTCCGGACAGGCTGCTGGAACAGATGGAAAATAATGATATAAAAATATTAGTTGATAAGATTCCGGTTACGGAAGGCATGGATATTTATCTGATTGATATTGACAGTGGAACGATCATCGGAGGTACAAATCAGGAGTACATCGGGGAACCGGCTGAAGGTACATCGGAGCGGAGGAAGCAGCTAGAGACGAAAAAGAGATACAAGAAGACAGAGGAGTTGGACGGGGGCAAATATTTTATACAATACGAGCGACTCGGAGATTATGTGGTTGTAGTAACCAATGCTGAGATGGCGGTTAATGCCAATCTGCCGTTTATGATGCTGATCCTGTCAGCAGTGCTGTTCCTTTCGTTCTGTCTGGTGAGTGTAGTCGTGACCAGTGCATTCCAGGCGACAGAGGCATCGCTTCGCAGAGTGGAAAAAGCGAATCAGGCTAAGACACAGTTCCTTTCAAGAATGTCACATGATATAAGGACACCGTTAAATGGTATTATCGGATTGATCGAGATTGATGAAAAGCATGCCGATGACAGAGAACTGATAGACCGTAACAGGCAGAAAGCGAAGGTGGCAGCGGATCATTTGCTGTCGCTGATCAGTGATGTGCTGGAATTATCTAAGATGGATGATGAAAATGTGGAACTCGCCCATGTACCGTTTGATATCACGAAGCTTGCGGACGATATTCTGACGATCACTGAGCTACGGGCATCGGAAGCAGGAATTACTTTGGTACATGAGAATTGCAAAGATCATATCATGTACCCATACGTATACGGAAGTCCGCTTCATGTGAGAAGGATCATATTAAATATATTCAGCAATGCGATCAAATATAATAAACCGAATGGTTCGATTACCTGTAAGATGCAGATGTTATCGAAAGATGACCAGACAGCAGTATATCAGGTGGTAATATCGGATACCGGAATCGGTATGAGTCCGGAGTTTTTGGAGCATCTGTTTGAACCATTTTCACAGGAACATACGGATGCGAGAAGTACGTATCAGGGAACCGGTCTGGGAATGGCTATCGTGAAGAGCCTGCTGGATAAAATGAATGGTACAGTCGAAGTAGAGAGTGCGGAGGGTGTCGGAAGTACATTTACAGTGACGATACCGTTTGAGACTGCACTGGAAACAGATATTCCGAAGAGAGAAGAAGCGAAGATAACGGATCTGGAAGGCGTCAGCATCCTGCTGGTTGAAGATAATGATCTGAACATGGAGATTGCAACAGCGATTCTGGAAGATGTGGGTGCAGTGGTGACGAAGGCACAGAATGGACTGGAAGCAGTCGAAATGTTTACACATCATGAGCCGGGCACATACGATGTGGTGCTGATGGATCTGATGATGCCGGTTATGGATGGCTACGAGGCGGCGAGAACGATCCGCGCATGCGACAGAGAAGATGCAAAGAACATTCCGATCGTTGCAATGACCGCCAATGCATTTGCAGAAGATGCACAGAAATGTCTGGAAGCCGGGATGGACGGGCATCTGGCGAAGCCAATCGAAGTGCCGAAGCTGATGAGCATGCTGGCATCGGTAATAAAGCATAAAAGTCCTAATTCTTAAGGAATATCTCAAGTTTTATTAAGATATTCAAAAAAGCATTGTTATTTCTTTCATACCTGTTAAAATAGCAGATATGAAAAAAATAAATATAAACGAGATTGATACAAAAAGAATATTCTGTACGTTGTTGCCACCAGTCTTTGCATTTACCGTGAACTGTATGGTATACTGGGGAGCACCGTTATTTACGGTGGGGAGAACGGCATATAATCTTTCGGGAAATCTGGATGATCTGGTGCCATTTTTACCACCGTTTATTATTGTGTATTTTGGGTGCTATATTTTCTGGGTAATCAATTATCTGCTTATTTCGGCACAGGGAGACGAGCACAGATACCGTTTCTTTACAGCGGATATCTGCTCCAGACTGGTCTGCCTGGTAATATTTGTAGCATTTCCGACGACCAATACCAGACCGGAACTGATCGGGCATGATATCTGGACACAGGCTGTGAGATACCTGTATCAATGGGATGCACCGGTGAATCTGTTCCCATCGATCCATTGCCTTGTAAGCTGGATGTGCTGTATCGGTCTGCGTGGATGTGACCGTATTCCGACATGGTATAAATGGGTATCGAAGTTTATCGCTGTATTAGTGTTCGTATCGACACTGGCACTCAGGCAGCACGTGCTGATTGATGTAGCTGGCGGAATACTGTTAGCGGAAGCAGCCTGCTATATCAGTAACCGGGCGAATGGGTATAAGGTGTTGCAGAAAGCAACGGAGACTGTGGCGGAGAGACTTGTTCGTGGATGGAACGGGTTGTTTAGAAGAAAGCAGAAGAGTTAGATGGAAAATAAAAAGAAAACAATATTTAATGTGATATTTTTGATCGTGGTCTTTGCTGGTACACTGTATGGGGTGTTTCATGGAGAAGATCTGGGAGAGATCGTACAGATTATTAAAACAGTGAATCCCCTGTGGCTGATACCGGGCGTTATCTGCGTTGTAGTATTTATCTGGGGGGAATCCATTATCATATATTATATGATGTATACACTGGGAATACATCTGAAGAAGAGAACCTGCTTCTTATTTTCATCTGTGGGATTTTTCTTCAGCTGTATCACACCGTCCGCGTCGGGAGGACAGCCGGCACAGATCTATTATATGAAGAAAGAGAAGATTCCGATCCCGGTGTCGACACTGGTGCTGATGATCGTGACGATTACATATAAGCTGGTACTGGTGGTGATCGGTGTGGCGCTGACGATATTCGGTCAGGGATTTATCCACGCATATCTGTGGAACGTGCGTCATGTATTTTATCTCGGAACGGCACTTAATGTATTCTGCGTAACGGCGATGCTGGTGCTGGTGTTTCACCCAATGCTTGCAAGAACGATCATGGTAAAGGGACTTGCCCTTATCGAGAAAATGCATCTGATGAAGCCGCGCAGATCAAGGCTTGAGAAGCTGGAAGCATCGATGGATCAGTATCGGGCGACAGCGGTATATCTGAAAGAACATGTCAAAGTATTGATCGAAGTATTTGGGATTACCGTATTTCAGAGATTCGCGTTATTTGCGGCGACCTGGTTTGTATACCGTGCATTTGGTCTGTCAGGAACGGCAGCGGTGGTTGTTGTGCTTTTGCAGGGAACGATTTCGGTAGCAGTGGATATGTTACCGCTTCCGGGTGGCATGGGAATCAGTGAGCAGTTATTTCTACGGATATTCTTACCGATATTCGGAAGTCAGTTATTACTTCCGGGTATGATCTTAAGCCGTGGGCTTGGATATTATACGGAGTTATTTATCAGCGCGATCTTTACGATCGTGGCAAATTTTACAATAGGAAGAAAAAGGGAAGAGGATTAGTATGTTAGGAGTTTATGATTATACAGTAATATTGACTTATGTGAGTGTGTTGATATCGATGGGAGGAATGCTGTTCTCCTTAAATGACTGTCCGAAGATAGCGGTTGTCTGTCTGTCAGTGTCAGGATTCTGCGATATGTTTGACGGCAAGATCGCGCGGACGAAAAAGAACCGTACCGAGGTAGAGAAGCGTTTTGGTATTCAGATTGATTCGCTGGCGGATATCATCTGTTTTGGCGTGGCGCCGGCGCTGATTGCATATCGCATGGGCATGAACCACAGTGTTGGTATCGCAATTCTGATGTTCTATGTGCTGGCAGGACTGATCCGTCTGGCATGGTTTAATGTGTCCGAAGAGATCCGCCAGAACGAGATGGAGGAAAACAGGGAATGTTATCAGGGACTGCCGATCACATCTATGGCGATCGCACTTCCGATTCTGGTTGTGTTCCGCCCGTTACTTGGCAGAGAATTTATCATTGCGCTGCATGCGCTGGTGCTGATTATCGGACTGTTATTTATTACGAATTTCAGACTGCGCAAGCCAAAGAAGCTGGGACAGACCATTATGGTCATCATCGTAGCGCTGGCAGTGCTTCATGGACTGCATATCTGGTAAATGTTGGAGGTGCAGAATGATATACAGAGATCGTAACGGAAATGAATACAATGGAGAGAACGGACAGGACAGACTGCTTGCATTTATCTATGGACATGCTGCGACCAGGATGTTGATCCGTCCGCTTCTGTCACCGATAGTGTCCCGCATAGGCGGGGCATTTTTGAATACCCGGATATCGAAGCTTGGGATCCACCCGTTTGTGGAGAAAAATGGAATCGATCTGTCTATCTATGAGAAGCAGGAGTTTGATTCGTATAATGAATTCTTTACCAGAAAAATACGGGCAGAGTACCGTCCGGTTGATATGCGTGAGGATGTACTGATCAGTCCGAGTGACGGTAAAGTGAGTGTGTACCCGATCGAGGAAAATGGCACATTTCGGATCAAACATACCTCTTATACGGTGCGTCAGCTTCTGCGAGATGATAAGTTAGCTGACCGTTATATGGGGGGCTGGATCTATGTGATCCGTCTGACGGTGGATGATTATCACCGCTATTGTTATGTGGCAGACGGTCACAGATCTTCCGAGAGAAGGATTGAAGGCGTGCTGCATACGGTGAATCCTGTGGCAAATGACTGCTATCCGATCTACAAGATGAATACCAGAGAGTATTGTCTGCTGAAGACGAAGGAACTGGGAACGATACTTACGATGGAAGTAGGTGCATTGATGGTTGGTAAGATCTGCAATTATACGAAGCAGTCATGCGAGGTGCACAGAGGCGAAGAGAAAGGCAGATTTGAGTTCGGCGGATCAACGATCATCGTCATGACGGAACCGGGAAAAGTGATGCCGGATCAGGAGCTGATAGCTAATACGGAAGATCAGGCGGAGACGCTGGTGAAGATGGGAGAGAACATTGGATGTAGGATGAAATAACGCATCTTATATGTAACGCGACTTTCAAAAAATGAGCGTAACGATGTGAATAATCATACAAAATAGATAAAAACGCAAGAAAAATTGTCTGAAAATTCATATTTGGGTTGATTTTATGAAAAATATACATATAATTAGGATAAGGAAACAAGGAAACAAGGAAACATTTTCCACATTGGTATGACACTAATAATATCGAAAGAAAAGGGGTATTTGACATGGCGAAGATCGATTTGAGCAAATATGGAATTACAGGAACAACCGAGATCGTATATAATCCTTCCTACGAGACACTGTTTGAGGAAGAGACGAAACCGGAACTTACAGGATACGAGAAAGGACAGGTCAGCGAACTTGGTGCAGTCAATGTTATGACTGGTATTTACACAGGTCGTTCTCCGAAAGATAAATTCATCGTAATGGATGAGAATTCCAAGGATACCGTATGGTGGACATCTGATGAATACAAGAATGATAACCACCCGGCTACCCAGGAAGCATGGAAAGCGGTTAAGGATCTCGCAGTAAAAGAACTTTCCGGTAAGAAGCTTTATGTTGTGGATGCATTCTGCGGAGCAAATAAGGATACACGTATGGCAATCCGTTTTATCGTAGAAGTGGCATGGCAGGCTCATTTCGTAACCAACATGTTCATTAAGCCGACAGAAGAAGAACTGAAAGACTTTGAACCAGACTTCGTTGTATACAATGCTTCAAAAGCAAAGGTAACGAACTATAAAGAACTGGGACTGAACTCTGAGACGGCAGTTATGTTTAACATCACAAGCCGTGAGCAGGTAATCGTGAATACATGGTACGGCGGAGAGATGAAGAAGGGTATGTTCTCTATGATGAACTACTTCCTGCCACTGAAGGGCATGGCTTCTATGCACTGCTCAGCGAACACGGACCTGAATGGTGAGAATACAGCAATCTTCTTCGGTCTGTCAGGAACAGGTAAGACGACACTGTCTACAGATCCTAAGCGTCTGCTGATCGGTGATGATGAGCATGGCTGGGATGACAACGGTGTATTCAACTTCGAGGGTGGATGCTATGCTAAGGTTATCAACCTCGATAAAGAATCTGAGCCGGATATCTACAATGCAATTAAGAGAAATGCATTGCTTGAAAATGTAACACTGGACGAGAATGGCAAGATTGATTTCGCGGACAAGAGTGTGACAGAGAACACCCGTGTATCTTATCCGATCGACCATATTCAGAATATTGTACGTCCGATCTCTTCTGCGCCGGCAGCTAAGAACGTAATCTTCCTGTCAGCAGATGCATTCGGAGTACTTCCGCCGGTATCTGTACTGACACCGGAGCAGACACAGTACTACTTCCTGTCAGGATTCACAGCTAAACTTGCAGGTACAGAGCGTGGAATCACAGAGCCGACACCTACATTCTCCGCTTGCTTCGGTCAGGCATTCCTGGAACTGCATCCGACCAAGTATGCAGAGGAGCTGGTTAAGAAGATGGAGAAGAGCGGAGCTAAGGCTTACCTTGTTAATACAGGATGGAATGGAACAGGCAAACGTATCTCTATCAAGGATACCCGTGGAATCATCGATGCGATCCTGAACGGAGATATCAAGAATGCGCCGACTAAGAAGATCCCATACTTCAACTTCGAAGTACCGACAGAGCTTCCGGGTGTAGATCCTGCAATTCTGGATCCAAGAGATACTTATGCAGATGCTGCTGAATGGGAAGCAAAAGCAAAAAATCTGGCTTCAAGATTCGTAAAGAACTTCGCAAAATACGAAGGTAATGAAGCAGGAAAAGCACTGGTAGCAGCAGGACCGGAGGCTTAATCAGCAATATCAGATACCCTCTTATGAAAATGTGATAAATTAAGAAATTGCCGGAGTCGTAAGACTTCGGCAATTTTGCGTCATAGTTGGGGATTTTGCCCCAGCATCATTCTATTATCGTAATCTTCGTTTTAACATCTCTGGATTCGTCGCATAGGTAAGTGCTGTCTCTTCGGTAATCTTACCGTTTTTGTATAATCCCAGAAGACTTGTATCCATTGAAATCAGGTCATTGTTCGCAGAAGAATAGATGAGTCCGTCAATCTGAGGGATCTTGTTATCGCGGATCATATTGCGGATCGCCGGAGTGACGGTCATGATCTCAAATGCAGGCACCTGCTTCCCGTCTGTGGAAGGTACTAACTGCTGGGACACTACTGCCTGGAGCACCATGGATAACTGAACTGCGATCTGCCGCTGCTGGTTCGGTGGAAATACGTCGATGATTCGGTCAATCGTATTAGCGGCACCGATGGTGTGCAGCGTGGAGAAGATCAGAATGGCACAGTGATCCAGCCGGCATCGGTAAATGGAAATGTTTCTACATATAAAGTTGCAGATATCCAGTCTGAACGAGTTCTTTCTATATTATATAAAGAAGTTTCTCAGTCAGAGGAAAAGACAGAGGAAGTTAAGGGTGAAGAGAAGTCTGACGAAGAACAGAAAGAGTCAGATGATACAAATGGAACTTTGAAACCAGAGTGTACTCTGAGTCAGACAGTAGATGGAACAACGATAACGGTTAAATCACCGGAGGGTGCTCTGGAAGAAGGCTGGACATTAGATGTTGAAAAAGTGTCTGCCAAATCGGTTAAGAGTGCGATCGAAGGCGCGGTTGAAGATGCAGATGCAATCGAAGAGATTAAAGCATTTGACATTACAATCTATGATAAGGATGGAAATGCAATTCAACCAGATGGATCGGTACAGGTAAGTTTTAGCGGAACAGGAATTAAAGGTGATGCCGCAGAAGTGTATCATGTTGATGATTCCCAAAAGAAAGCTGAAAAAGTATGCGATGCAACAACCAACAGCAATGTCGAGTTTGAAGCTGAACATTTTTCGATTTATGCAGTAGGTGGATCAAATACAGTATATGCTAATACAAAAGATAAGCATATGTGTTATTTTGAATTCGTGCATAATTTGGGAATACATTCCTGGGATATACCGGCGTTAGTCGTTGCAGTGATTTTGGTTGTTATGATATTGGTTCGTCGCCATAATCAGAAGAAACGTGTAGAAGATTTTGAGGAGGAACTGGATCAAAAGATCCAGGACCTCCGAGAAGAACTGGACAAAACACCTGCACAGGAAGTATAATAAAAAAAGGGAACATATATGTCATATATTTTTGAACATACAAGACTCGGCTTTTGCTAGTGGGACCTTCTTGCATTGGTTATTCTGGTGATCGTGGTTGTTGTATTTGCTGTAAAGCGTAGCAAGTTAAGAGACGAACAGGATGAACTGGGAGATCAGTTATCTGAACTGTATGTAGAAGATTCAGTTGAGGCAGATCAGGAGCTTTAATGTTGCGGACGTATCAGGGGGGATAATTGCGAACTGATACAATAACGTGCGCAGTAAAGCGTGTGGTTGTGCGGCGCAGGCAGTAGCCGAAGTTATGATTGAATTGGTAATATTTTACCATGATAAACACAGCATCTAACAATAGGATATATTGTTAGGTGGGATCAGACGGCGAAGCAAACCAACTACACGTTTAGTGAAGATTGGAAACCCTGAGAATAACCACACCGGATAGCAAGAATATACTGGTTATTTCTAAATCCACCATCTTCACCGTCTGATTCCAACCAAAACATATGATATAGATTATAATGGTTGGAATATTATAGAAGATGCAGAGAGTATCGGAGCAGATGATGTGAAGATGTCTGGATGAATTGTGGATAGAATCAGGGCCGTAATATGAGACTTGACAGGAGCTTAATCCTGAGTTATAAATGACCGTGGCAGATGTTTCTGCTGCGGTCGTTTACCGTTATGATATCATATGCAAGTAACACTAGTGCATTAGAAAGAGGGCGTTGAAATGGACATAGATGCCATCAAGAAGAAAGTTCTGGAAGATGTAGATCCGGAGACAAAGCGTAAAATAGCACATGCGAGACGGGTTCAGCGTCTGGTGATCACACTGCAGTCAATTGCTGTGATTATCGTAGTTCTTATGATATTTTTATATGTTGATGGGCATATCGACGGTACAGGGGAATTCGATGTATCCGACATTGCATGACCAGGATGTGGTTATCTATAAGAGAAAGAATACCGAATATCGTGTGGGCGATGTTGTCGCAATCAAACGTCCGAATGGCGAGGAGTACGTGAAGCGCATTGTAGCGGTAGCCGGTGATACAGTAAATATCCAGAATGGCAAGATCTATAAAGTATTTAGATATTTATAACAGGGCAGGTCGTAAAGATCTGCCCTGTTGTGCTACATTGCCATCTCGAAGAATTTGTGCAGTGTTGCTTCGGTTACTTCGTATGGTACTGGTTTTAATTTGCGTTCGTTTGCCATGATGCCTTTGATAGCGGTGTCGATCATATCGGATGATATTTCGAGCGGACCGAGTAAGGTGTGGATCAGATCGGTGAATTCTGCGATATCTTTGCATCCGATCAATTCCAGAACCTTTGCCTGCGTCTCAGGAGCAGCAGCGGCTACGTAACCTGGCTGGAAGTATCCGACAGCCTGTCCGTGCGGAATGTGCATCTCATAAGTGAGGAAGTAGCTGAGTCCGTGAGGAAGGGTAGTACCGGCATGAGTGATTGCCATACCTGCCAGTGTGGAGGTGAGCATCATGCGGTCGCGGTCTTCGTCAGTGACCTGATTACTTAGTAGAGCCGGTTTTACATCTTTCCAGAGTGACATACCATATTCTGCAATCATACGGCTGAATGGACTTGCTCCAAGATTGATATAGCTTTCGATCAGATGACCGAGTGAATCTACAGATGTATTTACAAGAATTCTCTTCGGTGCGCTTGACAGATATTTGCCATCCACCAGTGCGTACTGTGGAAAGATGCGGTGTGGAATGCTGGATTTGGTACGTTTGGCGTGAATTGTCAGTACGGAGATCGGTGTCACTTCAGAACCGGTACCGCATGTGGTTGGAACTTCAACGATCGGAAGTGCAGTGCTGTCTCCCTGCTGATAGAGATAGTCGGCATCTTTATCCTTGTGATAGATCATAAGTGAGATTGCTTTGGCTGCATCCATCGGGGAACCGCCACCGATACCGATGACGAAATCGACATTTTCGCGGATACCCATATCGCGTACCTGCATGACCATTTCTATTGAAGGATTCTCCTCTGTGCGGTCGAAGATGCAGTAAGAGATTTGATGAGCATTTAACGCATCAGTTACATCTGCTAGGGCACCGTTTTTAGAAGAACTGCTTCCGGTTACGATTAGGGCTTTGTGACCAAGAGCGGTCCATTCGTCACTGTAAGTCTTTACGCATTCGCGCTCGCAGTATACTTTTACTGGTATATGAAATTTCATATATATTAAGCTCCTTTCTGCTGTCAGATAGTGTAATTTATTTCTATCATTGTAACACATTTGGGTGCGAAAATGCAGAGTACAAGATAAAATAAAAGATACCCTGGGGATATTGTGGTAGGGATAGACTGCAGAGCATAGAGCTCAGTGATATTCCGGTCTGGTATCCGATGCGTTCGGAACGTGTGTTGGAAGAAAAGCAGCATGAGCTGGCGCAGGAGAGACGTTGACACAGAGAGAACGGGTATCGATGTGATACCGGAGCGTGCCGAATGAGGATGGTAATCAGTATTTTGAGATGCTGGAATGAATGAACATCTGGCGAAGCCGATTGATATGCAGAAGCTGCTCAGAGAGTTAAGTAAATACAGAAAATAAGATTTATGAAGAATGCGTTTTGACATGAAGAGTGTCAGGACGCATTTTTTACATGGATTTAACGTTATTTAACGGTAGCAAGATAGATAGGAAAAATCAGGTTGGATATACTAAAAGCAAAACGGTAAAAAGAGGATGGATAAGTATGAAATGTGCAGTGGTAGATGTGGGATCGAATACGATCCGGTTGTCGGTATACCAGACGGAAGGAACGAATTTCCGACAGCTTTTTACATCCAAGGAAACGACAGGTCTGGCAAGTTATATCTCACATCATCGGATGGAGAAGGATGGCGTGATGTGTGCGGCGGCAGCATTAAATAAATTTCGTTCTATTTTAGAGCAGTTTGAGATTGACCGGACGGAGGTGTTTGCGACAGCATCACTTCGTAATATTGATAATTCCAATGAAGTAGTTATGGAGCTGTTCCGTGAGACCGGATATCAGATCAAGGTGCTTTCGGGACATGAAGAAGCACTCTGTGATTTTTACGGTGTTATGTACAATATTTATATTGATACGGGCATGATCTTCGACATTGGAGGTGGAAGTACCGAACTTGTAACATTTGAAAACAGAAAACCGTGTACGATTGAGAGTGCAGGGATCGGCTCGCTGAATTTATATAATCAGTTTGTGGAGAAAATCATTCCGAAGAAAAAAGAACTGACTTCCATGGAAGAAAAGGTTCAGCAGGAACTGGATGATCTGTTTGGCTGTAAGGTATTATCAAAGCAGACGAAGAACAAAGATATTATCGGTGTGGGCGGTACAGTTCGTGCGCTTCTGAAGCTGGTGAATCTGTATTACCATCTGGAAGAAAAGAATCGGTGTATTTCCAGAGGTCAGCTGGAAGAGATTTTTGAACTGGCAACAGGCAAACAAAAGCAGATCCAGAATATGATTCTTAAGATCTGCCCGGAACGGGTGCATACAATTATTCCGGGTATGCTGGTGATGAAGAATATTCTGGAGAAGACTGGAAGCGAACGGATTATTGTCAGCAAATACGGTGTGAGAGAAGGATATCTGTACCATGCAATCCTGTCTCAGGCTGAAAAAGAAGAGGAAATACAGTGAAAATTCAAATCTATGAATGGTTCCTGAAGTTGTTTGGGAAAAATAAAGATATAGAAGAACATGTAAAAGATACAAAAGAGGAAAAAACAGGGGAGAATAAGATTATGACAGACCATATGGTATATGATAACAGGGAATTATCCTGGCTGAAATTTAATACGCGTGTGCTGGAAGAGGCAGAGGATGGCAGCAATCCGTTTTGTGAGAGACTGTCATTTCTGTCCATTTTCCAGAGCAATCTGGATGAGTTTTTTATGGTGCGGTGCGGATCGCTGTATGATCAGATGCATCTGTCGCAGAAAATCAAAGATAACAAAACGGGGATGACTTGTGAGGAGCAGCTGCTTGCGATCTACGAGCAGGTGCGTCATCTGACAGCGCGCAAGGATGAGGCGTATCAGGTGTTGAAAGAAGAAATGGCAAAACACCAGATAGAAATCTGCAGCTATGCAGAGATGACAAAAGAGGATATCCAGTTCCTGGATACATATTTTGCAGAAGAAGTACATCCACTTCTGTCGCCGCAGATTGTGGGAAAGAAACAGCCATTTCCATTTCTGAAGAATAAAGATATTCATGCTGTGGTTGTGTTGGAGAAGAAAGGACATGAAAAGCTGGGAATCGTGCCTTGCAATATGGACGTATTTCCGAGAATGCTGCGGATACCGGGGCATGAGAATCGGTATATGCTGATGGAAGAACTGATCCTGCATTATATTCCGCAGATCTTTGAACATTACCGTGTTAAGAGCAAATCGCTGATCCGTATTATCCGTAATGCGGATATTGAACTGGATGAGGAAATGTATGATGACGATACCGATTTCAGACAGCTGATGGAGCAGATGGTAAAACGCAGAAAGAAATTATGTCCGATCAAGTTGGAGTACAGTCGTCTGATGGATGATGCGGTGCTGAACCGGTTGGGTAAATATCTGGGTCTTAAGAAAAAACAGATGTTTCATTCGGAAGCACCGTTAGACTTCTCGTTCTTTTCTGAGATTCGAGATCTGTTACGGGGAAAGAGGGAACTCTTTTACCCGAAATATACTCCGCGTGTCCCAGAAGATATTCGGGCAGATGAGAAGATGATTCCGCAGGTTCAGGAGAAAGACCGTCTGTTATTCTTCCCATATGAAAGTATGGATCCATTCCTGCGACTGCTTTATGAGGCAGCAGAAGATCCGGAGGTTGTGTCTTTGAAAATGACGCTGTACCGTGTGGCAAATGACAGTAAGGTTGTGGAAGCGCTGATCCGTGCGGCGGAGAATGGTAAGGAAGTACTGGTGCTTGTGGAGCTGCGTGCACGGTTCGATGAGAAGAATAATATCGGCTGGTCGAGAAGACTGGAGGATGCCGGATGCCGCATTTTGTATGGGCTGGATATGCTGAAAGTGCATTCTAAGTTGTGTCTGATTACCAGAATGCGGGAAGGACACATTTCTTATATTACCCAGATCGGAACAGGCAATTATAATGAAAAGACGGCGAAGCTCTATACAGATCTGTCTCTGATGACGGCAGATCAGGGAATCGGTGAGGAAACGAATGAAGTATTCCAGCATCTGAGTATGGGACAGGTGATACCAGAGACAGAACTTCTGATGGTGGCGCCAAAGTGTCTGCGGAACAAGATTCTGGATAAGATTGATGAACAGATTGAACTTGCCAGAGAAGGTGAGCCAGCGTATGTAGGCGCGAAGATGAATTCATTGACAGATAAATGCATCATCGATAAGCTGATCATGGCATCTCAGGCGGGAGTTAAGATTGAACTGATTGTGAGAGGAAGCTGCTGTCTGATCGCAGGTGTGCCGGGATATACGGACAATATTACCGTTAGAAGTATTGTGGGACGGTATTTGGAACATTCACGTATCTACATTTTTGGACAGAATGAGGTGTACATTGCATCCGCAGACTTTATGACTCGTAATACGATCCGTCGTGTGGAAGCTGCTGCACCGGTGTTAGATCCGGAATTGAAGGAGCGTATACTTGAGATGTTCCGCGTATTGATGGAAGATAACGTAAAAGCGCGGATTCAGATGTCAGACGGACAGTATGTGCGGGCGCAGGCTGGCGAAGTGCAGATAAATGCACAGGAATATTTTGAAAAATAAAAAGTAAAATCATGGACAGAGCCTTATATTGGGGTTCTGTCTTTTTTTGACTATATGATGAGAAAGATTCTCGATATCAAAATAAGAGTTGATATTCAATTGGAAGATAAAGTATAGTATAAAAGGTTAGAAGCAACTAACAAAAGAAGGAAGGGCAGTAACTTAGGGATGAAACAGAAAATAATAATAGCATGTGTCTGTCTTAGTGCATCGCTTTTGATGGGCGGATGCAACAATACAAAACACGATACAACGGCAGAGACAAAGAATACACAGACAGAAGAACAGGTAGAATCAGATGGGGACGCTTCGGATGAAGAAGCGTCAAAGGACATCTTTGCGATGGACACATATATGACGGTAACTGCGTATGGAGATCAGGCACAGGAGGCGGTCGATGAAGCTGGTGCTGAGATCGAAAGGCTTGATAATTTGCTTTCTACAGGAAACGAAGAGAGCGAGATCGCAAAATTAAATCAAAGTGGAAGTGCAACCTTGTCTGAAGATGCAGGCTATCTTGTAGAGCGTGCGCTGGAGTTGAATGAGGAGACGGATGGAGCGTTTGATATTGCGATTTATCCGGTTATGGAAGCATGGGGTTTTCCGACGCAGAATTATCAGGTACCATCTGAGGACACGTTGCAGTCATTGCTGAAGCTCTGTGATGTATCCCGGATTACATACGACAAAGATAACCGGAACATTTCCTTTAATCAGGAAGGGATGAAGATTGACCTTGGAGGAATTGCGAAAGGTTATACTTCATCAAGAATTATGGAGATTTATAAAGAGAATAACATTTCAAGCGGTCTGGTGAATCTGGGCGGAAATGTGCAGGCTCTCGGAACCAAGACAGATGGGAGCAAGTGGCGCGTTGCAGTGCAAAGCCCGGATGATACAGATGATTATCTCGGCGTGCTGAGTATTGAAGATAAAGCAGTGATCACATCTGGTGGATATGAACGATATTTTGAACAGGATGGAAAGACCTATCATCATATCATTGATCCGAACACAGGATATCCGGCAGAAAATGGTCTGACATCGGTTACCATTGTAAGTGAAGACGGCACATTAGCAGACGGACTTTCTACTTCTCTTTTTATTATGGGAAAAGACAAAGCGATTGAATTCTGGAGAGCGCACAGTGATGAATTTGATGCGATTATACTGACGGATGATGGGAAGCTTTATGTGACGGAAGGAATTCAGGACGATTTTTCAACTGAAATGGATATGGAGATTATCAGGAAATAAAGGAGAGAAAAAGGTTATGGATATAAAAGATAAGGGGAAGAAAATAAAACCCTTTGCACCGCTCCTTTCAGCTGGGCTGGTTATGGCCTGCGTAGCAGGTTCTTTGAGTGGATATAAGGAGCCTGTCTATGCGTCAACATCATCACAGTCGGACTCGGAGGAGAAAGAAGAGAAAAGCACAGCAACAGGATCCTTTGATCTGGCAGATGGTGTGTATAAGGGAACAGGAACCGGATATGCCGGAGAGATTACGGTTGCGGTTCAGATCAAGGATAAGCAAATTGTATCGATTGACATTTTGAGCGCATCTGACGATGATGCATTTTTAAGTCGTGCAAAGGCAGTGATTGACCGGATTATTGAAAGCCAGACATTGGATGTTGATACAGTATCGGGCGCGACATACAGTTCTAACGGAATTATCAGTGCTGTAAAAAATGCATTGACCGGAGAAAAGGACAGCGGTGAAACAGGACAGTCGAGGTCAGGTGGTACGGCCGCGGCGGGAAGTTCGACTTCGATCGGTTCGGTAGAGGATCCGGCTGCATATAAAGATGGTACGTATTATGGAACCGGAACAGGGTTTGGCGGAACGCTGAAAGTTCAGGTGGATATCAGTGGTGGCAAGATTGTATCAATTCAGATATTGGAAAATCATGATGGAAGTACATATATTTCCAAAGCATCGTCTCTTATTAATACAATTATTTCCAGTCAGAGCACAAATGTAGACACTGTCTCAGGGGCAACCTACAGTTCGGTCGGAATTATTCAGGCGGTAAGAGATGCGCTCAGTCAGGCGGCAGTCAGCGGTACGGCCACCGGTAATCAGAATGGAAATGCAAATGCCGGAAAGGATGATTCCGCGACAGATGCAATTACCGGCACAGTTCCATACAATGAAGGAATCTATTATGGAACAGCAGAAGGATACAGTGGGGATATCAGTGTTGCGGTTGTGATTCAGGATCACACGATTAAAGCAATCCTGATTACGGATGCATCCGATGATGAAGCATTTTTCAACCGCGCAATGGATGTTGTGAAAAACGTTGTGAAAAAACAGAATACCGATGTAGATACGGTATCGGGAGCAACTTACAGCTCGAATGGTTTGCTGAATGCGATCAGGAATGCATTGAAACAGGCAGAGAAAGCAACGAATGGAGAGGTAGTTGATACAGTAGATACATCAAAACTTGCAGAAGCAATTGAAAGTGTAAATGAACTTGCAGAGGCGGATTACACAGAAGCAACATGGGCTGTTCTTCAGGTGAGACTGCAGGAAGCAAAAGAAGCAATGGAAGCGAAAAAGCAGGAGGATGTTGAGAGAGCGTTGAATAATCTGAATCAGGCAGTGTCATTGTTGAAGAAAAAAGATTCTGTGGATAATGAGAACAGTGTGTATATCGATGGCATCTATACTGTGACAGTACCGTGCGAGCCGGATGAAGATGCGGACTTCCAGGCATATAACTTAACGATGAATGTGGCGATTCGTGATGACAAAATCGTGGCGATTACGAATGTTTATGGCGATGGATCATCTTCAAATGATACTTACATCAGGAAAGCGACAAACGGAACATCCTCACGAGAAGGTGTTGTTTCTAAGATTGTGAAGAAAGGATTGCCGGAAGAGATCGATACAGTCTCAGGGGCAACCTGCTCTTCGAATGCGATCATAGAGGGATGCAAGAAAGCGCTGGAAGAAGCAAAACGTTAGGGAAAGACAGGTCTGAATAGAGATGAGAGAGTTTTGGATTAGAGCCGTGAGTCTGATCGCGGTTGTGGGCATTCTGACAGGATATAATTCTGTTCTGGATGCGCGCAAAAAAAACGAAGAGATTGCCAGACTAAAGGCGCAGGTTACAGAGACAGGATCTGCAGATGGTGCCGCTGGTAATTACAAAGATGGAACTTATCAGGGAGAGGCAGATGGCTTTGGAGGAACAATCACTGTTGAAGTTAAGATCGAAAAAGGAAAAATCACAGGGATTGATGTCGTGAGTGCAGAAAAAGAAGATGGCGCGTATCTTGCCATGGCAAAAGATATCATTCCTGAGATCATAGATGCGCAGAGTGCAGAAGTAGATACGGTCAGTGGCGCGACATTTAGTTCGACCGGAATAAAAAATGCTTCACAGGAAGCTTTAGAAAAGGCGGAGGAGTAAGATGAAAAAAATAGAATTACATTCCATGTCCAAAAAGCAGCTGAAACAAATCCATGTCTGGCTGCGTGCGGCAATTCAGGTTCTGTATTTTATTTTCATTCCTTCCGTATACACAGCGGCATTTGCCGGAGTGAAGTACATATTTACACAGATTGGAGCAGGAGAACAGATTGAGCTCACGTCCTTTGTGACAGTCCTTATCCTGATCTGCGCATACACGATACTGTTTGGCAGGTTTTTCTGTGGATTTGCCTGTGCATTTGGCTCATTGGGAGATGCAGTGCATGCGTTGTACAAATATATTTTCAGGAAAATGAAAAAGAAACCGTTCCTGCTTCCGGATAAATGGACAAAGTGGCTGGATAAATTGAAATATGTTGTGCTGACAGGGATCGTCCTAATGTGCTTTGCAGGTGTATATGGAAAAGCAAAAGGGACAAGTCCGTGGGATGTGTTTTCCATGATAAGAGCAGGCAATTTTAAATTGAGTGGATATAGTATTGGAATGTTTGCGTTAATTGTGATCATTGTCGGAATGTGTGTGGAAGAGAGATTCTTTTGCAGGAATCTGTGCCCGATGGGTGCAGTATTTTCCTTACTTCCGGTGCTCCCGTTCTTTGCGTTACATCGCGATCGTGAGAATTGCATCAAGGGATGTAGTGCCTGTACAAAGAAATGTCCATCTGGAATAGGACTTCCGGAAGATGGATCGCCGAGAGTGGAAGGGGATTGTTTTCAGTGTCAGAAATGTATTGATATCTGTCCAAAAGGAAACATCCATACCGGAATTCGGATGTTGAAAGGAAATGAAGTCTGGTTCACACTTTTGAGAGCGTTGCTGCTTGCAGTGATCTTAATCTGGGCAGGAGTGTAGCATGAAGAAAAAAGATGTCATACTTATGGGCGGGATTCTGGTTATAGCACTTGCTTTATTTCTGGTCATGCATTTGACGAGAAGCGAGGCGGGGAATCAGATTCAGATCACAGTTGATGGAACCGTGTATGGAACCTATTCTCTTGCAAAGGATCAGGTGATTGAAGTCGAAAAAAATGACTTTTATAACCGGATTCGCATTCAGGATGGTGAGGCGTATATGGAAGAGGCAAACTGTCCGGATGGATATTGCGAAGAACAGGGTAAAATCAGTGGTCGTACACAGACGATTGTCTGTCTTCCACATAAACTGGTTGTGGAAGTGCTGGACGAAGATGGACTGGAAAATGACGGTACGTCGGAAGATGTACCGGATACCGTATCGAAGTAAACGGGTACGACTGGAAAGGGAAGAGAATGAATCGTAATAAAAAGATTGCGAATATGGCCATGCTGGTTGTGCTGGCAATGATATTCAGTTATGTAGAAAGTCTGATTCCGATCAATTTCGGAGTGCCGGGAATGAAACTTGGAATTGCCAATCTGGTCACTGTGACCGGAATTTATTTTCTGGCACTTCCGGAAATATTATTGGTAGTAGTTATGCGAGTTCTCCTGATTGGTTTTATGTTTGGCAATGGCATGTCAATCATATATAGTCTTGCAGGTGGTATATTAAGTGTGCTGGTTATGACACTGATGAAAAAGGCGAAGGACTTTTCGGAAGTAGGAGTCAGTATTGCCGGAGGAATTGCACACAATATCGGGCAGTTGATGATTGCTGTTCTTGTGGTTGAGAATATGAAATTAGTATATTATCTTCCGGCACTCTTGATAGCAGGAACGGTAACAGGATGCCTGATTGGAGTGTTGAGTAAAAAAATGCTTCCGATTGTAAAATCAGAGGCAGTGAAATCATTGGAAACGATTTAAATTTTTTTGATTATAGGTTAGCTAAAGCTAACTTAATAATAAATTTTATCTATAAAAAGGAGGAACCTATGAAAAAGAAAGACATAGCAACAAAAGTTGTGACAACGGCTGTGGCAATGACAATGGTAGCAGGGATGTGCCCGGCTACAGTATTTGCGGCAACCGGAAGTGAAATTGCAAAGGATGGGGTGTATACAGGCACAGCTCATGTAACGGATGAACAGGAAGAAGAGTGGAGCGAATATGATGTCAGTGTTTCTCTGCAAGTGAGTGGAGGAAAAATTACAGGAATAGACGTGACACCAGGTGCTACATATAATGCAGAAAGTGATAGCTATTTTAATTGGGCAAAAGCTGGAAGAACGAGAAAAGGAGTTACTTATCCGGGTTATACATCTCTGATTGGAAAAGATGCTACAGAAGATACCATTAACAGCTGGGATGCAGTAAGTGGGGCTACGTGTACTTCGCATGCGGTTAAGAGTGCTGCGCTTGATGCAATCCATTCAGCGGAAACAAGTACAGGTACAGACACAGAAGAAGAAGCAAAATATGTGGTTATGAATGTGCCATATAATGCTTTTTATGCGGCCTATGGATTGACAGATAAAGCTGTATGGCAGGTAGAAGACGGAGTTGATGCAGTATCTACAGCGACTACAAACAAATTCAAAGGAACAACCGGACTTGCAAAAGGTACTTATAATAATGGAAAATACATTATGGGTGTGACCATTCCTGTAGAAGTGAGTGCGGAAGATTATAAAAAATTAAATACTTCATTAACAGCAGAAAATGATTACTATTTTACAACATTAGATCAGAAACCAGAAGTGTACAGCAAGCTGACAATTAATGGAGATGGAAGCTACAGCTTTTCTAAGTTCGCAGATTCTACTATTACAATTGATAATGCGAAAGTAGACACGGCAGTGCTGAATAGTTCATATGGAGACTATCAGATTTCTCTGGAGGGAATCACACCGGATGGAAAAGTAACCGTGAATGGAGAAGAAAAAACCCTGACTACTTATGGTGCAATCCTGAATACAAGTGCAGGTACACTTGGAATGACTTGTCTGGAAAACTTATGGTTTGGAACAAGAGTAGAGAATATGGAAATCGCTTGGTCAATC
>CAVAVU010000012.1:0-2656 GCA_963592205.1 bacterium
CATTGTTTGTAACTTGATTAACCATTGCACAGATGGCTAAAACAAAGGCTTTTTTGTGCAAAATATATAAGAAAGTATAGAGAGAAAGACATGAAACAGGGATTTGTAAAGGTTGCAGCAGTGACACCGGATATCCGTGTCGCTGATGTGGAGTTTAACAAGGAACAGATCTGCAGGAAAATGGATGAAGCAGCAGCGCAGGGAGCGAAGATTATTGTATTTCCAGAGTTGTGCGTGACAGGCTATACATGCAGTGATCTGTTTACACAGGATGTACTTTTGGATCATGCAAGAGAGGTTTTAACAGAGATTGCAGCGCATACCAGGAATATGGATGCGCTTGTATTTGTGGGAGCACCGCTGGCAGTAGATGGGGAACTGTATAATGTGGCTGCGGCTATGAATCATGGAAAGATTCTGGGACTGACAACAAAGACATTTTTACCGAATTATGGGGAATTCTATGAGATGCGTCAGTTCAGAGAAGGTCCTGAGAAAGCAAGAGAGATTGAATTTGGTGGAGAGAATGTGCCGTTTGGACCAAAGATTCTGTTTGTGGCGAAGCAGATGGAGAACTTAATTGTGTCTACGGAGATATGTGAAGATGTATGGTCAACGATTCCACCGAGTATTGAAGCAGTACGGGAAGGCGCAACTGTGATCGTGAACTGTTCGGCAAGTGATGAGACGATTGGAAAGGCAGCATACCGGGAGAGTCTGATTGAAGGACAGTCGGCAAGACTGATCGCAGGATATATTTATTCCAATGCCGGTGAAGGGGAATCTACCACGGATCTGGTATTTGGCGGACACAATCTGATCGCAGAGAACGGCACGATTCTCGCAGAAAGCAAACGGTTCGAGAATGGAATTATCTATTCAGAAATCGATGTGAACCGCCTGATGAGCGAGCGTAGAAAGAATACGACATTTAAAACTGCAAAAGAGCGTACACTGATCCGTGTGCCGTTTGATATTGAGATCACAGAGACAGAGCTGACACGTGTATTTCCATCACGTCCGTTTGTACCGAGTGAGAACAGAGAGCGTGCAAAGCGTTGCGAAGAGATTCTGACGATTCAGGCAATGGGACTGAAGAAGAGACTGGAGCACACCCATGCGAAATGTGCAGTGGTCGGCATTTCAGGAGGACTGGATTCTACATTGGCACTGCTTGTGACGGCGAAAGCATTTGATGCACTGGGACTGGACAGAAAGCATATTATCTCAGTGACTATGCCTTGTTTTGGAACCACAGACCGTACCTATAACAATGCCTGCAAGATGTCCATATCGTTGGGAGCAGAACTTCGCGAGGTGCCGATCGCGGCTGCGGTTATGCAGCACTTTAAAGATATCGGACACGATCCGGAAGATCACAGCGTAACTTATGAGAACAGCCAGGCAAGAGAGCGTACCCAGGTAATCATGGATATCGCCAATGCCAACGGTGGTATGGTCATCGGTACCGGAGATATGTCAGAGCTGGCACTTGGCTGGGCTACTTACAACGGTGACCATATGTCAATGTATGGTGTAAATGCATCCGTGCCAAAGACACTGGTTCGCCATCTGGTGCAGTATTATGCGGATACAACGGATGATAAAGAACTGCAGGAGGTTCTGTACGATGTGTTAGATACACCGGTAAGTCCGGAACTTCTGCCGCCAAAAGATGGTGAGATTGCACAGAAGACGGAAGATCTTGTGGGACCATACGAACTGCATGATTTCTTCCTGTACTATTTCCTGCGGTTTGGATATGCACCGTCAAAAATCTATCGGATTGCAAAATACTCATTTGCAGGAGAATACGATGATGAGAACATATACAAATGGCTCAGAACCTTCTGCTGGAGATTCTTCGCACAGCAGTTTAAGCGTTCCTGCCTGCCGGATGGACCGAAGGTCGGAACCGTAGCATTGTCTCCGAGAGGAGACTGGCGTATGCCGAGTGATGCATGCGTGGCAAGCTGGATGCGGGATCTGGAGCAGGTTGCTAGATAATTTTTGACTTAAATACCTGACTTAAATATGTCTATTCAGGTTGCTTTTTTTTGAGTAAATTGAGTATAATATAATCAAGAACAGAAATGTTCTCGATGTAAGAGCATCGTTAAAAGTTGGGCTGCAGATGGAGCAGGATAAATATCCATCTCATTAGATGTCTTAACTGGATATCGAGCCTGGCAGCTTGGACAAAGCTGTAGTCCACGTGGGGGACTTAATGATTTCCACGTCGTTAATGGTATTTTAACTGGATACCGAGGCTGACAACCAGCAGAAAACTCTTTCATTAAAAGAATATGTATGAAAATGCGTGAAATTTGGAGATGAAAATAGTCTTCTGATTTCACGCTTTTTTGCGCTATGCGGATAAATATGGTATACTCATTACCATAAATATATAATCACAGGAGAGAAACTGTTAATGGAAATGCAGTGGAAAGAAGACGATTTGTTTTATGTATGCTCTATGATTGAGTTTGTGGCAAGAGAAACGCATAACAGAAGTTTAGATGTAGTATCAATGTTGCCAGATAAGGCATTGATACATCAATTAAAAGTGGCTTGCGTGAATCACTGCCTTTCATTTGAACAGGTATGTGATGAGTGGATTGAAGAGTATGGGATAACCGGAGGAACAGCTGATAAT
>CAVAVU010000013.1:0-12383 GCA_963592205.1 bacterium
TTGATGCTATACTGACTGCATTGAATATAAGGTGTTAGCGAATCTCCTGCTATCGGCATACCGGGAAAGCCGAGCTTTGGATAAAGTGTAGGGAAGATTCGTTAACGCCTTTTTTGTTGCTTATGTATGAGCGGGGTGAATAGTTACATCCTGCATTTATCACAGGGCAGCAATTCATTTGGACAAATGAAATAGTAACAAATAGTTGGATAAAATGAATGGAGATTACTATGGAAAAGAAAAAAGCATCACTTGCTCTTTCGTCCCTGGCAATCGTATTGATTGTCGCATTTATTGCGGTAGGGATTGGCGTATTTAATGTAAATATTGCGATACTGTTGTTTTTATGCTGGATGATCGTTTGGCCATTTGCAGCGCATCTGGGTTACAGCTTTTCAGAAATGGAAGGTTTTGCATATGAGATGGCGCAGAAATGTATTGCGCCGGCAGCGATTATTCTTGCTGTTGGTATGATGATCGCCTCTTTTATGGCTGCTGGAACGGTTCCGACCATCTTAGTAGCCGGTTTGAAACTGATCACTCCTAAATTTTTCCTCGCACTTACATTTATCATGTGCTGCATCATGTCAGTGATCATGGGAACCTCATGGGGAACACTTGGAACGGTAGGTATTGCGATGATGGGTGTCGGCGCCGGCCTTGGTGTGAATCCTGCGATTACAGCAGGTGCGGTAGTCAGCGGCGCATGGTTTGGTGATAAGATGTCACCGATGTCAGACAGTACGATCATGTGCTCTACAATTACTGAGACTTACATTATGGATCATATCAAAGCAATGATGCAGACTACGATCCCAGCAGCTGTTGTATCGGTAATTATTTATCTGGGAATCGGCATCTTTATTTCCGGAGACAGCTACGATGCAAGTACTGTCGACAGCATTATGAATGGATTAAAAGGAATGTTCCATATTAACCTGATTCCGGTCATTCCGATTGTAATCGTTATTGTGATGATTCTTATGAAAAAGGGAACCATCGTGTCTATGATGTCAGGAACCGTTGTCGCAATTTTGATCGCTGTGTTCTATCAGGGATATTCTGTAGCTGATATGGGAACATTTTTATACAGCGGATTTACCTGTGATACGGAAAATGAAATCCTTATCAGTCTGTTGAACCGTGGCGGCATGACAAGTATGCTGAGTCTGTTGGCAGTGTTTGTAGGAGGACTTGGACTTGGCGGAATCCTGGATAAGACTGGCATGCTGGAGCCTATTTTCTATTACATTACTGAAAAATACAAATCACCAAGAGGAATCATGCTGATGGCATGGTGTGCAACACTGCTGTGTATTCTGGTCATTGCAGATAATAACTTTGCATTCGTAATGGTTGCAACCTTATTTGGAAGTGCATTCCAGAAATACAATCTGAAGAGCCAGAACTTGTCCAGAATCCTGGAGGATGTGGGAACTCTTGGCAGTGCATTGGTACCGTGGAATGTGGGTGCGCAGTTCGCAGCAGGAGTATTAGGTGTATCGACACTGGCATATATGCCATATGCATTCCTGAACTGGATGACACCGATTCTTTCACTGGTATTTATCATTTTGCAGATAAAGATAAAAAAGATTGAGGAATAAGAATGAAATATAATTTTGATGAAACAGGGGATCATCGACAGGACGGTTCTATCCGCTGGGAACAGCCGGGGGGCAGAGACGACATCATTGGCATGGGAACCGCAGATATGGATTTTGTCTGCGCACCGTGTATACAGAAAGCATTGCAGCCGATCTGTGAGGAAAATACATATAATTACCGGTTCAAGCCGGAGAGTTATTTCCAGTCTGTGATACGATGGTTCCGAAAGAATTATCAGTTAGATGTAAAAAAAGACTGGATGAGCAATGTGCCGGGAACGATCGGAGCGGTTCGTCTGGTCATGGAGAAATTCAGTGAAACAGGTGATTATGTATTGATGCATACACCGTATTTCACACCGCTCAGAAGTGCAATAGAAGCGTCTGGGAGAAAATTCTTAGCGAATCCGATGCAGCTTCGGGATGGAAGATATGAGATTGACTTTGAAGATTTTGAAGAAAAGATTGTGAAATACAAACCTTCTATTTTCCTGTTGGTAAATCCGCAGAATCCGACAGGACGGGTATTTACACAGGAAGAACTGGAGAAGATGGTCGATATCTGTGCAGTGCATCAGGTACGGATCATATCGGATGAAGTGCATTTCCTGATCACATATGAAGAACATAAGCACATTCCGATTCTTGCCGTATCGGAGAAAGCCAGAGAGATTGCGGTTCAGATCTTCAGCTTCAGCAAAGGGTTCAATATCATGAGCCTTCCGCATGGCGTTGTATTAATCGCAAATGAAAACATGCAGAAAGAATGGATGGAATACCTGATTCCGTATAGCTTTGCATATGCATCCAATTCTTACGCAATTGCGGCAGTAACAGCGGTAACTGGTGGAGAAGCGGATGACTGGCTGGAACAGGTGACCGCATATCTGACAGCCAACAGAGATTACTTTATAGAAGAAGTAAAACAAAGAAAGCTGCCAATCAGGCCGCTGAAGCCGGAAGCCAGTTTTCTGTTCTGGATCGACTGCAGGGAATCCGGCATTGATCCGGAAGAATTAGGTGAAGTATTTATGGAGCAGGCTGGAATACAGCTTAATAATGGACTGGAACACGGTGAAGAAGGACGCGGATTTGTCCGTATGAATTTTGCAGTGACCAGAGCAACATTGGATGCTGCTCTGGATAGAATGGAAAAATTATTTATCAGCGGATAGGCTTTTTGGGTGTTTGGTAAGCAGCAGAGCCATGATGCCGGAGGCGGCAGGAATGGTCAGTACGATGCCGAAGGTTCCGCAGATGCCCTGTGCAATCTCAATGCTGAGGTAATTGGAATTGATCAGCTGATTGAACTGCACCTGATACGAGAGGAACACCAGCAAGGTGACAAATGCACTTCCGGTAAATGCCAGGATCAGGGTATTTGTCATGGTTCCGATCATATCTTTTCCAATCTCAATGCCGGAATGGAAGAGTTCTTTGGCTGATAATGCAGGATTGTGGGTATATACTTCGTGCAGGGCAGATACGATGGACATAGCAACATCCATAATAGCGCCAAGGGAAGCAATGAGTACTCCGGCAAACAGTACATCATGGATCTGTAATCCTGTTGCTTCGTTGATCAGCGTGAGTCCTTCAGCATCGGAACTGCTGAATCCATCGATATGGATCAGCGCAGACATCAGACCGAATAACAGCAGTGAGCAGAATACACCTGCTGTAGTGGACAGAATCGCGGCAGCGGTTTTCTGGCTCTGGCCGTTTAACAGCAGCAGGGTGACTGCAGTTGATAAGATAGCGGTCAGAATACTTGTCCAGATCGGAGACCATCCGGAAAAAACGGCAGGAAGCAGGAATTCGATGATAATAAACATGGAATACAGAAGTCCCAGCAGAGATTTCAGTCCTTTGCCGCCACCGATACATACAATTGCTGCTATGAGAAGTGTAGCACAGGCTGCTATGGAAAAACGGCGGTCATAATTGAATACGGTATAATAAGGCTCTATATCATCAGGAGTATCTACATTAATAATCAGACGCATGTTTTCTTTTGCTAATACAGTATGTGTCTTGGTAAGATAATTAGTTACTTCAATGATAGAGTCTTTTTCATTGCCTTCGGTCATTTTCACTTTCAGATCCTGTGTACCCAGATATAGTTTGAGATCTTGATCATATTCGAGTTCTTCACTAGAAATCTCCACTACAATACCCTGATTGTAGTGGAGAGTGTCAGTTACATATCGTGAATAAGATTTATATCCAAAGTTCTGTAAGAAAAATATCAGGATCAATGAGAGTAAAATGACAGTGAGCACAATGCTGTTATCTTTTATTTTTCTCATGATAAGTATCTGTTAGATTCCTTTCTTTTTTCTGATATAAACTACGATTACGCTTCCGGCTGCCAGCATCATAAGTCCTGCAGATGCAGCATTTGCGGTATCTCCGGTTCTTACAGTTTTTTTGCCGGAATCAGAAGTTGGTTTCGTATCCGCTTTGGATGGCTTGGTATCGGATACAGGGGTGAAAGATGGCTTCTTGGTGTCATCTCCGTTATTGCTGCCATTACCGTTACCGGAGCCATTATTGTCAGTGCCAGGCTTTTCAGGGTCTGTTTTTTCAGCAGATTTTAATCCATCAATTGCACTCTTGAGAACATTGTATGCATCATCCAGTTCGTTCTGGGAAGCATCTGTATTGGCAAGTAGTGATTTGGCATTTGCCAGTGCTGTCTGGAGTGCATTCCAGCTTTCTTCCGTATAATCACTGGCGTTCAGGTTCTTTGATTCTGTCTCGTCTACCAGATCCTTAAGGGCAGAATGATCAGTTTTATTAATGGTAAATGTATCCAGCACAGACATATCGTCTGCATAGTATGTAGTCATTGTATAAGAAGTATCGGTAACGTCAATATCAGTTACGGTTCTGCGGTATGACTGATCCATTTTAGCGGAGTATTCTGCATTTGGAGCTTTGATATCATAGTATTTGCTGCCGCTGGCAGAGTTGGCTGTCAGATAAAGAATTCCGGTTGGATTGGTCACACTGCTCTGAACACCCTGAGAGGTATCTGGAGTAGAGCCATTCATCATATAGGTTCTGGTATATACATGGTCATGTCCCATTAATACGACATCAATGTCCAGGTCGTCGAATATCTGTGGGAGTTCATTTCTTCTATTGATGATATCGCCATCATTTACATGGGATGCTGTTGAATAAATGGAGTGATGGAATACCACGGTTTTCCATTTGACATTCGGATTAGCAGCAATCGCTTCCTCTATAAATGCTTTGTGTTCAGCGGCGGAACGGTTGTTAGAGTTAATGTCGATAAAAAGTGTGTTTTCATATACAAACCAGTAGTCAGAACCTGCTTTTGTAATGCCTTTGTCGCTGCTTTCATTTGGCAGGTTAAAATGTTCATTATATGCTGCAGAACTGCTGTCGTGGTTACCAATCGTTGTTGCACTTGGAAGTGAGGCAAATGCATCGTTCAGATAACCGGCGTACTGCGATTCGTTAGAAGCAGTATTTACCTGGTCTCCGGCAGATAACAGGAAATCCGGTTTTAATGTCGAGGTGATGAGATTCACCGTTTCATTCCAGTTATTGGTATCAGATGTGGCATTGCCGCTGGCGCCGATCTGCGGGTCACCGACAAATGCGAAGCTGTAAGAGCCATCATTGACACTGGTGTTGAAGCTGTACATTTTGCTGATGGTTGATCCGTTTACGACACGATATACGTATTCATTTCCAGGCTGCAAGTTGGTAAGCACCGCCTGATTGGAATAGAAGCCGGAATCATTAGAGGCAGAAGCTGCTGCCGGAACGGTCTGGTAATTATCCGGGAATGTATCACCATTTTTCAGTGCATACTGCACTTCTCCGGCCTCGGCTGTATCAGCATACCAGGTGATTCCCTGACTTGTAGTGTCACTTCCTACTGTCAGGAAGACGGATTTCTGATTGACAGGAGTGACAGCAGGTTCGCTTCCGCCGGCTTCGTTATAATTCAGGGTCAGATTCTGGAATTCGAAGTAAATGTCAGAACTGCTTTCTCTGTCGTTGTGAAGTTCTACAGAAAGCATATTATCACCTTCTGTAAGATAATTCTGAATCTCATCTTTGGTCAGACTAAGATCTGCCTGCTTTGGGGCTCCGGCTGACACACCGGCGTAGAACATATTGCTGCTTTGAGCATCTGCCGGCATATCTACAGATTTCACCAGATGACCATTGATGTAGACTGCGACAGCGTCATCATGGAATAAAGTTCCGGTGACAGATGTAAGCTGCTCCAGATTGCTGACATTGAAGGTTGTACGGAAGAAAAATGTTGGGATATCGGTGGTGGTTCCGTCCATATACTGCTGAAGTAATACGGTAGGCGTGAAGCCATCGAAGGAAGTCAGAGCACCACGTTTGGCACCGAATTTACCGGATGCAGATTTCCATGCGGTGTCATCAAATCCCTTTTCGGTCCATGCAGTCAGAGATGTCTGACCTTCAGCCGGGTCTGTGTTATTGTCCAGATATTTCCACAGGGTTCCTTCATTAATTACGGTAGAAGAAGTCTGTGAAGTCTGTTCTTCGGCATGTACGACAGCAAGACCTGCAAAAGACGGAACTGCATTTACCGAAGCTCCGGCGGCCAGAAGAATTGCCAGAGCAGTCATACCGATTCTGGTTGTGCGATTTTTCATAATACGCCTCCTTATGCGAATTTACGATTGATATTTTCTCTTTTTCAATATAACATCAGGACGTGAGGTTAACAATAAATCTTACATAGATTTAAAGTTCTTTAAAATAGATTTGATGTATTTTTTGCGGAAAGATAGCAATACGCAAGTCTTGTAATACCGGGGAAAATAGAATATAGTATAAAAATAGTATGAGAATTCTGGCAATTTTGATTAATATTGTAGGATGTATTATTACGGTCACCGGCGGAGATTTCTCTACCATGAAATTATCCGCATTTGGACTTATCATGGGAATCCTGGCAGGCTTTACATATGCGTTGTTGCCAATATTATCAAGACCAGAATTCCGGTGCTTGCGTCAGTAGAGACGGTTGTGGCAGCAGTAGTCGGGCTGGTTGCATTTGGACAGGGATTAAGTCTGATGAAAGTGATCGGGATTGCGCTGGTGTTGTGTTCCATCGCGGTGATGAATATGACGGAGAAAACAGAATAGAGAATAGGATAAAAGAGAGAAAAAGGCAGACGTCGAAAGGAATGTTCTGTCTCTTATTTTATGTGTAAAATTATGTTGAAAAATAAAATGTAATGTGATAATATACAAATTACATAACTAATGAAACTTTTTTCTTTTAATACGCAATAATACGTGGTATAATATAGGGGATACAAAAGATGCCGATGACGCCAAAACAATTAATAAAATATCTGAAAAAAAGTGGCTTTCGAGAGATAAGTCAAAATGGTTCGCATGTCAAATTAAAGAATTATGCGACGGAGCGAACGGTAATAGTGCCTTATCATACAAAGGCTTTAAAGAAAGGGACGGAGCAGGCAATTTTGAAACAGGCAGGATTACATTAAATATGATGCCTGTATAGTGGAGGTTGTGTATATGAATAAATTATTTTATCCAGCGATATTTCACACAGCAGAAGAAGGTGGATTTTGGATTACTTTTCCAGATTTCCCAGAATGTGTTACAGAGGGAGATGATATGGAAGATGCATATCAGATGGCAGTAGATGCGGTTGGATTTGCAATCAATGAAAGAGAGCGTGAGAAAGAAGTAATACCGGATGCATCATGCCCAGCGAGTATTGAAGTAGAGGATGGGGTTATTGTGATTGTAGAGTTTGATATGATGGAATATAAGCGCAGACATTGTTCAAAAGCAGTGAAAAAGACACTTAGTATTCCGGAGTGGATGAATGAGGCTGCGATTAAGGCGGGAGTGAATTTTTCGCAGGTGTTACAGGAAGCATTGATGGTAAAGCTGAATATTCAATAGATTTGAAAATAGAATCATATATAAGGCTTAAAATTATCTTAACATTTCTGCCGCCAAATTCTATGGGGTTGTTCTTTTTGAGAAAATGCTATATAATAGCTAAGTGTTAACCCCAAAACATTCAGGAAAGGATTATATTTATGAGAATGCATAAGAAACGAATCGCACGTTACGGGCTGTCCCTGATATGTGCATTCGGTGTCGCACTGTCATCTATGCCGGTGCATGCAGAGGACATTGAGAGCCTTGAGAATAAGACCAGTAATCTGCAGGATCAACTGGACGGGATTAATCAGGATATGGTTGCAATCAGTGATAAGATCGCTGAGACCGAGGCACAGATCGAAGAGGCGGACAATGAAGTGTTCCGACTGGAGGCGTCACTTCAGATTTCGCGTAACAACGAAGAGAAACAATATGAAAATATGAAGTCCCGTATTAAGTACATGTACGAGAATGGTTCAGAGACTATGATCTCTATGCTTTTCAGTGCGGACAGCATGGCAGACTTTCTGAACAAGGCAGATTTCGTTCAGAATGTTACGGAATATGACAGGGACATGCTGGAGAACCTGGTAAAGGTACGTGAAGGTATCGAGACACAGGAGGATGACCTGAAGAGTCAGCAGCAGGAACTTGCTGATCTTAAGGAACAGTTGAACAGCGAGCAGGATGAGCTGCAGGCGAAGGCAGATGCTACATCGACAGATCTTGCTACATTTAACGCCCAGCTTCAGGCAGCACGCGATGCCAAGGCAAAAGAAGAGGAAGCAGCGAAGCAAAAAGCAGCAGAAGCGGCTGCGAACACAACAACTTCTTCTAATAAGAATAATAGTTCGTCAAGCAATACGAATTCCGGAAGTAATAGTTCTTCTAATAGTAATTCCGGAAATAACAGTTCCAACAATAATTCCGGCAACAATTCCGGAAGTGGAATTAAGTATGGCAACTACGTGATTCCGTCAGGTGGACTTACACCTTCCAAAGGACGTATCTGGTTTAACGGGCATTCCGAGACATATTATTCTCAGAAGGTGCTTCCGGGAGGTGGTCTGGCTATTCCTGGACGCCATATCGCCAGTGATGGTACGATCCGTGATAAGGATAATTATATTGTGTTAGCAAGTGATGATTATCCGAAGGGCACGGTTGTTCAGACTTCGTTAGGAGCTGGCAAGGTGTATGACACCGGAAGTGGAAAAGGTAATATTGACCTGTATACTGATTGGTAAGATCAGACACAGCGCCCTGTTTTCGGACAGGGCGCATCTTTTGATTCTAAGGGAGTGAGTCAGATTGAAGAAGAATAAATATGAGATTGATATGTGCAATGGTACGATTATGGATAAGTTGATCTCATTTTCAGTACCGCTTATGGCATCGGGCATTTTGCAGCTGTTATTTAATGCGGTAGATATTATTGTAGTAGGAAGATTCAGCGGAAGCTGGGCGCTTGCGGCGGTTGGCTCTACTACGGCATTGATCAACGTATTCACAAATCTGTTTATCGGAGTATCACTGGGAGCCAATGTGCTTGCTGCCAGGTTCTATGCGGCAGGACGGGATAAAGAGATGTCTGAGACCGTACATACAGCAATTACATTTGCAATAATCAGTGGAGTTGTGATGGCTGTTGTAGGACTGATCTGTTCCAGATATGCACTGGAGATCATGGGAACGCCGGATGATGTTATCGAACAGGCGGCATTATATATGAAGATATATTTCCTGGGAATGCCATTTTTTATGCTGTATAACTATGGCGCAGCGATACTGAGGGCAGTGGGAGATACGAAACGCCCATTGATGTTTCTGATCATATCAGGTGTGATCAACGCAGTGTTGAATCTGATCCTGGTTATTGTATTTCATCTGGATGTGGCAGGTGTGGCGATTGCTACAGCTATTTCCCAAATGATATCCTGCATCCTGATTCTGCGATGTCTGTATAAGACGGAGAGCAGCTATCAGCTGAGATTTTCTAAATTGACGATCAAAGGCGCGTATCTGAAGCAGATCTTTCGGGTCGGGATTCCGGCAGGTATCCAGAGTATGGTAATTAATCTGTCCAATGCACTGCTCCAGTCATCGGTTAATTCCTTTGGATCTGTGGCGATGGCAGGTTATACGGCTGCGAATAATATTCTGGGCTTCTTATATATGTCTGCCAATGCAGTGACACAGGCATGTATGAGTTTTACCAGTCAGAATTACGGAGCTGGTAAGCCAAAGCGGATGGATCGTGTATTGATTGACTGTATGATACTGTCCTGTGGTATACTATTGGTATTAGGAATATGTGCATATATGTTTGGACCGGAGATTCTGAGAATCTATACGTCAGAGGCAGATGTGATTAAAAATGGCATGGCGATCTTCTCATGCACCACGATCACGTATTTCCTGTGTGGAATCATGGATCTGTTCCCGGGAGCATTGCGTGGAATGGGATATTCGACAGTACCGATGATCCTGTCGGTACTCGGCACGGTAGGAACCAGAATTGTGTGGATCTTTATGATCTTCCCGTCACACAGAGCGTTGGATCTGTTATTTATTTCTTATCCGGCATCCTGGTTTATTACGATCGTTATGCAGGTGATCTGTTACTGGTTTGTACGTAAGAAAGTAAAAATGAAATTTGCGGCAACAGCCTGAGGAAGGAGAGCAGCATGAATATATTTGAGATTATCGGACCTGTGATGGTTGGCCCGTCCAGTTCCCACACTGCCGGAGCAGCACGTATCGGATTCGTGGCACGTAATTTGCTGGGGGAAGAAGTGAAGGAAGCAGAGATATTATTATATGGATCATTTCTGGCTACAGGAAGGGGACATGGTACTGACCGTGCGCTGGTAGGCGGTTTGATGGGGATGAAGCCGGATGATTACCGGATTCCGGACAGTATTGAGATTGCAAAGGAGCGGGGAATCAAGCTTAAGTTTGGTGAGGCTGTTTTAAAAGAGGCTCACCCAAATTCGGCGCAGCTTCGTCTGGTTGGAGAATCCGGTAAGACGCTGGAGATCATAGGCGAGTCACTTGGCGGGGGACGGATTAATATCGCGCAGATTGATGGCATTGAGACGAATTTCTCAGGAGAGAATCCGACACTGATCGTTCATAATCTGGATCAGCCGGGACATGTATCCGAAGTGACGGCTATGCTTGCCCACAAATCAGTCAATATTGCGACCATGCAGTTATATCGTTCCGGTAAAGGCGACCGGGCGGTTATGGTAGTAGAATGCGATCAGGAGATTCCGGAAGAAGGCATCCGGTGGCTGGAGAGAGTAGAAGGCATCCTGAAAGTAACTTATCTGAAGAAAGCGGAGGACGAGTAAATGGCAGAATACCATAGTATTAAGCAATTGCTGGATATCTGTGAGCGTGATGATAAGAAGATCTGGGAGACTGTGATGGAACAGGAAGCAGTTGAGAGTGGTCTGACGGAAGAACAGGTATTTAAGAAAATGGAGCGCATGTATGAAGCCATGCGCCTTGCGGATGAGAATTATGATGCAGAATTGAGATCCGGAAGCGGTGCGGCCGGTGGTGACGGAGAGAAGATGCGTGCATATAATGCCAGTGGAAGGAATCTTTGTAGTCCATATACCGGTCTGGCGATGGAAAAGGCGCTTAAGATGGCAGAGTCTAATGCTTGTATGAAGCGGATCGTGGCAGCTCCGACAGCAGGTTCCTGCGGTGTAATTCCGGCAGTTGTGCTCAGTTTTGAAGAAAGTGAGCATGCATCAAAAGAACAGATCGTACAGGCGCTCTTTGTAACAGCAGGCATCGGTAAGGTGATCGCGGAGAATGCATCGATCGCGGGAGCATCCGGCGGATGTCAGGCAGAGATCGGTTCCGCAAGCGCTATGGCGGCAGGAGCACTGGCTTATCTGCAGGGCGGTGATAATGAGCAGGTCGTGCAGGCGGCAACATTTTCCCTGAAGAACATGCTGGGACTTGCCTGCGATCCGGTAGGTGGACTGGTGGAAGTTCCGTGTATTAAAAGAAATGTAGCGGGTGTAATGAATGCAGTGGCAGGAGCGCAGCTTGCGATGGCTGGAATCCGGAGCGCGATCACGCCGGATGATACGATCGACAGTATGCGAAGGATCGGCAATGATCTTCCGGTATGTCTGAAAGAGACCAGTACCGGTGGTCTTGCGGTGACGGAATCGGCAAAAAGAATCGTAGAAAAGATTAATAAGAAAGAATTATAACAGAATCATAGAAAAACAAAGAAGACAACTGATAACTCAAAAGCTATCAGTTGTCTTCTTTAATGTGCTTCTTCAGTGCTGCGAAACTCTCTGCGCTGATCACATGCTCGATACGGCATGCGTCGTCGGCGGCAACTTTGGCATCAACACCCAGCTTGGTCAGCCATGCGGAGATGACCTGATGGCGCTCATAGACGCGCTCTGCAACTTCTTTACCTTCAGGAGTAAGTGTAATATATCCTTCCGGTGATACAACGATGTGACCGCTCTGGCGGAGCTTCTTCATAGCAACACTTATGCTTGATTTCTTGAAATCCAGCTCTGTAGCGATATCTACCGAGCGGACAACCGGGCACCGTTCACTCAGTACCAGGATGGTTTCAAGATAATTCTCGGCGGATTCATTTTTAATCATTATAATACCTCGTTTGCTAATATCTAGTGCTTTTATTAATATACCATATTTAAATGAAAAGGGCAAATATGTAGAAAAATTCCATTTAAAATCGAGAAAAATCGTCAGTTAGTCGAAACTACGAAATGTACTTGACATCTAATAATGGTTAGTGTATACTAACGAAGTAAA
>CAVAVU010000014.1:0-29165 GCA_963592205.1 bacterium
TTATAAGGGTGATCATCTTCCGGAATTTGGCATGTATCCGGAGGCGATTCCGTGCTTCATGACGACAGCTTTTACGATGAAAGGTTTTCAGGAAGTACAGGAAACATATGCTAATAAAGGATACACTTATGTTCGTACCCGCAATCCTAACCGTACGGCTTTGGGAGAAGTGCTTTCCTGCCAGGAGGGGGGAGAGGCTTCATTGATTTTTGCTTCAGGTATGGGAGCAATCAGCAGTACATTGATGACGATTCTGGAATCGGGAGATCATGTGATCTGCAATGCAAATATTTATGGCGAAACATACAGCGTTATGACACAGATTTTGAAAAAATGTAATATTGACGTGACATTTGTGGATTACCAGAATACGGAGGATATTGCGAAAGCTGTACAGCCGAATACAAAACTTATTTATTCGGAAGTATTTTCCAATCCGACATTGACGCTGGTTGATCTGCGTGCAGTGGCTGAGATCGCGCATCAGAATGACGCACTGCTTATGGTAGATAATACATTTACATCTCCGATCGCGATTCGGCCGATTGAATTTGGTGCGGATATTGTGGTAAACAGTCTGACCAAATTCCTGAATGGACACAGCGATGCAATCGGAGGAGCAGTGACAACGACACAGGAACTGTGTGATAAGATTCAGCCTGTGGCTATGTTGCTTGGAACGCCGGGTGATCCATTTAGTTCCTGGCTGATCCAGCGGGGCATTAAGACCGCATCGCTTCGTATTCCGCAGCAAATGCATACGGCGGAGAAAAGATATGGACTGATTTTGAGAGACATCTTAGCTATAATTATGATCTAGATGAAATAACCGTTGCAACATATATGCAAGAATTTGCGATGATTTCAAAAGAATCAGAGCCAGCAAAAGATGCGGTTCAGTTTTTAACTATTCATGCCTCAAAGGGAAAAGAATTTGACCATGTTATTTTGATAGGAATGGTAAATGATGAACTACCATCATTCCAAAGTATGAAAAAAGGGATTGATAGTGTTGAAATGGAGGAAGAACGTAGAAATTGCTTTGTAGCAATTACAAGAACTCAGAAAAAATTGTATTTAACATATTCTGCTAAATATTATGGATGGAGAAAGAATCCTTCTTTATTTTTTAATGAAATGTTCTCTTAATAATAACTGTTTTATTCCTTAGAAACTAAGGACACATTTCTATATCTACTTGTCAGCAGGCATGGGATGAGCCTTTTTTCTTACGCGAAAAGGAATTGTAGGAATTTTCACCAATTTTACTACTAACAGGTAGTAATAACATGCCTAATTCTGCTCTGATTTGCCACAATCTGTAATTTCAGAGCATTTCACAAAATCCCAGAAACCCTTGCAAAACAGGGCATTCGGGGCAAAACAAGGAGAAAATAAAACTATGATTAAACTACTTTTCATCTGTCACGGCAATATCTGCCGCTCGACCATGTCCCAGTTCGTGTTCCAGGACATGGTGAACAGACATAACTTACAAGACAATTTTTACATCAATTCGGCAGCGACGAGCCGTGAGGAGATTGGCAACGGTCCGCACTATGGTACGATCCGCAAGCTGCAGCGGGAGGGTATACCGGTGCTGGAGCACCGTGCGATGCAGATGACCAGGAAGGACTATGATAATTACGATTATCTGATTGGGATGGATTCTGCGAATATTCGCAATATCAAACGAATTGCAGGTGGTGATCCGGATGGCAAAGTGTATAAGCTGTTGGAATTTGCGGGATCTGGTAGAGATATTGCGGATCCGTGGTATACGGGGAATTTTGACGAAACCTACCGTGATGTGGTAGAAGGCTGCGAAGCTTTGTTTAAAAAACTACAAAGAATATAGAGAGAAATTAGAAAAAATGTCTATATAACGCAAATACTCCGGCCGAGAGGAGAGGCCAGAGCACTTGTTTAAAAGGATTCTATTGTATGAATAAAAGGATAATGATTCTAACAGGTAGTATGGTTGACTGCCAGAATCATGCGTCCTTGGACGCCGTTGTTGGCTTGCGATGTGTTTCATGTTTTCTTGTTAATTATTTGTCCATCGCTTTTATGGTTATATCTTATCATGGAGGTACATTGTTGTAAATGTCAAATTAATACAAACATTTTACGATTTTTAGATATTTTTTGTGAATGTTATAACAAATGGGATTGGTTGACTTGAAACACCCAATACAGTACAATTAACTCTATCAATGAAAGATTGAGGAAACTAAGATGAAATTAAGAAGAATGATAGCGATATGGGCTGCAAAATGTGCAGAAAAGGCAAGTGTGAAGATTTTCCACCGACAGGGTGTGACATGGGCTGGTAAGATTGCCCTGAAGATCTGTCCGAGCATTTTGTCGGATCTGGCAGTGCAGGTCAGAGGAGATATTTTTGTAGTATGCGGTACCAATGGTAAGACTACGACAAATAATATGTTGTGTGCAGCATTGGAGGCGGAAGGGAAGAAAGTAGTCTGTAACCACACCGGTTCGAATATGCTGAATGGTGTAGTTGCAGCGTTTGTACTCGCAGCAGGATGGAACGGTAAGCTGGATGCGGACTGTGCTAGTATTGAGATTGATGAGGCGTCCACCAGAAGGGTGTTCCCGTATTTTAAGCCGGATTACATGGTGTTGACGAATCTGTTCCGTGATCAGCTTGACCGGTACGGTGAGATCGATATTACTATGAATCTGCTGCGCGAAGTGATGCAGACGGCACCGAATATGAAGGTAATTGTCAATGGTGATGATGCGTTATCAGCATTTCTTGCTATGGATGCGGGCAATCCGTACATTACTTACGGTATCAGCGAAAAGGTAGTGGAGGATAAGGATTCTCATGAGATCAGGGAAGGTCGTTTCTGTAAGAAATGCGGTTCTCTGCTTCATTATAATTTCTACCATTACAGTCAGCTTGGTGATTATGCATGTACGGGCTGTGATTTTAAGCGTCCGTCGTTACAGTATGATGCTTCTGATGTGCAGGTGGGGGATCAGCTATCCTTTGTAGTTGAGAACCGGAAGATTACGGCGAATTACAAGGGCTTCTATAATGTATATAATATTTTGGCGGCATATGCTGCTGTGCGCAGTTCTGGACTTGGCGCAGAGCATTTCAATGATATGCTTGCGAAGTTTAATCCGGAAAATGGACGTATGGAAGAGTTTCATATTAAAGGAACGAAGATTATCCTGAATCTTGCGAAGAATCCGGCGGGATTTAATCAGAATATTTCTGCGGTTATGCAGGATAAGACGCAGAAGGATATTATCATTGTGATCAATGACAATGCACAGGATGGTACAGACATTTCATGGCTATGGGATGTGGACTTTGACCGCTTTAAGGGCGAGGACATCAATTCGATTACCGTCAGCGGTATCCGTTGCCAGGATATGCGTCTGCGTTTGAAATACGTGGATATTCCGGCGATGCTGAATGCAGATGTGGAGAGCGCGATCTGTGAGCGTGTGGAAAATGGCTGTGGCAATCTGTATGTACTGGTGAATTACACAGCGCTTTTCAGCACAAGAGTAGTATTGAAGAAATTGGAGGAACGGAAATAATGGAAAAGAGAAAGATTACGATCGGACATTTATATCCGGATCTTCTGAATTTATATGGTGACCGCGGCAATATTGCCTGTATGATGCAGAGATGTATCTGGAGAGGGATTGAAGCGGAGACAAAGGAATTTAATCTGGGCGATAAGATTGATTTTTCGGAGCTTGATATTGTACTGCTTGGCGGCGGGTCTGACAGAGAGCAGATGATCGTGTGTCAGAAGCTTCAGGAGATTCAGTCTGATTTTAAAGAATATGTAGAAGATGGTGGAGTGGTCATTGCGGTGTGTGGTGGTTATCAGCTTCTTGGCAAGTATTATAAGACCGAAGAAGGCGTGATCCAGGGACTGGATCTGGTGGATCTGTATACAGAGCAGGGAGAAGGACGTCTGATTGACAATATCGTATTGCAGAGTGATCTGGTATCGATGCCGGTGGTTGGATTTGAGAATCATGGCGGACGTACCTGCATTAATGATAATAAACCGTTTGGAAAAGTATTATACGGATCTGGCAATGATGGTGAGAGCGGTTATGAAGGCGTGGTCTATAAGAATGTGATCGGTACCTATTTACATGGTCCGCTGCTTCCGAAGAATCCAGAAGTCTGCGACTGGCTGATCGCAAGAGCTCTGGAACGGAAATATGGTAATGCTGAACTGTCACCGTTAGATGACAGTCAGGAAAAAGAAGCGAATGCTTATGTATATGAGAGGTTTGTTGGTAAGCAGAATCACTGATCTGCATACCATATAACCAATAGAAGTATGCAGCGACAGTGTGCTGTTTAATTAATGCTTGTGTTCGCGTTGCTTTAAGAAGCACAGATACTCGTAAGCATCTTCTTTCTCGGCAAGAGAAAGAGTGCGGTACATTTTAAAAATCTGCCTGTCAAGCGTTCGTTCTGCTTCGGGCATGGAGTGAAGCACAATCGGTTCATCGGTACTGTCCAACAGATAATCAACGGAGACATGAAATGTTTCGGCAATGGCTGTCAGCTTTTCGTAAGAAGGCTGGCGGTTTCTTGTTTCATATCCTGCGATTGTGGCTCTTGCGACATTGATCTGTCTGCCGAGTTCTGCCTGTGTCATGTTGTGTTCTGCGCGAAGAGTCTTGAGTTTCTGTGGAAGAGACATGCATTACCTCCTGTGATAGTGATTCTTATTCAACGAATGAATTATATTTACATATTTTACCAGTTACTTAGCGAATAAAGTGGAAATGTGTCGAATAGCAACTGTGTTGCGCAACAATGTTTCGAAACGGCACACATGGAGGCGGCAAGAATGTACTGTAAAAAGAGCAATCGGAAACGCCGTTGACACAGGTTACAAAAAAAATTATAATTTAAATACAGTTTCTGTTCAGTTATGGATAGACTATAAGAGAAAAGATACCGAGAGGATGGAGATATATGTTTACACAAGAACAAGAAGTAAAGAGAAGTAAAGAATGGAATATTGTAATGACGATTTCGTCTGTATTGATCGTTGTGATTGCAGTATTTTTCCTGTTTCGGATGTTTCATTCGAACCCATTAGAAGGAACCTGGGTGAATGAAGAGAGTGATATGACTCTGAAGATTAAGGGCGGAAGTACGATAGTTATGGAAGTGCCGGGAGCGCTTGACGGTAACGATCTGGAACTTAATCTGAACTATACGATTGACCGAAGTGAGAAGATGATCACGATCGAAGCAGATGACGCAGAGATTCAGAAGGCGGTAGAAGCGTCTGATGGTACAGTCACCGAAGAAGCTGTGAAGAACGAAGCGGATCAGATCACATCCAGTTATGATTACAGTGTAGAGCAGGATGAGATGACACTGACAGAACGTGAATACGGAGATCAGTTAACATTTGTAAAGAAATAAAGAATGCGTACCCCTCTACAGGAGCAGGTGGAGAACCGATGCCGGTAGAGGGGTCTTTATGTAAGGGGTTGCCTAGATGAGTAAGATTTTTTTTGATGTATTTCCAACATTAAAAGTAAATGATGAGATCAGAATGCTGTTTGAGAGTGTACAGGTGGAGAAGGTGTCGACGAACAGACAGCGTGACTTTATCAATGTATTTCTGTTTTCTGATCATCTGATTCAGAAACGGCATATTTATTCGATGGAGCATATGATTAAGGAGCAGTTATTTGCCAGAGTGCCGGTGCGGGTGACTATTTTCGAGCATTTTCAATTGTCTGAGCAGTATACGCCGGAGAATCTGATGCGGGAATACTATGACAGTCTGATGCTGGAAGCTGCACAGCGCAGTGTGGTGGAGAGCAATATGCTGAAGACGGCAGAATATACGGTGGAAAATGGTAAGACCATCTGCCTGAAGTTAAAGGATACCGTGATCGCCCGTGGCAAGCAGGAAGATATCGTATCCCTGATCCGCAATGTGTTTGAAGAGCGTTTTCATGTTCCGGTGGAAATTCAGGTGGAATATGAAGAAGTGAAGGAAAGCAAGCTGAAGTTCAATGAATCCAGACTGCAGCAGGAAGTGAATGCCATTATGGAGCGGAATCACGCACTGCAGGAGGAGAGAGCGGAACAGAAGAAGGAAAAAGAAGAGAAAGCAGAAAAGAAAGAAAAGGCTGCAGACAAACCAAAAGAGAAAGAACAAAAACAGCAGAAGCAGTTCGCGGGAGCCGGTAATAATAACGGTAATGGCGGTTCTGGTGGCAATGGTCAGAAATGGCGCGGCGGTGGCAGAAGCGGCGGTTTCTCTTACCGTAAGTCGGATGATCCGAATATGATCTATGGTCGCGATTTTGACGATGCGGCGATTGAACTCAGCACTGTGGTCGGTGAAATGGGCGAGATTACGATCCGTGGAAAGGTCATCAGCTTTGAAGCCAGAGAGATTCGCAATGAGAAGACGATCCTGATGTATGCGGTGACCGATTTTACAGATACGATCATGGTCAAGATGTTCGTGCGCAATGAGCAGCTTCCGGATCTTCTCGGAGATATTAAAAAGGGTGCGTTTCTGAAGATCAAGGGTGTAACAACCATTGATAAATACGATGGAGAGCTGACAATCGGTTCGGTGACGGGTATCCGCAAGATCCCGGATTTTACCACCAGCAGAGAAGATACTTACCCGGAGAAGCGAGTGGAACTGCACTGTCATACGAAGATGAGTGATATGGACGGTGTGTCGGATGTGACGGATATTGTGGACCGTGCGCATCGATGGGGACACAAGGCAATTGCCATTACCGATCACGGTGTGGTGCAGGGATTTACCGATGCCAATCATTACATAGAACGTCTGGATAAGGATGATCCGTTTAAGATTATTTATGGCGTGGAAGCCTATCTGGTAGATGATTTGAAGGATGTTGCTGTCAATGAAAAGGGACAGATGCTGGATGATACGTTTGTGGTATTCGACCTGGAGACGACAGGATTCAGCCCGATCGCGGATAAGATTATCGAGATCGGCGCGGTAAAGGTACAGAATGGTAAGATTACGGATAAATTCAGCACTTTTGTAAATCCCAAGATTCCGATTCCGTTCCGGATCACACAGCTTACCAGCATTACCGACCAGATGGTGATGGATGCGCCGGACATTGAGACGATACTGCCGCAGTTTCTGGAATTCGTGGGAGATGCGGTACTGGTTGCGCATAATGCAAGCTTTGATGTGGGATTCATCGAGCAGAACATGCGTTATCAGGACATGACGCCGGATCTGACTTCCGTAGATACGGTAGCAATGGCGCGTATCCTGATGCCGACATTGTCTAAGTTTAAGTTAAATATTGTAGCAAAAGCATTGAATATTTCGTTGGAGAATCATCACCGTGCGGTGGATGATGCGGGAGCAACGGCAGAGATTTTTGTGAAGTTTATCGAGATGTTGAAAGAGCGGGAAATCTTTGATCTGAAAGGATTGAACCATTTCGGTGAGCATAACGCGGATTCTATACGTAAGTTACCGTCTTACCATGCAATTATTTTAGCGAGAAATGATATCGGACGTACCAATCTGTATACGTTGGTGTCCAAATCGCATCTGGAGTATTTCGGAAGACAGCCGCGTATTCCGAAGAGCGAATTTTCCAAATACCGGGAAGGTCTGATCCTTGGAAGTGCATGTGAGGCGGGTGAATTGTATCAGGCGATCCTGAATGATAAGTCCGAAGAGCGGATTGCAAGGATCGTAGATTACTATGATTATCTGGAAGTACAGCCGCTTGGCAATAATAAATTCATGATCGCCAGTGACCGTATTACCAAGGTCAACAGCGAGGAGGATCTGCGGGAGATTAACCGTAAGATCATTAAGCTTGGTGAGAAATTCAATAAGCCGGTTGTTGCGACCTGTGATGTGCATTTTCTGGATCCGGAAGATGAAGTTTACCGCCGTATCATTATGACGGGTAAGGGCTTCGCGGATGCGGATGATCAGGCACCGTTGTATCTGCATACGACGGAAGAGATGTTGGAGGAATTTGAATACCTTGGTTCAGATAAAGCACATGAGATTGTCATTGATAATCCGAATATGATTGCGGACTGGGTGGAGAAGATTGCACCGGTGCGTCCGGATAAGTGTCCGCCGGTTATCCCGGATTCGGACAGAATGCTGCGCGAGATCTGCTATAACCGTGCCCATGAAATGTACGGAGAAGATCTGCCGGAAGTGGTAACGGAGCGACTGGAACGAGAACTGAACTCGATCATTTCCAATGGATTTGCCGTAATGTATATCATTGCGCAGAAGCTGGTATGGAAGTCCAATGAGGACGGCTATCTGGTAGGATCGCGAGGATCGGTAGGATCTTCGTTCGTAGCAACGATGGCTGGTATTACCGAGGTTAATCCGCTGAGTCCGCATTATTACTGTGAGCACTGTCATTACAGTGATTTTGATTCTGAAGAAGTGAAGAAATACGCAGGCGGCTGCGGTATGGATATGCCGGACCGGAACTGCCCGGTGTGTGGCGAGAAGCTGGTAAAGGCAGGATTTGATATTCCATTCGAGACTTTCCTTGGATTCAAAGGAAATAAAGAGCCGGATATTGACCTGAACTTCTCCGGTGACTACCAGAGTAATGCACATAAATATACCGAGGTTATTTTTGGTGACGGGCAGACTTACCGTGCCGGAACGATCGGTACACTGGCGGAGAAGACGGCGTATGGATTTGTAAAGAATTATTACGAAGAACGGAATTCCAGAAAACGGGTATGTGAGATTGACCGTATCGTACAGGGATGTACGGGAATCAGACGAAGTACCGGTCAGCATCCGGGTGGTATTATCGTACTTCCATTGGGTGAGGATATTAATTCCTTTACACCTGTGCAGCATCCGGCCAATGACATGACAACAGATATTGTAACCACCCATTTCGATTACCATTCCATTGACCACAACCTGTTGAAACTGGATATTCTGGGACACGATGATCCGACCATGATCAAGACACTGGAGGAATATATCAGTTCTCCGGCAATGGATAATGAATATAATGAAACAGACCACCGTTTTAATGCAACGGATATTCCGTTAGATGATCAGGGAGTAATGTCTCTGTTCCAGAGTACGGATGCGCTTGGTATTAAGCCGGCTGATATCGGCGGATGCCCGGTAGGGTGTCTTGGTATTCCGGAGTTTGGTACGGACTTTGTTATTCAGATGGTAGTGGATACCAAGCCAAAGACGCTGTCTGATCTGATTCGTATTTCCGGGCTGTCCCATGGTACAGACGTATGGCTGAACAATGCACAGGAGCTGATCCGAAGCGGAAAGGCGACCATTTCTACTGCAATCTGTACCCGAGACGATATTATGACATATCTTATTAATAAAGGAATGGACAGTGAGGAATCATTTACCATTATGGAGCGTGTCCGTAAGGGGACTGTTGCCAAGGGCAAATGCAAGGAATGGCCACAGTTCAAGGAAGATATGATTGAGCACGGTATTCCGGAATGGTATATCTGGTCGTGCGAGAAGATCAAGTACATGTTCCCGAAAGCGCATGCGGCGGCGTACGTCATGATGGCGTACCGTATTGCATATTGTAAGATCAACTATCCGCTGGCGTATTATGCGGCGTACTTTGGTATCCGTGCGGATGCATTTTCTTATGAATTGATGTGTCAGGGCAAAGAACGGTTGAATTTCTATATGAGTGACTACCAGAAACGATCAGATTCGCTGTCGAAAAAGGAACAGGATACGCTGAAGGATATGAAGATCGTGCAGGAAATGTATGCGCGTGGTTTTGAATTTCTGCCGATCGACCTGTACAAGTCAAAGGCATCACGATTTGAGATCGTAGATGGTAAGCTACTTCCTCCGTTTTCAAGCATCGACGGCATGGGCGAGATTGCGGCTGAGGCGGTAGAGGCTGCGGCAGTGGACGGACCGTATCTGTCGAGAGATGATTTCCGTCAGCGGACGAAGGTTAGCAAAACGGTCATTGATCTGATGAATGATCTGGGAATCTTTGGCGATCTGCCGGAGAGCAATCAGTTGAGCCTGTTTGATCTGTAAAATATCTGATGAGCTTGGTGATTATATAATGGTAAAAGGGTAGGTGTTTGAATATGGAGAAACAACGTTATAAAGGCATTCTGTATATTATATGCTCGGCATTCTGTTTTGCCTTGATGAATATGTTCGTCAGGGCGGCGGGAGATCTGCCTTCGATACAGAAAAGCTTTTTTCGTAATCTGGTCGCGTTCGTATTTGCGGTGATCATATTAAAGAAGAACGAGATTCCGTTTCGGTGTAAGAAGGAGAACCTGAAGTATCTGCTGATCCGCTCAATCTGTGGTACACTGGGAATCTTATGTAACTATTACTCGGTCGATCATCTGGTGCTTTCAGATGCATCGATGCTGAATAAAATGTCGCCGTTTTTTGCGGTAATCTTTAGCTGTCTGGTATTGAAAGAAAAGGTAAATGTGCCGCAGGCGCTGTTCGTAATCGGGGCATTTTTAGGAAGCCTGCTGGTAATTAAGCCGACATTTGCCAATATGGATCTATTTCCGTCTGTGATCGGACTGCTGGGAGGCCTGGGAGCAGGTATTGCATATACTTATGTGCGGAAGGCAACGCTGCACGGGGAGAAAGGACCGTTTATCGTGTGCTTCTTCTCGGCATTTTCGTGCCTTGTGACATTACCGTTCCTACTCTTTGATTACCATTATATGAGTCTGGTACAGATCGGAACACTGCTGGCAGCAGGACTTGCGGCAGCAGGCGGACAGTTTACGATTACGGCAGCATACAGCTGTGCGCCGGCAAAGGAGATTTCGGTTTACGATTATTCACAGATCATCTTCGCGGCAGGACTTGGATTCTTTGTATTTGGCCAGATCCCGGATCTGCTGAGTTGGATCGGTTACGCAGTGATCTGTGCAATGGCAATAGGAATGTTTATTTATAATAACCGCATGGCAGCGGCATAAATAATTACTGCTCAGAGCCGAAAATCCAGTTGACGTATCGCACGTGCTGTGATAAGATAAATGCACTTCAAATACGATACGAAAAGAGGACGGCTTAGTGCATGTGATTTTCCTGATACTTCTTGCGGTGATAAGTTATACAGATATTAGAAGACGGCAGATTCCGAACTGGTACTGCGTGTGTATTGCGGCGCTGGCAGTTATTTCGGATGCCGTCTTTTTTTGCGCGGAGATATTTGGTATAGAGATAAGTCCGATTGCTGCCGTGCCGGAGGTATTTGCTGTGAGTCTGACGGAACGTCTGATCGGGGCTTTGTGCATCAGTATACCGATGCTTGGAACAGCAGTGCTGGTGTCCGGAAGTTTTGGCGGGGGAGATGTGAAGCTGATGTGTGCTGCAGGGGCGCTGCTTGGCTGGAGACGGATTCTTTGGTCAGCGGCGGCAGGGATTCTCGCAGCGGGCGTGTATGCATTGTATCTGTTGATAATAAAAAACACAGGGCGGAAAGCGGAATTTCCGCTTGGACCGTTCCTGTGTCTTGGTATAGTGTTAAATATGGTGCCCGGAATCTACTGACATGCAGACATCTTGTCCAGAATCTGGAGAAACTGGCTGATCTGTCCCTGTATTTTTTTCTTTTCTATCGCAGATTTGTTCTGTTCAAGATAGTTATCGTACATAGCACAGAGCATGCCGTAGGCGAATTCCCGATTCTGTGTCCACTGGAAGAGCATCCAGTTCATGGCGTGTGAGTGCCAGTACTTTTTAGGAATTCCGCTGGATTCCAGAACTTCGATATGTACTTTAGCCTGTTTGGCAAGTTCTGCAAATTCTGCGAGCTGTTCCGGTTCCGGCTCTTTTCGCCCGGCAAGCTTACGGATGTCGAGCTTGTGTGCTGACTTTGGATAGAGTAATTCTGCACCCATGGCAGTCAGCTCGTTTAATTTGTTCGCTGCTTCCCAGAATGGTGCAAAGTTTGGTGACAATGGACCGGACTGGTGTGATCTGCTCTCGCCCGGCGTCCGTCTGCGGATCGGGTTGCGGATGTGACGGTCATAGACACGGCGTTTGTCCGGATTACTCAGAATCTTGTATGCATACAGGATATTCTGAATATAAGTTGTCGTGTCAAATTTGCTGTCTATATTGGCGTCAGGGTGCAGCTTTTTCACCAGGAAATTCTTCGCATTGGTGATTTCCTCATCTGTTGCATCCATGGGAACGCCCAAAAGATCATAATATGTACATTCTTTCATGTATGAAACTCCCTCTGATTATTATTTATACCCACCTAATATCATACGTCAGATTCCGGGTGAAATCAATAGCGGAATCACATTGCCTGAGGGAAAGCACGGGGTATATAATATTGATGCCAGGGGCGGATTGTGGGAGTGCAGAGCACGGAATAATCCATAGGAATATAATATAATTGATACAAAATAGAAGGGCGAAAATATGAAATATTCACAGATTACAGAATGGTGTCACGAGATCATACGGACGCAGGTGCCGGAGGAAGGCAGATATATAGATGCCACGATGGGGAAGGGGGCAGATACAGAATTCTTGTGCAGGCATGCGGGAGAACATGGACACGTGCTTGCATTTGACATTCAGAAAGCGGCACTGGAATATACAAAAGCCAGATTGGAACGGGAAGGATTGTCGGGGCGTGCAGAATTGATTCTTGACGGACATGAACATATGGCGAAGTATGCAGAGAAAGAGACGATTGATCTGATCTGTTTTAACTTCGGTTATCTTCCGGGAGGAGATCATAAGATTGCCACCAGACCAGAGACCAGCGTGCAGGCGGTGGAAATGGGAATGAAGCTTCTAAAGTCAGGAGGGATGATGTGCCTGTGCATTTACAGTGGCGGAGATACCGGATTTGAAGAGAAAGATCAGCTGATGGAATATTTGAAGAAGCTTCCGGCGAAAGAGTATACGGTGATCGTAAATGAATACTTCAACAGAGTAAATCAGCCACCAATTCCGGTCTTTATCTGGAAAGCGTAAATACACTCGTTTCGCAAATTAATGCTTTAACTTATAAAAGCGGTATGATATACTAAAATAAGTGAAATTATCCGCAGCGATGTGGAACAGAAAGGATGAAAAAGATGGCAGAATCTAAGAAAGTGATCATGCTTGGTAATGAAGCGATCGCCAGAGGAGCGTATGAAGCCGGAGTGAAAGTATCGGCAGCATATCCGGGCACGCCAAGCACTGAGATTAGTGAATATCTTGTACAATACAAGGATGATTTATATTGTGAATGGTCTCCGAATGAAAAGGTAGCTACAGAGGTGGCAGTCGGAGCATCGATTGCAGGAACGAGAGCTATGTCCTGTATGAAGCATGTTGGATTTAATGTGGCAGCAGATCCGGCGTACAGTGTATCTTATATGGGAGTTAATGGAGGTCTGGTCATTATCGTAGCAGATGATCCGGGACTTTACAGTTCACAGAACGAGCAGGATACCCGTATGGTTGCCCGCGCAGCGCAGCTTCCGGTAATTGAACCTTCTGACAGCTCAGAGGCAAAAGAATACATTAAGATGGCATTTGAATTAAGTGAACAGTTCGACCGTCCGATCGTATACCGTACAACTACAAGACTGGCACATTCCCAGGGGCTGGTTACACTGGAAGAGCGTAAAGTGCCTGAAGATAAGCCATATGTCAAGGATATCCGCAAGACGGTTATGATGCCGGGCAATGCAAAGCTCCGTCATGTGGAGATCGAGAAGCGTAATAAAGAACTGGCTGAGGCAGCTAACACACTGCCGATCAACCGTGTAGAGATGAATGACACGAAGATAGGAGTCATTACCAGCGGTATTCCATATCAGTATGTGAAGGAAGCACTTCCGGAAGCATCTGTCTGTAAGCTGGGTCTTGTGAACCCACTCCCAAGAAAGATGATCGAGGAATTTGCTTCAAAAGTTGATAAGCTCTACATTGTCGAAGAACTGGATCCTGTTATTGAAGAGCAGGTGAAATCATGGGGTATTGAGTGTACCGGCAAGGATATCTTTACCGTACAGGGAGAATACAGTGCGAATATGATCCGAGAGCGGATTCTTGGAGAGACACTGGAGATTGCGCAGCCGGCAGCAGTACCGGGAAGACCTCCGATCCTCTGTCCGGGATGTCCGCACAGAAGCGTATATTATACTTTGAAGAAGTTGAAGATGCATGCGGCAGGAGATATCGGCTGTTATACACTGGGAGCTGTGGCACCGCTTAGTGTAGTAGATACAACGATGTGTATGGGTTCCAGCATTTCCACTCTGCATGGAATGGAAAAGGCAAAAGGCAAAGAATACATCAAAGACTGGGTAGCAGTCATCGGTGATTCTACATTCTTACATACCGGTGTGAACTCATTGATGAATATGGTTTATAATCAGGCAACCGGAACGGTTATGATCCTTGACAATTCAACAACTGGTATGACCGGTCATCAGGATCATGCGGCTACAGGCAAGACACTGATGGGAGATCCGACTTACGCGATTGATATTCCGGGCCTCTGCCGTGCAATGGGCATCAAGAATGTCGTAGAGGTCAATGCATTTGACGTTGAGACATTGGAGAAGACGATCAAAGAAGAAGTAGCAAAGGATGAGGTGTCTGTGATTATCACCAAGTCTCCATGTGTGCTTCTCAGCAAAGAAAAGAAACCGTTATACACTGCCCACTCTGATAAATGTAAGAAATGTGGCATGTGCATGAAACCGGGATGTCCGGCTATGACAAAGAATGCAGACGGAACCGTTCGTATCGATGATACAATGTGTACAGGATGCGGACTCTGTGAGAAGCTGTGCAAATTTAATGCGATAGAACTGGTAAAGGCAGGTGAAGAATAATGGCAACAAAGAATATTATGATCGTAGGTGTAGGCGGTCAGGGAACTCTGCTTACAAGCCGTATTCTCGGAGGACTTGCCATTGCATCCGGATATGATGTAAAGCTTTCAGAGGTACATGGTATGGCACAGCGTGGTGGAAGCGTAGTTACATTTGTGCGTTACGGCGAAAAGGTAGCGGAACCGATCGTAGAGGAAGGACAGGCAGATGTGATTATCGCGTTTGAGAGACTGGAAGCAAAGCGTTATGCACATTTCCTGAAAAAAGACGGAGCACTGATCATCAATGACTGGCGTATCGATCCGATGCCGGTAGTAATTGGAGCTGCCGAGTATCCGGAGAATATCATCGAAGATCTGAAAAAGGATCACAAGGTCTATACGGTCAATGCGACAGAAGAGGCTAAGAAGCTGGAGAATCCAAGAGTATTTAACCTGGTTGTACTGGGAATCGCAGCACAGCATATGGACTTTACAAAAGAACAGTGGTATCAGGTAATTGAGAACACCGTTCCTCCAAAGACAATTGATATTAATAAAAAAGCTTTTGATGTGGGATATCATCTGTAAATATAACGAAAGCGAAGGAGAGGAAAGATGGCAAAGGTATTATTACAGGACTGGAAAGAGCAGTACAGAGACGAGCGAATTGAGTGTATGAGCAGGGATGAAATGTCTGCACTCCAGAGTGAACGGCTGGTAAAACAGGTAAAGAATGTATATGAGCATGTACCGTTTTATAAGAAGAAGATGGACGAGCTGGGTGTTGAGCCTGGAGATATCAAGGGGATTGAAGATATCACAAAGCTTCCATTTACAACAAAAGAGGATCTGAGAAATAATTATCCGTTTGGACTGCTGGCTGTTCCGAAGGAGAAGATTACCCGTGTACAGGGAACTTCCGGTACAACCGGTAAGCTGACACTGGCTTCTTATACCGATAAGGACGTAGAGGTATGGGGAGAATGTGTGGCAAGAGGTCTTACCATGGCAGGACTTACTTCAGAAGACAGAATTCATATCTGTTATGGATACGGACTTTTTACAGGCGGTATTGGTCTGGACTTTGGTGCGCGTGCACTGGGAGCAATGGCAATTCCGATGTCTTCCGGTAATACCAAGCGTCAGCTGATGTGTATGGAAGACTTTGGCGCAACTGCATTTGCATGTACACCGTCTTATGCGATGTATCTGGCAGAGGCAGCCAGGGAAGCCGGAATCATTGACCGTCTGCAGATCAAGGCAAGTATCAATGGCGCAGAGCCGTGGACAGATGAGATGCGGAAGCAGATCGAAGACATCTTAAATATTAATACCTTTGACATCTATGGATTATGTGAGATTACAGGACCTGGTGTGGCGATGGAGTGTATTCACCACAAGGGACTGCATGTATACGAAGATCATTTCTATCCGGAGGTACTGAATCCGGCAGATCAGACTCCATGTGCAGACGGAGAGACAGGAGAACTGGTATTCACTACATTGTCAAAAGAAGGCATGCCATTACTTCGTTACAGAACCAAAGACCTGACAAGTATTGATCACAGCACCTGTGAATGCGGAAGAACACTTCCAAGAATCCAGAAGTTCACCGGACGTACCGATGATATGAAGGTTATTCGTGGAGTTAATGTATTCCCGACACAGGTTGAAGCAGCATTGTTGTCTATGGGCGGACAGGTAGCACCTCACTACATGCTGATCGTAGACCGCGAGAATAATCTGGATGTACTGACTGTTATGGTAGAAGTTACAGAGGAATACTTCTCTGATGAGATCCGTAAGATGGAAGCTCTGAGAGAAAGAGTCGGGGCTGTGCTGAAGCAGGCACTTGGAATTGCAGTAAAAGTGAAACTGGTTGAGCCTAAGACTATCGAGAGAAGCGAAGGCAAGGCAAAACGTGTCATTGATAACAGAAATCTGTAATAGGAGGAAATGAGATTATGAGTATAAGTTACACAGTACAGCAGTTGTCTGTATTTTTGGAAAACAGAGCAGGACGTCTGGATGACGTGCTGAAAGTATTATCCGAAGGCGGCGTCAATATCGTGGCGCTGAGTCTTGCAGATACCGCTGACTATGGTATGTTGCGTATGATCGTGTCCGATCCTCACAAGGGACGTAAGGTGCTGAAAGAAGCGGGCATCACTGCAATGCTGACAGATGTGATCGCATTCCGTGTTGCACATGACACAGGATCGTTGTCAAAAGCAATGCATCAGCTCGTAGAAGGTGAGATCAATATAGAGTATATGTATGCATTTGCCAATGGTATTGATGCGGCAGCCGTACTTAAGAGTGATGAGCCTGGCAGAGTAGTAGATATTCTGACAGGATGCGGATTCATCGTATACAGTGCAGACGAGGCATACAGCGCAAACGTATAGAATACATGTAAAATAATAGTTGGAGCCAGACAGGATAGTATTGTCTGGCTCTGATTTTGACTTGGCGCAATGCAAAAAAGAACTGCCACACAATCTGTGCGGCAGTTCTTGCGCATTCGCATGTATGCTTTTAAATATTAATTTAAGCCTTACCTAACAAGTCAATAAATTTATATAAATAAAAGGTACATTACCGATCTGAATGCGGTGCTGATTAACATTTAACAACGTTAACAGCCTGTGGTCCTTTAGCGCCATCTGTTACATCAAATTCAACAGCCTGGCCTTCTTCTAATGATTTAAATCCATCCATAGCGATGCCAGAATAGTGTACAAACACATCGTTGCCGGATTCATCAGAAATGAAGCCGTAGCCTTTCTGATTATTAAACCACTTTACTGTACCCTTGCTCATTGCAATACCTCCATACTCCATAATATGATTTGAAAAATACCTATAGATACATCGAAAATGTCCTATAGAAGATTCCAATTAACATTATCACGTATTACTAAAAAAGTCAACGAAAACACACTGAAAAATGTAACAAATTAACAAGACGATACGATGGGAAACGATTGTTTTGCTTGACGCATTTTGCGACAGCGTGTAAAGTAAAGAGAGACACAGAAAAGGACGGTAGACTATGATTACATTGACTGGAAAAAAGGTAGCCGAAGGCATTGCCATTGGAAGGCTTACCTTCTATAAAAGAGGAAAAAAAGAGATTCGCCGGATCTATGTAGAGGATGCGAGGAAGGAAGTTCTTCGATTTAAGAAAGCATGTGAGAAGGCAGTTCAGGAAATTAAAGAACTATATGCGGAAATGACCAGAGAGATCGGCGAGGCGAATGCGGCGATGTTTGAGATGCAGCTGATGGTTCTGGAAGATACCGAGTATATTGACAGTGTGAATAATATCATTCTGAATCAGAAGTTTAATGCGGAGTATGCAGTGAAGGAAGCGACAAACCGTTTCATTGAAAAATATTCGCCGCGGGAGGCAAGTTATGTCCGTGGGCATGAGGCAGATGTACATGATGTGGCAACACGCATCCTGAGAATTCTGTCACGTATCCGCAGGGAGAAGCTGCTGACAGACGATACATTTATCATGGCATCGAGAGATCTGTATCCGAGTGAGGCGGCACAGCTCGACCGCAATAAAGTCCTTGGAATTGTGACTATGTACGGTACGATCAATTCCCATACAGCTATGCTCGCAAGAACCAAAGAGATTCCATCTGTGATCGGAATCGGTGAGGCTTTGAAGAAAGAATATGAAGGCAAGACAGTTATTATTGACGGCTTCGAGGGTAAGGTATACATTGAGCCGGATCAGACGACTATGGCAAAGATGCAGGAAAAGCAGAAGATGAATCAGCATAAGGCTGAGACCCTGGAGCGTCTGAAGGGGAAAGAGAATGTAACGCAGAGCGGACAGAAGATTGATGTCAGTGCTAATATTACCAGTAAAGAAGACATTGAGAATGTAATCCGCAATGATGCCAACGGTGTGGGATTATTCCGAAGTGAATTCATCTACATGGAATCAGGAAGCAGATTCCCGACTGAAGATCAGCAGTTCCAGATCTACAAACTGGCGGCAGAAGCCATGGGAACGAAACGTGTCGTGATCCGTACAGCAGATATCGGCGGTGAAAAGTCAGTAGACTGTATGGAGATCCTGGGAGAGAATAATCCGGTGATGGGGTATCGTGGTATCCGGGTCTCTTTAGATAAGGAAGAGATGTTTAAGACACAGCTTCGTGCAATTTTAAGGGCATCAGTCTATGGCAATCTGGCGATCATGTTTCCGATGATCAGCTCGATTGAAGAAGCGATTGCTGCAAAGAATGTACTTGAAAAAGTAAAACACGAACTTTACGAAGAGAAGATTGCCTATGATGAGGATATTCAGGTGGGTGTTATGATTGAGACGCCGGCAGCGGTTATGATCAGTGGTGAGCTGGCAAGGGAGATGGATTTCTTCAGTCTTGGAACCAATGATCTGACACAGTATACGCTTGCAATGGATCGCACCAACCGTAGAATTGCGGGATATTATAACCCGAAGCACCCGGCGTTGATCAAGATGATCCGTATCGTGGCGAATAATGTGCATCTGGAAGGCAAACGGATCAGTATCTGTGGTGATCTGGCAGCAGATCTGTCGATGACAGAGCAGTTTATCAATATGGGTATTGATGAATTGTCGGTAGCACCGTCTCAGATTCTTGCATTGCGCAAACATATCCGCGAGCTGAAATAGAGGTTATGATTTATGCGGAAGAGTTATGTGTGCTTATAAATATCAATAAGGATAACTAATAAACGGGTCCATTTACTTTATGGACCTGTTTTGTTATGCTAAATATATCTTGTTTTTTGAGCATGAGTGAGAGAAAAAGGAGGAGACACATGTTAGAAAAATTTTTCAAACTAAGTGAGAATGGCACAGATGTCAAAACCGAGATTGTTGCCGGTATTACAACATTTATGACAATGGCGTATATCCTTGCGGTTAATCCGAATGTCCTGTCGGCTACAGGTATGGATCATGGTGCTGTATTTACGGCGACAGCACTGGCATCTCTGATCGGTACACTTCTGATGGCACTGCTTGCAAATTACCCATTTGCACTGGCACCTAGTATGGGACTGAATGCATATTTTGCATACACCGTTGTACTGGGAATGGGGTATACATGGCAGGTTGCGCTGACAGCCGTATTTGTAGAGGGTATTGTATTTATCGTATTATCCCTTACCAATGTGCGTGAGCAGATCTTTAATGCAATCCCGATGAATCTGAAGTCAGCTGTAAGTGTAGGTATTGGTCTGTTTATTGCATTTATCGGACTTCAGAATGCACACATCGTAATCGGCGGAGCAACTCTGGTAGAGCTGTTCTCTCTGGATGGATATAATTCGTCAACAGGACTGGAAGCAACTGCTTCTGATGTTGGCATCACCGTACTTCTTGCAATTATCGGTGTTGTGATCACTGGTATTCTGGTTATCAAGAATGTAAAGGGTAATATCCTGTGGGGTATTCTGATCACATGGCTGCTTGGAATTATCTGTCAGTTTACAGGACTGTATGTACCGAATCCGGATGTCAGCTGCTACAGCTTACTGCCAGATTTCAGCAACGGACTTTCTATTCCAAGTCTGGCACCGATCTTTGGCAAACTGCAGTTTGACGGTGTGTTTACATTAGACTTTGCCGTTGTTGTATTTGCATTCCTGTTTGTAGATATGTTTGATACGATCGGAACACTGATCGGTGTATCTTTTAAGGCTAACATGCTGGACGAGGAAGGTAAGCTTCCGCAGATCAAGGGAGCACTTCTTGCGGATGCGGTTGCAACAACTGCAGGAGCTGTACTTGGTACTTCTACAACTACAACATTTGTGGAGAGTGCTTCTGGTGTAACAGAAGGCGGTAGAACAGGACTTACAGCAGTTACAACAGCAATCCTTTTCGGACTGTCACTGTTCCTGTCACCAATCTTCCTTGCAATTCCGTCATTTGCAACAGCACCGGCACTGATCATCGTAGGATTCTACATGCTGACAAATGTTGTTAATATTGATTTTGATGATGTAGCAGAAGCAATTCCTTGCTATATCTGTATTCTGGCAATGCCGTTCTTCTACAGCATTTCAGAAGGTATCTCTATGGGAGTTATCTCATACGTAGCATTGAACCTGATTACTGGAAAGGTAAAAGATAAGAAGATCAGCGGTCTGATGTATGTATTGGCTGTATTGTTTATTCTGAAATACATCTTCCTGTAAAAAATGGTATATAGCAGCAGAATGCTGTGCATAATTAAGATGAGAAGGCTGGATTTGGCTTATGCCAGGTCTGGTCTTTTTATTTGACGGATACACACACCGACGAAATGCGAAGCGTTTTGGAGGTGGCTCTGAACGAAACGAATGGTTCTAACGATATATTTTCTTTTCTGTAACTAAGATATCGATTTTTTGATCGTGTTCTTCACAGCAGATTTCATCCAGCAGTAATGCTTCTCTGCACAGTGCTGCGGATGGAGCAGTAAGCTTGATAAGTGTCCGGTCATAATATCCGCCGCCATGTCCCAGACGTCGTCTCTTGCGGTCACATGAGAGGCATGGAACGATAGCAAAGTCAATGTCAGCCAGATCTACCAGTGGACAGCGTTCAGATGGTTCTGGAATATTATAGAGTCCGGGAATCAGATCATCAAAAGAAGAAATCTCGTAAGGTTCCATGATGCCTTTGCCAATGCAGCGGGGAACGGCAGTGCATTTACCATCAGCCCAGGCCTGTTTCAGCAGGCTACGTGTGTCTACTTCTTTTTCTACACTGACATAGCAGAAGATCATGGAAGACTGCTGATATTCCGGAAGAGAGAGTGCTGATTGAATAATCTTTTGATTGGAAGTATGACAGTAATCATCTGTCAGTAGCTTTGTGCGTTTTCGGATTTCAGTCCGCTGGGTGTTTTTAGTGATGATAGTATGGTTCATGTTAAAGTCCGCCTTTCTGTTAGTAGTATCCGTAGAAATGAGGAGATTGTCAAGTTATTCTGCTATCATCATGCAGAAAAGCACAAATGATAAGAATCCGCATATGGTAAACGAGAAGTTTATTTTTATGGGAGGTTCTTATGAAAAAGAAATTGATTTCGTTGCTGCTGGTGGCTGTGATGACGGTCAGCATGGCATGTGCCTGTGGTTCTGACAACTCTTCAGAGACCAGCCAGACGACAAAAAATACAAAAGAAACGAAAGAGAAGAAACTGGTTTCTGTAACTTTGAACGAGGTGGCGCATTCTATTTTCTATGCACCGATGTATGTGGCAATTGAGGAAGGATATTTTAAGGATGAAGGAATCGAACTCACGTTGGTTACCGGTTTTGGAGCCGATAAGACGATGACTGCGGTAATCTCCGGAGAAGCGGATATCGGGTTCATGGGTTCAGAGGCATCCATTTATACCTACAATGAGGGCGCGAATGATTATGTGGTGAACTTTGCCCAGCTTACCCAGCGGGCCGGTAATTTCCTTGTGGCACGGGACAATGAACCGAATTTTAAATGGGAAGACCTGAAAGGTAAGGATGTGATTGGCGGCAGAAAAGGTGGCGTACATATATCAATGTAAATTATGAGACGATTGTAATTTTATGTAATTGGGTGGATGGATTGAATAGTGCGAAGAATCTATAAAAGAAGTGGCGGAAATACCAGCAATGATATTTCCGCCGTTTTACAACTCCGAATATCCTATCCAGAGCTACTTTGTGTTCATAGTATATGTTACAAAACCAAATTTTATGAAATGTAAAAAGGAACTCATCCAGAGTCCCTTTCCTTTGAATAAGTAATAATATCTTTCTCACTCCGGAAAAAGACTTCTTTGTATTTATATAATACTGGTTCTCTTACTCCTTGTCAATATTTATTTTTATCTTTGCAATGTGTTCTGTCAAGGAAATATCATCTGACAATTCAAGAATTTTCCTTAGTTCAGCAAGTTCGTCCTGTGCTCTATTACGCTCTTCTTTTATTTTTGAAATATATTGCAATTTATCATCCAATCGCTTATTTAGATCAGAGTAATATCCCATAAGACCGACTGTTTTAGCAATTGCCTCATCAATTTTTTTCATATCTGTTTTTGGCAAAAAGCCTACAAAATCACCTAATCTTGCTTTGCTGACACACATCATATTGGATGTGTTTGCTTGACCATCAAGAATAATATTACCTGCTGCATCTGTCTGCGGTGTAATATTTGCTACACAAGGTAAAGTGCTGGTATCATGCGTAATTGGAATTACAATAGTGTTACCAGAACGGGAGTTAGCAACATCATTTTGAATAATAACCGCTGGTCGCTCTTTTTGCATTTCACTTCCAATTCCACAGCCGAAATTGCAACGATATACCTGTCCTCTCTTTATGGCTCTGGAACGAGCATTTTGTGCAATAGAATCTAAATATAGTTTGGTTTTTAGCCATTCCAACATTTTTTGAACTTGTCCAAGTTCAATTTTCATTGTTATACCTCCCTTTTGCAAGTCTTATATATACCTCACCGAAAAATGTTTCAGATAAAAAAGGAGAGGAGCCTCAGCATCCTCCCCCGATCGCAGGCTTCTCAAGTTTCTGCAATCTGATCACCAAAGACAATATAACTGATATAACTAAGAAAGTCAATCAGAAATCATACTTGCTTTAAAATGGTATTTTTCGCATGATAGTATATTTATTATTTACAAGTTAGGATGTTCCGGTTATTATAAATCTAGGATTATTTGAGGTGGTAAATTTCGTTGCAACCACGCACCCTATGGGTTAAAAGAGATGCAGGAGCCGCGACGCCTGCCAAATAATCTCTTTCATCTATAAATGCTCTGTTCCAAATGGATAGGGCTTTTTATTTTGCAATAAAGTGTACTCTTTCTTTCAATTCATCACTGAATTCTTCCAGATTTTCCATAGTAATCGCACCTTCATTCAACAATGAGACAATATTGTAGATACAGTTGGAACGGCTCATTCTTAACTGTACACCTGTATCTTTTTTATCATTCCGTATTCGCTCTTCCAAAGCCCAGAATTTTTCAGAAGGTCTTCCATCGCCATTTAATAAATCAATATATTCTTTATTCAACTTATCCATATAGGCTTCTTGCCAATCGGCTACCTTTTCTCTGAACAATGCCCAGTCTTTTTTCGTAAATCCATATTCTGACATATTTATAATTCTCCTTCGATTGTAAAAGAAATCTTGATGTATTTTATTATCTGCCATATCTGGCAGTATTCAAGCAGGGGTATCCAAAGGGGCGGCACTCCCCTTGGCACACGATTTTCCGTCAGGAAAGTCTAGTGTGTTATACCTTTATGAAATTGTGGCTGCCGGGAAGAAATTCTATATCCTTACGATTATCTCCAATTCCCGGCATTCTGTGCTGAAAGGTACTCCGTAAAGGAGTTGCCTGAAAGAACAGAACTGAGTCTGAATATTAGCATGACAATGCTGTTATTCAGACGATGCCACATTTAAAGAAAGGTATATCCCTACTTCCATTAGCTATTCTCTGAATTTTTTTTAGATACACTATGTCACAGATATATTTTGCCAAATTCTGCACCATTGCAAGTCCCTCATCATTCAGATCTGTTGTCTGTCCCATATAAAAAGCTACTGCATTTGCTACGTCAGTACTTGTAATATCAGAAACCGGCTTATCAGGCAATGCGTCCCGAATCATCTGTACGGCTTCGGCTGTAGCAACTGCTTTTATTGGTTCTTTTTTCTGTATACCAGATTTAACATCACGTAATATTGCCATAAACTGAATCTTGATTTTTTCAATGTCTGCTTCATTTGCTCCTAATTTCTGTGAGCTTAAAAACTGCTTATCTTTTATAATCTCTTTTCTTTTTGATGGTTCTGCAGTCATCAGATCAGTCAGTTGATCAACAGCAAAATCAATGACCTTATTTCGTGCCATGATGCCCTCAGCAATGGTATCATCAAAATAATTCCGAATCATAATACATAATTTAGGAAAATTTTCATGCTCCAATAATCGGTTTAAAATATCTACATCTATTCTTCTGGTAATCAGTCTCGTTACCGCTTCTTCTGACAGTCCAAGTTCCGATATATCATAACTTTTGGGTGAAGTAATCTGAGTGATTCCAAGCAGATAATCAGTAGAAACATGAAAAAACCTGGCGGCATCTATTACAATGCTTATATTAGGATTTTTTGTTTCACCGCTCTCAATACGACTGATTTGCGAATGAGTCACATGAAGCTGATCGGCTAACTGTTTTTGGCTTAAATCATGGTCTTTCCGCAAATTACTTAATCGGTATGCAAGACTTGTTTCATCTTCTATTAAATCAGATTTCCCCATTGTTTCGTCACCTCCTAAACTACTTCCATTATATCTGTGCCTGTGCAAATTTGCAATTTTTTATCAAATCGTATTCTTGATTTTCATTGTACGTGAATAAATCAGGGGTGCGATTTTTTCATGCTAAACTGTCAACATGATCGATCAGACAGAACCTTGAAAACTAAATGACCGTTCCGGAACTTTATAAACCGCCACGATTTTCTGATTAGAAAAGAGCGCTCACAAAGAGACGACACAGCGCCGAGAAGGGTTGCCTGTCAGGAAAGGAACTGGATAAAACGGCACAGCTTTAAATTCAAACTTATACGAGGAGGAAAATAGAATGAGATTATTTGAAACAATAAAAGAAACTGTAACAGTCGGACAGGCTGCCGAATATTATGGCATGAAAATTGGAAGAAACAACATGATCTGTTGTCCATTTCATAATGACCATCATCCAAGTATGAAACTGAATACCACTTATTACTACTGTTTTGGCTGTGGTGCTACCGGAGATGTGATCCAGTTTGTTGCAAATCTGTTTGGACTGAGTAACTATGAAGCTGCTAAGAAAATTGCTGTAGATTTTGGGATTACACCAGACAAGCCACCAGTAATAGCAGCTCTGAAAAAGCCAGAGTACATGGAAAACAAAAACAGCCAGAAAGATTTACGGGAATGCCAGAAAATGGTATGTGAATATCTTCACCGTCTGGAAAAATGGAAAGTACTATATGCACCGGAAAGTCCGGATTTACCTATGGACGAACGATTTGAAGAAGCATGTAAAAATCTGAGTTATATCGAATATCTGGCAGACTATCTGACCTTTGCAGATGAAGAGGAAGGCTTTGAAGTTGTAAAATCCATGAAAGAAACAGGCTATCTGGAAGATTTGAAATATCTTTCAGGGCCTCGTGATGAGGGGGATATATATGAAGAAGCAGCTTAGTAACTATCCAGTTTGGTTTGACGGAACCAATATCAATGAAGCTGCCTTTTGTGAGAAATTTCTCCATATGCATAAAATACTCTTTGCCAACAATGCATTTTTTACTCCGGAGGGGCGGATTACTGATGATCTGCCCCTTCGTGGGGAAATATTCGAAAGTCTGAAACATTATGCCATTAACAATGTTCCACGCAAAGTAACCAATATTCTGGAAGTTATGAAACTGGCAGCTTATATAGAGGATTTTCCACCGGAAACCAATAAAATTCATCTTGCAAATGGAACGCTATATATAGATGGCACATTTATCCCTGAAAAACCGGATATTGTACGAACGCGTCTTCCGGTCAACTATAATCCAGATGCACCAGAAGCTGTCACATGGCTGTCATTTTTAAATCAACTGCTCTACCCGGAAGATATTCCAACTTTGCAGGAGTTTATTGGGTATTGCCTGATTCCAAGTAACAAAGGGTGCTGTGTGCCAGTGGCACACGTTTAGCACCGACCGAAGCAGAGCGTAGACCAACGGATGATGATTATAAAAGGCAATGGCGGAGAGGGTAAATCACAGATTGGTGCTGTTTTGAACAGCTTGTTAGGCTCAAATATGAAAGACGGAAGTATCGGTAAAATTTCTGAAAACCGCTTTGCCAGAGCTGACCTTGAACACATTTTATTATGCGTAGATGATGATATGCGAATGGAAGCTCTGAAACAGACCAGTTATGTAAAATCCATTGTTACTGCTCAGGGGAAAATGGACTTGGAACGTAAAGGAAAGCAGAGTTACCAGGGATGGTTTTTTTCCAGACTGCTTGCATTCAGTAATGGTGATTTGCAGGCATTGTATGACCGGAGCGATGGATTTTACCGAAGGCAATTAGTACTGACAACAAAGGAGAAACCTGCTGATCGTGTAGATGATCCCTATCTGGCAGAAAAAATGAAGAATGAAGCCGAAAGTATTTTTCGCTGGGCGTTCGAAGGACTACAACGGTTAGTTCGTCAGGATTTTAAATTTACAGAAAGTCCCCGCATCAAGGCGAATCATGAAAATGTGAAACGAGACAATAACAATGTACTGGAATTTTTAGAATCAGAAGGATACATTCGTTTTCAGCCAGAAGCAAGTGCAAGTTCCAAGGAACTGTATGAGAGCTATCGTCTCTGGTGTGAAGAAAATTCTATGACCGCATTAAAAAATCGAAGTTTCTCAGATGCTATGATTGCAGTTCAGACAAAATACAATCTGGTACACTGCAATACAATAAAAAAATCTGCCGGGCGACGAGTCTGGGGATTTACGGGAGTAGAGGTTATTACAAAGCCGTCTTATACAGATGGCTTTATGGACGCTTCCCAGTGTACGTACGTACCGAAGGAATGGACAAATTAAAATCTGGTACGTATGTACATAGTGATTCAATGTAAGTTACACATTATATATTTTTCAGGTTGGCTGTCGAAATAATATGACAGTTAGCCTGTTTTTTGGAAAGGAGGAAGTACAAATGCCAAAAGCACAATACGGTATTTTAAGATTTGCAAAATACAAAGGACCTGAAATCTGCAATATTGAAGCACACAATGAACGAAAAAAAGAAAAATATGCCAGTAATCCGGATATAGACAGCAGTCGAAAAAATCTGAATTATCACCTGATTGAACCAGTCGAAAAGTACCGGACAGAATCGAATCGACTGATTGAAGAATATGGATGCCGGACACGAAAAGACAGTGTACGTGTTGTTGAAGCCTTGATTACTGCCACACCAGAATTTTTCAAAGGTAAGAAAAAGAGTGAAGTCAGAGCGTATTTCCAAACAGCTTTGGAATTTATAGAGAAATATCAAGATTCAAAGACAATCCTTTCGGCTGTGGTGCATATGGACGAGAAAACTCCACATATGCACCTTTCCTTTGTCCCGATAACCCAAGATGGGAGGCTCTGTGCAAAAGAGATTCTTGGAAATAAGAAAAAGCTGACCTGGTGGCAGGATGAGTTCTGGAAACACATGGTAGAAAAATATCCAGATCTGGAACGTGGAGAAGCCGCCAGCATGACCGGGCGTGAACATATTCCACCACGACTTTTCAAAGAAGCAGCACATCTAACCCGACAGGCCAAGCAGATTACTGATTTACTGGAAAATACAAATCTCTTTAATGCCGGTAAAAATACAGATAAAGCAGTGGAACTTTTACAAAAGATTTTCCCCGCAATGGAAAACTTTCAGACACAGGTTCGGAAATATGATAAGACGATTAGTTCCTTAAAGTCAGATAATGTATCATTAAAAAGGCAGACACAGGATTTAAGCAGACAGGTAAAAGAAGCAACGTCCAGCAGTATACAAAAGAAAATGGACGATGCCAAACTCAGAGCTGAGTATGAAAATCTCCAGAAGCTGATGGAACGTATTCCACCAGAAATACTGGAACTGGCAAAACGAGGACATTTAAACCATTCAGATCGTGAACGGTAAAATTATTTTAAAGTGGACAGACACGAAAACTGTCCACTTTTTATATGATAGATATAGAAAATTTAAGAGAAAGGATGTGATAACCTTGCGGAAGCCAACGTATTATCTCTGGCGTAATGATTTTTCTTCACAGGAAGAATTTGAAGCTGAACGTAAGAAATATGCGGATATAGGCTTTCGGGTTGTCACATTTCTGGATGGAAATTCAAACACCAATATTCATGATGGTATTAAAGCACTGGTTAAAAATCACTGGGATAGTGTATAATTTAACCAGTTTTTGTTTTCAGAGCCGCCGCTTCTTTTTTGCGTAATTCTTCTGTAAATTGGAAGTTGTATTTCCTGTTGTCCCCATAGCAAGTCCAACGATCATAACGGTGATCATATGCATAATCTGTGAACCGATCGATACTGCGGTAGTACTTACCACGCCATCATATTGCCCAACGATAAACAGATCTGCCAATCCTACCTCTACTTGTCAAAATTCATTGCTTCTCTTTCTTCTTTTGTCAAAGCCCATC
>CAVAVU010000015.1:0-14382 GCA_963592205.1 bacterium
ATGATGGAACGTATTAATTATTTGTTTTACAGTGGTGTATTACCAGGAGGAAGTGTCTATGACTAACAAACTGCAACAGTATTTTCCAATGATTCGGACCGAAGAAGAGGTCCTAAATGAAATTAACAGTCGTTCAAACCTTAAACAAATGTACGAAGAATGGGAACAGGAAGAACAGAAGGAATTTCTGGATTTTGTGACGGGCGCAAAAGGCGTCAAAATGATGTACGATTTTATAAGTAAAGAAATTTTGAATCCAGAAATATATGAAGAAAGAGTAGAAGAATTCCTGTCACTTCTCCTTGGGCAGAGTGTAAAAATATTGGAAGTACTGCCAAACGAAGAAACGGGACTATCAGATGGATATTCGATTCTGATCATGGACATCGTTGTGGAATTAGAAAATGGAAGTATCGTGAACCTGGAAATTCAAAAGAATGGATATATGTTTCCGGGAGAGAGAAGTGCCTGTTATTCAGCTGATCTGCTGTTGAGACAGTATCGGCGTGTACGGATGAGAAATAAAGAAGAAGGACAGAAAAAGAAATCCTGTTATCGGGATATTAAGGATGTCTATACAATCGTATTATTTGAGACAAGTCCATCGGAGTTACATAGATTCGGAGTCAGATATCTGCATCATTTTGAACAGACATCTGACAGTGGAGCAAAAATGAATCTTTTGCAGAAATATCTATTTGTAGCGCTTGACAATTTCCGAAGCATTAAGCACAATGAAAGTAGTGAAATGGTGATAAATAATCGGTTAGAAGCATGGCTTGCTTTTATGTGTATGGATGATCCGGATGATATTCTGAGAATTATAAAGACTTGTCCGGATTTTAAGGAAATGCATGAGCAAATCTATGATATTTGCCGGAATCTGGATGGAGTGATGAGAATGTTTTCAAAAGAATTGCAGGAACTGGATCGCAACAGTGTAGAATTGATGATAGATGAGATGCAGAAGGATCTGGATAAGACCAGAGAAGAGCTGGTTGAGACGAAAGAGCAGTTAAATGAAAAAGATAAAGAAATAGAAATGTTGAAGAAAGAATTGGAATATATGAAGCGTGGGCAGAGTGAAAAGCAGTAATATACCAGTCGATTAGCATTCGTTGATGAAAGACAGTCGTAAAAGCGGCTGTCTTTTTTAGTATCTCTGTAAATATCCGGAAATCCCTCCGTAATCTTGTCTTTTCGACATTTTTCAAGTATCTTATTATGTATAGAAAAGTGAACAAGGAAGCAGTCTGATGAATGGCTGTGGAGGGAGAAAAGTATTATGAAAGAAATTACAGAACATACGGAATCGGCTGGTGAATCCGCGCCGAGACCGGGAGGTATTAAGGCGCATAAAGCAGCAACGGAAAAGCGTGCGGCAGAGGGCAGAGACCGTGAAGAAATGAGACGACGTCGTGCGGCGAGAGAGAAACGCAGAAAGAAACGCAGGATCCAGCGGGCAATCCTGATTGCGGTAATGGTGTTGATACTACTGCTGGCTGTGTTACTGGTAAGAGCGGTGGTAAAGAAAGTGACCGGAGGCAGTAAGAAGGAACCGGCAAAGACAACTTCTGTGGAAGTGAAGACGGGTGATAAGGCGGAGTCGAAAGAAGCAACAGCGACAATCAATATCGCAGGAGATATCATCATGCATAAGCCGTTCCTGACATCATCTGTATATTACGATGGTGAGAACTATGACTACAATCCGATTTTCCAGTATGTGAAGGATTATTACAATGACGCGGATTTTGCAATCTGCACTACAGAGTATGCATTGACTGGTGGCAATTATAGTGGGTATCCAACGTTCTGTTCGCCGGACGCGATTGCAGATGCGCTGGCAGAGAATGGTATTGATATGTGCCTGCTTGCCAACAATCACATTTACGATGGCGGTGATGAAGGACTTCAGCGCACCATGGAAGTTCTGGATAAGGATGGTATTCTGTATACAGGAGCGCGTAAGAAGACCGATGATAAGAAATATGTCGTGAAAGATATTAATGGAATCAAGGTCGGTTTCTTTAACTATGTATTTGAGACAGAAGAAGTGGGCGGTCAGAAGACGATCAATGGCATCGCAGTCAGTGATGAGAGCGCAGATCTGATCAATACCTTTAAAGAAGCAGATCCACAGTCACTGTATGATGACGTAGAGCAGATCCTGTCAGATATGAAAGACGAAGGTGTTGAGTATACGGTTGCATGTATGCACTGGGGCGTAGAATATCAGACAGAAGAAAATACGATACAGGATGAGATCGCACAACAGCTGTGTGATCTGGGTGTGGATGCATTGATTGCAAGTCATCCGCATGTGATCGAGCCTGTGGATCTGTTGACCAGCAGTGACGGTGATCATGAAATGGTATGTGCGTATGCGATTGGCAATCATCTGTCTAATCAGCGTACCGAATACATGGACGGTGTGACTAATGGATATTCCGAGGACGGCATGATGGTGAAGCTGACGGTTAAGAGAGATACCAAGGGCAATATTTCATTGGATGGGGCAGACTTCATTCCAACCTGGGTATACATGGATCAGAATCCGGATAATGAATATTTTATTCTGCCGCTGGATGATCCGGAGAATCTGGAAAAGAATACAGGACTTACGAATCTGACAGACGATGTGACAGCATCTCTTGACAGAACCAATGGTATTATAGGTGATGGTGTGAAGAAGGTGCAGGATGCATTACCAATTATGCAGAAGGATCCGTCGGTGAAGTCGGCAAAGACATCTTCAAAGAAGTCGTCAGAAAATATAAAAGATGGCGCAAACTCTGAAGATAGTCAGGAATAGGTTGAAATAAATGCAAGGATGCGTGTGAAATGACATAAGAACACATAAAAAACATCAAAAATACTGATATAAAAATATAAAATTGAAATTTTAAAAATAAAACTTGCAAAATAAAAAATGCTGTGCTAAGATTGAATCAAATTTCAGAGAATGCTGAGAACAAGACTCGACTTTCTGGAACCTGACAGGAATAAGGTGTCACCGACTGAGAGCACCTTTTAGGGAATGAGAGATACGGGAACACTTGGGAGCAGACTGGCTGAAAAGTTGCGGACTTAGTAGGACAGTACGTGTCATGCGCGTTAAGCATAAGAGAGGAATTAAAAGGGAAGGAAGCGTTTACAGATTTCCCGGAGATTCAAAGCGGGTGGTACCGCGGATTATGTTAGATCCGTCCCGGAATATGAGAGATCATGTTCCGGGACTTTTTTGTGCAATAAGCTGCCATGCAGAAATCGTGCTTGCACGAATTTCTATAGGGCAGCCAATGTTCATCGAGCCGACAGGCGAGATGACATTGATTGCACGGCGAGTAGGCGTTAGCCGACTCGATTACGAAAATGTAGAACAGATCCGTCCCGTTCAAAAAAGGAGGACCAATCATGGAATATTTAACAGGAGTAGCTAAGAAAGAGACATTAGAAATCAGTGAACTTCTTGCCGGAGATCTGGCAGGACAGAAAGTTAAGGTTAACGGAGCCGTTCATACGATCCGTGACATGGGAACCGTAGCATTTGTCATTCTGAGAAAAAGAGAAGGACTGCTGCAGGGCGTGTACGAGGAAGGCACAGCCGGATTTGATCTGAAGGATCTGCGGGAAGCAGATACCGTAGAGATCGAGGGAACACTGGAGAAGAATGAAAAGGCACCGAACGGCATCGAGATCCGCATGGAGTCATTGCGAATCCTCAGCGAGCCAGAGGCAGACATGATGCCGCTTGCCATTTCCAAATGGAAACTGAACACTTCTTTGGATGCCAAGCTGAACTACAGATCGATCGCACTTCGTAATGTGAGAGAACGTGCAAAGTTCAAATTGCAGGAAGGTATCACAAGAGCATTTCGTGATTTTCTTTATGAACAGGGATTTACGGAGATTCATACACCGAAGATCGGAGCTAAGAGTGCAGAGGGCGGAGCCAACCTGTTCCGTCTGGATTATTTCCACAGACCGGCAGTACTGCAGCAGAGCCCACAGCTTTACAAGCAGATGATGGTCGGTGTATTTGACAGAGTATTTGAGACAGCACCGGTATTCCGTGCTGAGAAGCATAACACCAAACGTCATCTGAACGAGTATACCAGTCTGGATTTTGAGATGGGATATATTGATGGATTTGAAGACATCATGGCAATGGAGACAGGATTCCTGCAGTACATGATGGCAATGCTTGCAAAGGATTATGCGAAGGAATTGAAAATCCTGAACATTACACTTCCGGATGTAAGCAAGATTCCGGAAGTCAGATTTGATGAGATTAAACAGAAGGTATCTGAGAAATACGGTCACAAGATGCGTAATCCATTCGATCTGGAACCGGAAGAAGAGCAGCTGATCGGACAGTACGCACAGGAAGAGTGGGGAAGTGATTTCGTATTTGTTACGCATTATCCGTCTAAGAAACGTCCGTTTTACGCAATGGATGATCCGGCAGATACCAGATATACATTGAGCTTTGACCTGTTGTATAAGGGTATGGAGATCACGACCGGCGGTCAGAGAATCCATGATTACAAGGCGCTTCGTGAGAAGATCGCAGCCCGTGGCATGGAAGAGGAAGGTCTGGAGCATTATCTGGATACATTCAAACACGGTATGCCGCCACACGGTGGACTGGGTATCGGTCTGGAGCGTCTGACGATGAAGCTGGTGGGAGAGGATAACGTCCGTGAGACGACACTTTTCCCAAGAGACTTAAGCAGACTGGAACCATAGGGATATAAAAGAGATTGGAACCATGGCATCTATAAAACAAAGATAGAAGCATAGAGCAGATTACGGATAAAGGAGCAGTTATGGCAAATAAGATATCAGATGAGACCATCGAATATGTAGGAATTCTGGCGAAGTTGGAACTGTCGGAAGAAGAAAAATTAGCAGCCAGATCTGACATGGAACGGATGCTGGATTATATTGATACACTGAATGAACTGGATACCGAGGGAATCGAACCGATGTCACATGTATTTCCGGTAAATAATGTATTCCGGGAAGACGTAGTGACGAACGGAGACGGAAGTGAAGAGACGTTGAAGAATGCACCGCTTCAGAAGGAACAGTGCTTCAAAGTGCCAAAGACCATTGGATAGACAGAGTCAGGAGGATAAGAGATGAGTATCAGAAGTCTGACAGCAGTTCAGCTGGGTAAGAAAATAAAGGCAGGAGAAGTTACCGTCCGTGAGGCAGTCGAAGCGTCTCTTGCGCAGATAGACAGCGTGGAATCAGAAGTCCACAGTTACGTAACAATCTGCAGAGAAGAAGCACTGAAACGTGCAGATCAGGTGCAGAAAATGATTGATGCAGGAGAACTTACGGGACCGCTCGCAGGTGTGCCTGTGGCCATCAAGGACAATATGTGTACCGAAGGCGTGCTCACAACCTGCAGTTCTAAGATACTGGAGAACTTCGTACCGACATTTACGGCGGAAGCGGTAAAACGACTGGAGGAAGCCGGAGCGGTCATCCTTGGTAAAACCAATATGGATGAATTTGCAATGGGAAGCACAACCGAGACTTCCTATTATGGAGTGACAAAGAATCCGTGGAATACAGCCCATGTGCCGGGCGGATCTTCCGGCGGCTCCTGTGCAGCAGTGGCAGCAGAAGAATGCTTCTGTGCACTGGGATCTGATACGGGCGGATCTATCCGTCAGCCGAGTGCATTCTGCGGCGTGGTTGGTATGAAGCCGACCTATGGTACCGTATCCAGATATGGACTGATCGCATATGGTTCTTCACTGGATCAGATCGGACCGGTTGCAAAGGATGTGACCGACTGTGCAGCAATTCTGGAAACGATCGCGGCACATGATGAAAAGGACAGCACTTCTATAGGAAGAGACAGCTATGATTTCACATCAGCATTGGTTGACGATGTGAAGGGCATGAAGATTGGTATTCCGAGAGATTATTTCGGAGAAGGACTGGATCCGGAAGTAAAGGAAGCCATTCTGAAAGCGGTAAAAGTTCTGGAGGAAAAGGGCGCAATTGTAGAAGAATTTGATTTAAGTCTCGTAGAGTATGCAATTCCTGCATACTATGTCATTGCATCGGCTGAGGCAAGCTCCAACCTGTCCCGTTTTGATGGTGTGAAATACGGATACCGGACCGCGGAGTATGAAGGACTTCACAACATGTATAAGAAATCCCGTTCCGAAGGATTCGGACCGGAGGTGAAACGCCGTATTATGCTGGGATCATTCGTACTGAGTTCCGGATATTATGACGCCTATTATCTGAAAGCACTGCGTACCAAGGCATTGATCAAGAAAGCCTTTGACCGTGCATTTGAAAAATACGACATGATCATCGGACCGGCAGCGCCGACAACGGCACCGGAGCTTGGCAAGAGCTTAAGTGACCCGATGAAAATGTATCTGAGTGACGTATACACCGTATCTGTGAACCTGGCTGGTCTGCCGGGCATCAGCATTCCTGTTGGACGTGATTCCAAGGGACTACCGGTCGGCATGCAGATGATCGGTGACTGCTATCAGGAGAAGAAACTGATCCAGGCAGCATACACATATGAACAGACAGGAAGTTACGCACGGCCGGAGCTTGCAGAAGCTCTTGAGAAAGGGGGCAGATAATCATGGCAAAACAGTATGAAACCGTCATTGGACTGGAAGTCCATGTAGAACTGGCCACTAAGACGAAGATATTCTGCGGATGCAGCACAGCATTCGGAGGTGCACCAAATACACACACCTGTCCGGTATGTACCGGTATGCCAGGGTCTCTGCCGGTGTTAAATAAACAGGTAGTAGAATATGCGGCTGCCATTGGTCTTGCAACCAACTGCGAGATCACGCAGGTATGCAAATTTGACCGTAAGAACTATTTCTATCCGGATAATCCGCAGAACTATCAGATCTCACAGCTGTATCTTCCGATCGCAAGAAACGGATATGTAGAGATTGAAGTCGGAGAGCAGAAGAAAAAGATCCGTATCCACGAAATGCATATGGAAGAGGATGCAGGTAAACTGGTACATGACGAGTGGGACGACACTTCTCTGGTAGATTACAACCGAAGCGGTGTGCCGCTGGTAGAGATCGTATCTGAGCCGGATATGCGTTCTGCTGATGAAGTTATGGCATATTTGGAAAAACTTCGCCTGATCATTCAGTATCTGGGTGCATCGGACTGTAAGCTTCAGGAAGGTTCTATGCGTGCTGATGTGAACCTGTCTGTCCGTGAAGTGGGTGCGTCAGAGTTTGGTACACGTACTGAGATGAAGAACCTGAACTCCTTCAAAGCAATCGCAAGAGCGATTGACGGAGAGCGTCAGAGACAGATTGATTTAATAGAGGCAGGACGTGCAGTTGTACAGGAGACAAGGCGCTGGGATGACAACAAAGAATCATCGCATGCTATGCGTTCTAAAGAGGATGCACAGGACTACAGATACTTCCCTGAACCTGATCTGGTGCCGATCGTGATCAGTGATGAATGGATCGCAGAGATCAAAGCCAGACAGCCGGAGTTCCGTACAGAGAAGCTGGAGCGTTATAACAGAGAGTTTGATATTCCGCGTTACGATGCAGAGATTATTACAAATTCTAAGAAGATGGCAGACATTTTTGAGGCAACCACGGCGATCTGCGGCAAGCCGAAGAAAGTCGCAAACTGGCTGATGGTAGAGACGTTAAGACTGTTGAAAGAACGCGGACAGGAACCGGAAGACATCTGCTTTGCACCGGAACATCTTGCAAAACTGATCGAGCTTACCGAGGCTGGTACGATCAACAGTTCCGTAGCCAAAGAAGTGTTTGAAAAGATTTTCGATGAGAATGTAGATCCTGAGAAATACGTAGAGGAAAAAGGTCTGAAGATCGTGCAGGATGATGGAGCACTGGAAGAAGTGCTGAAGAAAGTCATCGCAGACAATCCGCAGGCTGTAGCTGACTATAAGGGCGGCAAAGAAAAAGCGCTTGGAGCACTGGTCGGACAGACGATGAAGGCGATGAAAGGCAAGGCTAATCCGGGCGTAGTGAATAAGAAGCTTCGCGAGATGTTAGCGTAGAGATGGTGGACATGGCATTATAGCAGAAAATATTCCCCTCTTATTATAGAAAGAACACAGACAGGCATTTGGGTATTTAGAAAAATATCTAAATGCCTGTTGTATTTTGAAAAGAGATGTGATATAAACTGATTAGAAATATTTCTAAATAGGTTTGCAGCAGGTAAAGGATGGTGAGTATGGGATTTGGAGAAACATTTAAAGCGCTGTCAGATCCGGTCCGCCGTGATATTCTTTCATTATTAAAAGGAGGAAGAATGTCCGCCGGAGATATCGGAGCGCATTTTGACATGACGGGTGCGACGATTTCCTATCATTTGAAGATCCTTAAGAAGGCAGGACTGGTGTTTGAGACCAGGGAAAAGAATTACATTTATTACACATTGAATACTTCCGTAGTGGAGGAAGTGATGCTCTGGCTGTCAGAGCTGAAAGGGGATGGAACTCATGTTGAGAGCGAATAAAAAGTTTTTTATTGTAACATGTATTGTTACGCTGCTTCCGATGCTGGCTGGATTGTTGTTGTGGAATCAGCTTCCGGATCGTGTGGCAACACATTTTGGGGCCGATGGTACACCGAATGGATACAGCAGTAAATTGGTTGCGGTAATTGGAATTTATCTGTTTTGTCTGGTTGTACATGTAATCTGTGCATTTGTGACAAGCGTTGATCCGAAGGGAAAGAATATCAATCCGAAAGTTTATCGTCTGGTCCTTTGCATCTGTCCGCTGGTATCTATTTATGCGGGTGTCAGTGTTTATGGTAATGCACTTGACTATAAGGGCGTAAACAGTACAGTCTGGATAAATGCGTTGATGGCTGTGATACTGATCGTGGTCGGTAATTATCTGCCGAAATGCAGACAGAATTATACGGTAGGCATTAAGCTGCCGTGGACACTGGCAGACGAAGAAAACTGGGATTATACACACAGGATGGCTGGTAAATGGTGGATACTTGGCGGTGTGCTAACTTTTCTGGCTGGTTTTCAGTCATGGGTAGATCCGATCGATGTGAGCATTGCGATCATAGTAATTGTGTCACTGATTCCGGCTGTGGCATCCTATCTGTATTTCAGAAAACACAGCTTATAAATAAGATTAGGAGAAATAATATCTGTATTTTATCGGTGAGTGCTATACTATACGTAGTATGTCAGAATAACAGATAAGATAAGGAGAAAGTTATGAGTGGTTTTTTCGGAGTAGCATCGAAGGAAGATTGTGTACTGGAACTTTTCTACGGAGTGGATTACCATTCCCATCTGGGAACAAGACGCGGAGGTATGGCAGTACATGGGGAAAACGGATTTGACCGTGCAATCCATAATATTGAAAATACGCCATTTCGAACCAAGTTTGAGAAAGATGCCGGCACGATGAAAGGCAATATCGGTATTGGATGTATTTCAGATTATGAGCCGCAGCCATTGCTGTTCAGCTCTAAGATTGGAAGCTTTAGCCTTGCATTTGTCGGTAAAGTCAATAATTACGAGGAACTGTTGGAGGATCTGTACGGCAGATCAAAGACACATTTTCAGGAAATGACGAATGGAACGGTCAATGTGACAGAGCTGATCGCAGCATTGATCTGTGAAAAGGACAGCTTTGTAGAAGGTATCCGTTATGTGCAGGATCTGGTGGATGGTTCACTGAGTATGCTGTTAATGACGAAAGACGGTATCTATGCAGCAAGAGACAAGATGGGACGTACACCAATCGTTGTGGGACACAAGGAAGGTGCATACTGTCTGTCATTTGAGAGCCATGCGTATATCAATCTCGGTTATCAGGATTATAAAGAACTGGGACCTGGCGAGATCGTTTATGTGACTCCGGAAAGTGTGGAGACATTAGCAGCACCTGGTAAGGAAATGAAGATCTGTTCCTTCCTGTGGGTATATTATGGTTATCCGACATCCGCTTATGAGGGCGTGAATGTAGAAGAGATGCGTTATCACTGCGGAAGTATGCTTGCAAAACGTGATGGCGATTCCGTACATCCTGATATCGTAGCAGGCGTACCGGATTCCGGTATTGCACATGCCATCGGATACGCCAATGAATCCGGTATTCCGTATGCAAGACCATTCATCAAATATACACCAACCTGGCCGAGATCATTCATGCCGACCAATCAGAGCCAGCGTAATCTGATCGCACGTATGAAGCTGATTCCGGTTAAGGCATTGATTGAAGATAAGAAGCTTCTGCTCATCGATGATTCTATCGTTCGAGGCACACAGCTTCGCGAGACGACAGAATTTCTGTATCGCAGCGGCGCGAAGGAAGTCCATGTGCGTCCGGCCTGCCCGCCGATCATGTACGGTTGCAAATATCTGAACTTCTCACGTTCCAGATCAGAGATGGAGCTGATTGCCCGTCAGATGATCCAGAAGAGAGAAGGAGATAACTGTCCGCAGGAAGTACTGGACGAATATGCAGATCCATGCAGTTGCAAATACGAGCAGATGATCGAAGATATTCGTAAGCAGCAGAACTTTACCACACTGAGATATCACAGACTGGATGATCTGCTGGCATCTATCGGTATCGAGCCGTGTAAAGTATGTACATACTGCTTTAATGGTAAAGAATAGGAAAATTAATAGAATGTATAAAAGAGCTCTGCACCTTTAAACGGTGACAGGGCTCTTTCTTTCGATACAATCCTGGAGCGTTTCCAGAACGCGATTGAGCAATTGTTTATCAGTATCCGGATTCCAGGAGTATCCCATTTTCAGTGTAAAAGGGCATGGAAGAAATGTTTTTGGAAGTACTTTCATATCAGGCGAGATCTGACTCTCTGGAAGTAGTGATACGGCGGCACCGGCATGTACACATTCGGTGACACTATCCATGGAAATACTGGTAAATATAATCTCAAAATCTACATTTGACTTCTTAAGGCAATAAAGAGAATGGTTATTGATGACACAATCATCGGAAAACAAGGCAATCGGAATTGGCTCATTCTCATTATATTTAAAATCTGGTGCACATACCCAGTGAAGGGCTTCCTGCCATAAGATGATATCATCTTCGTATTGAGGTTCCATTGCAACAATACCCATATCCAGTTTGCGTTCATGAATTTTGCTGCGCAGAATACGGCTTCGTACAAAATCTGCTTTGAGCTGATAATCACGAAGAGTGGTATTTAGTTGAGGGTACATTTCAGATAAAAAATATCTGGAATAATCTGGTGGTAAGCCAATAGTCAGAATACCGTTCCATGTTTTGCCCGTCAGAGAACGAAATGCTTCGTTATTAACAGACAGGATCTGTTCAGCGTAATTACGTAGGATTTCGCCGCCTTTTGTCAGTGTGAGTGTGTTTTTGTTACGGATAAAGAGAGGGGTACCGACCTGTTCTTCCAGTTTTTTGATCTGCATACTGACAGCGGAATGTGAACGGTAGGTCAACTCTGCTGTCTGATTTAATTTGCCTGTTTCAGTGGCAATTAAAAATGTATTAAGGTATTCAAGGTTGAATATACGGTTCATACGATGCCTCCATAATGATATGTTGTTGACAAAAAATAAACATATATAGTATGTGACAGCACTAGTATAGCACAAGATTACCGCGAAATGTTAGATAATAGTGGTGAAAAAGGAAACATATTCAAAATAATTGAATCTTATATCCTGCTTTAATTGATGTACATTTAACAAAGTAGGTGTTAATATAAAGCCATCAAAGAAAACAAGGTTTTGCGCAGAACATGTATCTTGAAATATTGAAATGAATAGTAAAGGAGATCAGATTATGACAGCAATACCAAAAAAAATGAAGGGCGTATATCTTACAGGTTTTGGAGGATTTGAAAAACTGGAATACAGAGAGGATATTGATGTACCACAGCCAAAGGCTGGTGAAGTATTAATTAAGATCGGAGCTTCAGCAGTTAATAATACAGATGTCAATACACGTATTGGTTGGTATTCTAAAAATGTAAAGACACAGACTAATGATGGTGGAGAAAAGGGCTTCAAAGATGTAGACAAAGACGGATCATGGCTTGGCCAGGCACTGGTATTCCCAAGAATCCAGGGAGCAGATTCTTGCGGAACAATCGTAGCAGTCGGTGAGGGTGTCAGCGAAGACCGCATTGGACAGAGAGTTATGGTTCAGAGTGTACAGCCTTCCTTTACAGGAGACAATCCGTATGACTGTATTACATGGGGATCAGAGTGTGACGGTGGATTCGCAGAGTATGCAACGGCACTGTCAAGTCAGACATTTGAAGTAAAATCTGATCTGAAAGATTATGAGCTTGCACCGTTCTGCTGCTCATATGGAACAGCGAATAATCTGGTATGGAGAACAGGTGTGAACGCAGGAGATAAAGTTCTGGTTACAGGAGCCTCTGGTGGTGTTGGATCTGCACTGGTTCAGTTGTGCAAGGCAAGAGACGCTTATGTAATCGGTGTATGTGATCCGGGACAGGAAGATATCGTACGTGGTTATGGCGCAGATGAAATTATTCTCCGTGGTGAAGACTACGTAGAAAAGCTTGGTGAAATGTCAATTGATGCTGCACTGGATATGGTAGCAGGTAATCAGTGGCCACAGATTCTGAAAGTGCTGAAAAAAGGCGGAAGATATGGTATCTGTGGAGCTATCGCAGGACCAATGGTAGAGTTTGACGTACGTGACTGTTACCTGAAGGATCTGAGTCTTTGCGGAACAACCTTCCAGTCTAAGGAGTCTTTTGAACAGTTGATCAGCTTTATTGAGCAGGGAAAGATTAAACCGGTTGTTGCAAAAGTATTCCCACTGAAAGATATTGTAAAAGCACAGGAAGCATTCCTTTCTAAGAAACACATTGGAAAGATTGCACTTCAGGTGGCTGATGAGTAAAATATAGCGGAGGAAGCACATATGAAGAAAGGAATTCAGGAAAAGGTTAATAAAAAAATCTTTATGCCGCCAGCAACATTGATATTGATTATTATGATTGCAGGTATTATTGCCCCGTCAACACTTGGTGAAGTAACAAGTATGCTGTTGGAGAAGAGTACAAAATATGGCGGATGGATATATGTCCTGGGTTCTTTTCTTCTGGTTGTATTCTGCTTATATATATGCTTTAGTCATTATGGCGCGATTCGACTTGGAGGAGAAGATGCTAAACCGGAAATGTCATTTTTTAAATGGTTTTGCATTGTGTTGACATCGGGAATGGCAGCAGGCCTTTGTTACTGGAGCGTGGCAGAGCCAATTCAGACGTTCGTGAATCCCCCAATGTTCTCAGGAGTAGAGGGAGGCAGTGTGCAGGCAGCAGAACAGGCACTTAGATATTCGTTTATGCATTGGACATTGCATCCGTATGCGGCATACACTTCTGTCGGAGTAGTGATGGGATTTCTATATTGGAATAAAAAAAGACCGTTCGGAATTGCTTCGGGATTGTATCCGATTCTTGGAAAAAGAGCAGATGGACAGTTACGGTATGGAATTAATGCGTTATGTATTTTTTGCCTGGTTGCAGGTCTCGGAACAACAATTGGTTTGGCAGTTGATCAGTTGGCAAAAGGAATTAATTATATATCAGGGAAGTCCTACAATATTATAGTACTTGGATTGATTATTTGTGTTGGCTTTGCTTTAATCGCAATTGCAGTTGCGTGCAGTGGGCTTCATAAAGGAATTGCAGCAGTAAGCAGAATTAATATGTATTTGTTTATAATACTTCTTGTTTTTGCCTTTTTGTTCGGTGGTACGTTATTCATATTAAATAATACGATTACTTCATTAGGACAATATTTTCAATATTTCCCGTCGCAGTCTTTATATCTGGAACCGGTATATCAGAGTGGCTGGGTGAATAACTGGACAATATTTTATCTTTCGTGGTGGCTGGCATTTGCTCCGATGATCGGATTATTCCAGATGAAACTTGCGAAAGGAAGAACTATTCGGGAATATATTATTGTGAATTTATTTGCACCGTGTCTGTTTCTTGTTGCATGGTTTGGAGTGTTTGGTTCATCGGCAATTGAAATGACGATGAATAAGACAACAGTAATAGTAGACGCAATTGAAAAATATGGTAATTCAGTAGCATTTTTTGCATATCTGGAACAGTTACCATTAAAAGAAATACTATTAGTAATAGCAATTATCGCTGTAGTGTTGTCTATTGTAACACAGATAGAGGCAGAAATTCTGACAATATCAGATCTTTGCATAGAGGATGGTGAAGAAGAAGCTGTATCTGACAGAAAAGCACCGGCCTGGATAAAAATATTCTGGGGCTTAATGATGAGCTTGCTCGCATTTGCACTTTTGAATTCCGGAGGGTTGGAAGC
>CAVAVU010000016.1:0-7897 GCA_963592205.1 bacterium
GGATGCGGAGGCCGCATATAAGGATGCGGATTTTGTAGTAATCGCTGCACCGACAAACTATGATAGTAAGAAGAATTTCTTCGATACTTCGGCAGTAGAGTCTGTGATTGAGCAGGTGCTTAAGTATAATCCAGATGCGATCATGGTAATTAAGTCTACAATTCCAGTCGGTTATACAGCAAGTGTTCGTGCGAAGTTCCACTGTGACAATATCATTTTCAGTCCGGAGTTTTTGCGAGAGTCTAAGGCATTATATGATAATCTGTATCCGTCCAGAATTATCGTGGGAACGAATGTGGAGAATGCGCGACTGGTAAAAGAGGCTCATACATTTGCAGGTCTCCTGCAAGAAGGTGCGATCAAAGAAGATATTGATACATTGATCATGGGATTTACAGAAGCAGAGGCGGTAAAGTTATTTGCTAATACATACCTGGCACTCCGCGTATCCTATTTCAATGAGCTGGATACTTATGCAGAGATGAAAGGCTTGAATACACAGCAGATTATCAACGGCGTATGTCTGGACCCTCGTATTGGAACACATTATAATAATCCATCATTTGGTTATGGCGGGTATTGCCTGCCGAAAGATACGAAGCAGCTGCTGGCTAACTATGAGGATGTGCCACAGAATATGATCAATGCGATTGTAGAGTCCAATCGCACTAGAAAAGATTTTATTGCGGATCGTGTATTGCAGAAAGCGGGCTACTATGCATATGGTGATGAGAATATGTATGATGCATCGATGGAGAAGAATGTAGTAATCGGCGTATACCGCCTTACCATGAAGTCCAACTCTGATAACTTCCGTCAGTCATCAATTCAGGGAGTAATGAAGCGGATCAAAGCCAAAGGTGCAACTGTGATCATATACGAGCCAACATTGGAAGACGGCAGTACATTCTTTGGCAGCAAGGTAGTGAATGATCTGGAGAAATTCAAAGAACAGAGTCAGGCAATCATAGCAAATAGATATGATTGCTGTCTGGATGATGTGAAGGAGAAAGTATATACAAGAGATCTGTATGGTAGAGATTAGAAGATAGAGAATGATAAGGATAAGGCGAGCAGGGACGAGAGTCTCTGCTTGATTGGTATAGAGAAGAAAATTCGCGAAAAAACGACAGATTTTGTAAGTTGAGTTGTCTATATACATGAATCTGAATTATAAAAGTAAGGCAGTTTTTTTGCTTGATTCGGATAAAGAAGGAAAAAAAGCAAAAAGTGCGATCAATGAGGCGAAGGAAAAATACAGAAAGAAGAATTGCAAACTTAAAGCACTGTTGCTGCAACCAACTGAAGATATGAAAGACACAGTGATATATTTGATGCCTAAAGATAGTAAAAAAGATAAAATATTAAAATTAGTGCAGCAAAAAATCGGAAATGGAGATGCGTCCATTATGGAAGGATTTCAGAATACTATTATAGAATTAGAAAAGGAATTTGGATAAATGTAAGATCAGGCTGGTCATAGTTGACCGGCCTGATTTTGACTTGGCGTGAATATTATAACCACGGCATCTTATGCCGCACCATAATCTCCTCCATCATCTTCAGATTCTTATCGGAATGCTCGATTTCCCGGGAGTAGCGATATAATAATTCGATCTTTTCTTCTTCGGAAATGGTATGACCATTTTCGATATAGCGGGCGAGCCACAGGTCGAAGATCTGTCCGGTACAGACGGCGGACATCTGTGCTTTGGCGAGCGCTTCACCATCGTATACGGCTCCGCAGAAATAGGTGGAGATGAAGTATACGAGAAGCTGTTCGAGCTGGATCTGAACCTGGTCATCCAGGAATGCGCGACTGGCTTCTTTGTAATAAGCGGGTCCGTTCATGTAGAGGATGGCTTCGGTTTCTAACAGAAGATCCGGCCAGTGTTCGTTTAATATCTCTAATCTGTGGAGTGATTTTAACATACCGTGCTGGAACGCAAATGCAGCTTCATCAAAATGGATGGAGGCTGCTTTTTTTACAGCACCCGGGTTCTGATAGCGGGCAATTACATTCTGGCAGTCGAATACATTTTCCTGATCGATACGTGTCTGGATATCGTGTGTTATGCCAAGAGTGAGAATGGTTCTCGTCCAGATGGATAGAGAGCGGTCTCTCAGAATGCGATACATTTCGTCGCGGCAGTCTAACAGCATGGAGTAGAGAAATGGATCAAAGTCATTGTATTCTTCAGTGCCCGGTTTCTCATAGGTGAGGAAGGTGACGGGTTCTGTCTTGGACAACAGGATTCTTGCAGTTTCCGGACAGGAAACAGACAGCGTGATCTCGCGCACATCTTCAAATTCTTCAATGTGTCTTGGATAATTCTTACATGTTTTGCAAAGGGCAGATTCCCCGAGATTGGAATACAGGTTACACAGATTGTTATCGTTCAAAAAGAAGCATCGTTTTTCGCTTTTTTGACGGAATGCACGTTGGATAAAATCAATTCCACGGAGCAATGTCCATTTGTATGGATTTTTCGTGTGGATATATTTCTTAAGGGATTTTTTATCAATCATAATCTGCCAGCCAGCGCAACAGGTCTCTTCGCACTGGTCGGCGATGCAGTGAAATTCTTTATAATAATCGGGAATCGTGTATTGCATGGTTGCTCCTTTGTTATCAGGTGTTTGTAGTAAATATGATAGGTTGTCTTAATGGTCTTTATAACGATGTGGAGTATAGCACGGACAGGCATAAAAATCAACGACCGCAGGGATATCCATTTAAAACGGCAACCGGATTACCGTTTCGATATCAATTGAAGATTGGGAAGAACGGGAACTGGAATAAAGAGATATTTATCGACCGGAGAGCGAATAGCAAGGGACTTACCTGGAGCAGTGTGAAGCTTGCGTTTGAACACAGCCGTGGATTTGACGGAGAAGTGGAAAAACCGAAAGCATTAGGAGATATCAGGGGTGTCTCTTACATATATCCGCTCTTGTGGACCTTCGGACTGATCAGGGTTCCGGAGGACATCGCGGAGAAGATGCGGTAGAATGAAATAGAAAATATTGATTCCAACTGCTATTTTATGGTAAATTATATTGTGAAAAAATTGTTACAGCTTCAGAGAGGAGATACTATGTCAAAGAGAGAAGATATTAATAAAGTACTGATTATTGGTTCAGGCCCGATTATCATCGGTCAGGCGTGTGAGTTTGACTATTCGGGAACACAGGCTTGCAAGGCGCTGCGTAAACTGGGATATGAGATTGTGCTGGTGAATTCCAACCCGGCAACGATCATGACGGATCCGGAGATTGCGGATGTTACTTATATTGAACCGTTGAACGTGAATCGTCTGGAACAGATTATTGCAAAAGAAAGACCGGATGCGCTACTTCCGAATCTGGGAGGACAGTCCGGATTGAATCTCTGCTCTGAATTATACAAAGAAGGAATTCTTGACAAATATAATGTAAAGGTTATCGGTGTGCAGGTGGATGCGATCGAACGTGGGGAAGACCGCATCGAGTTTAAGAAGACGATGAATGAGCTTGGCGTGGAAATGGCGAGAAGCGAGGTTGCGTATTCTGTAGACGAAGCACTTGCGATTGCTGATAAGCTGGGCTATCCGGTGGTACTGCGTCCGGCTTATACCATGGGCGGTGCCGGTGGCGGACTTGTGTATAATAAGGAAGAACTGAAGACTGTATGTGCACGAGGACTGCAGGCAAGCCTTGTGGGACAGGTGCTTGTAGAGGAGTCTATTCTCGGATGGGAAGAGTTGGAGCTTGAGGTGGTTCGTGATGCAGAGGGCAATATGATCACGGTATGCTTTATTGAAAATATCGATCCACTGGGCGTGCATACAGGAGATTCTTTCTGTTCCGCTCCGATGCTGACGATTTCGGAAGAATGTCAGAAGAGAATGCAGGAGCAGGCATATAAGATCGTTGATTCCGTACAGGTTATCGGTGGAACGAACGTGCAGTTTGCGCATGATCCGGTATCGGACAGAATCATCGTTATCGAGATCAACCCACGTACCTCACGTTCATCTGCGTTGGCATCGAAGGCAACAGGATTCCCGATCGCGTTGGTATCTGCGATGCTTGCATGCGGACTGACATTGAAGGATATTGAATGTGGTAAATACGGCACATTGGATAAATACGTTCCGGACGGCGACTATGTGGTAATCAAGTTTGCACGCTGGGCATTTGAGAAGTTCAAAGGCGTTGAGGACAAGCTTGGCACACAGATGCGTGCGGTCGGCGAGGTTATGAGTATCGGTAAGAACTTCAAAGAGGCATTCCAGAAAGCAATCCGAAGCCTGGAGAATGGCAATTACGGTCTGGGTCATGCGAAAGATTTTGATTCTCGCACGAAGGAAGATCTGCTGAAACAGCTGATCACTCCGTCCAGCCAGCGTTATTTCCTGATCTACGAAGCACTCAGAAAAGGTGCGACTGTAGAGGAGATTCATGAGATCACGAAAGTAAAACATTACTTCCTGGAGCAGATGAAAGAACTGGTGGAGGAAGAAAATGCATTGATGGAATCCAAAGGTTCTCTGCCATCAGACGAAGCACTGACACAGGCTAAGAAAGATGGATTCTCTGACAAATACCTTAGCCAGATCCTGGAAGTTCCGGAAGCTGATATCCGCAATAAGAGAAAAGAGCTTGGCGTCGTAGAGGCGTGGGAAGGTGTACATGTAAGTGGTACGAAGGACAGTGCATATTACTACTCTACATATAATGCAGAGGATGCCAATCCGGTATCTGATAACCGTAAGATTATGATCCTTGGCGGTGGACCGAACCGTATCGGTCAGGGTATTGAGTTTGATTATTGTTGTGTACATGCGGCAATGGCGCTGAAGAAGCTTGGATTTGAGACGATCATCGTGAACTGTAACCCGGAGACGGTTTCTACAGACTATGATACTTCTGACAAGCTGTACTTCGAGCCGCTGACACTGGAAGACGTGCTGAGCATTTACGAAAAGGAAAAACCGCTTGGCGTGATCGCGCAGTTCGGTGGACAGACACCGCTGAATCTGGCAGCAGATCTGGAGAAGAATGGTGTTCGTATTCTTGGAACCGCACCGTCTGTTATCGATCTTGCTGAGGACAGAGATCAGTTCCGTGCAATGATGGATAAACTGGAGATTCCGATGCCGGAAGCGGGAATGGCTACAACCGTAGAAGAGGCAGTAGAGATTGCAGGCAAGATCGGTTATCCGGTTATGGTTCGCCCATCTTACGTACTTGGCGGACGTGGAATGGAGGTGGTCTACGATGATGCGGCACTGGCTGACTACATGAAGGCAGCAGTTGGCGTAACACCTGACCGTCCAATCCTGATTGACCGTTTCCTGAATCATGCACTGGAGTGTGAGTCTGACGCGATTTGTGATGGAACCAACGCATTTGTACCGGCGGTTATGGAGCATATCGAGCTTGCAGGTGTACATTCCGGAGACTCTGCATGTGTAATCCCATCGGTACACATTTCCAGGGAAAATGTGGAGACCATTAAGGAATATACAAGAAAGATCGCAGAAGAAATGCATGTACAGGGACTGATGAATATGCAGTACGCCATCGAGAATGGCAAGGTATTTGTGCTTGAGGCGAACCCGAGAGCATCCCGTACCGTACCGCTTGTGTCAAAGGTTTGCAATGTGCGTATGGTGCCGATTGCAACGGAGATCATTACGCGTGAGCTGACCGGTAAGGAGAGCCCGGTACCTGCACTGGAAGAGAAAGTGATTCCATATTACGGAGTAAAAGAGGCAGCATTCCCATTCAACATGTTCCCGGAAGTAGACCCACTGTTAGGACCGGAGATGAGATCTACCGGAGAAGTACTGGGACTTTCTGAATCATACGGAGAGGCATTTTACAAGGCACAGGAAGCAGTTCAGTCCAAGCTTCCGCTGTCAGGAACCGTGCTGATTTCTGTAAACCGCAAAGATAAGGCAGAAGTTGTAGAGGTTGCGAAACTGTTCCATGAGAATAATTTCCGCATCATTGCAACAGAAGGCACATGTCAGCTGATCAATGAAGCTGGCATTCCGGCTGAAAAAGTGAAGAAGCTGTGTGAGGGACGCCTGAATGTACTCGATGAGATCACGAATGGAAAAGTGGATATCATTGTGAACTCACCGGTTGGAAAAGACAGTGTATATGATGACAGCTACCTGAGAAAAGCTGCGATTAAGGGAAGGATTCCATATTGCACGACAATGGCAGCGGCTATGGCAGCGGCAACAGGAATCCATGCGGTCAATAATCTTGACGGCGGCAAGATTGCATCACTGCAGGAGCTGCATGGCAGGATTAAATAGGAGCAAGACATATGAAGAGTTTATTAATCCTTGGAGCCGGCGGCTTTGGTCATATGATCAAGGAGACTGCACAGGCACTGGGATACGAAGAGATAGTATTTCTGGATGATATGGTAAAGGAAGACGATGTGATCGGTATGTGCTGTGATTATGTGATTAAGCACGAGGAATATCCGGTTGCGGTTGCTGCATTTGGCAATAATAAGACGCGTCTGTTCTGGACGGACAAATTGCTGGAAGAGGGATATGAAGTTCCTGCGATTGTGCATCCGTCAGCAGTGGTAAGTCCGAGTGTGACTCTGGAGCCAGGCTGCTTTATCATGCAGAGATCGGTAGTGAATACGAATACAAAGATTGAACGTGCGGCACTGGTGAACAGCGGCGCGGTTGTGGATCATAATTCTGTTGTATGTGCGGGCGCGCATGTCGGACTCGGCAGTGTGGTCAAAGCAAATTGTACGATCGAGTCGGGACGCAAGGTAGAAGCAGGAGAGGTTATCTTCTCTACCAGAAGAAAGATCGAAGGTGTGGACAGCCGGAGTCTGGAAGATGCAGTGTATGCATTTGGCTTTGGACCGCTGTGCAGCTATGTGAAGCCATTTGGAGAGGGACATATCAATGAGACATATGCGGTGTATATGCCGGATCAGAATGGCAACGATGTGCCGTTATACGTGCTTCAGCGTATTAATGTAAAGGTATTTAAGAATCCGGATCAGGTTATGGACAATATCTTTGGCGTAACCGAATATCTGCGTAATATCATCCGCCAAGAAGGCGGAGATCTGGATCGTGAGGCATTGTCTTATATTAAGACCAAATCTGGCGAGACCTACTTTGAGGATGATAACGGACAGCCGTGGCGATGCCTGCATTATGTGGCGAATTCCATTTGCCATCAGCAGGTGGAGAGACCGGAGCAGTTCTATCAGTCAGCATTAAGTTTCGGACATTTTCTGAAGCAGTTGGGTGATTATCCGGCAGAAAGTCTGTATGAGACCATTCCACAGTTCCACGATACGGTAAAGCGTCTCAGAGATTTTAAGGATGCACAGCGCAAAGATGTGAAGAACAGAGCACGCAAGTGTAAGCCGGAGATTGAATTCGTGCTTTCCCGTGAAGACGACTGCGGCGTACTGATGAAGCAGCTGGAGGAAGGAAAGCTCCCGCTTCGTGTAACGCATAACGATACCAAGCTGAATAATATTCTGTTTGATGCAGATACAGATGAAGGCTTATGCATTATTGACCTGGATACGATCATGCCGGGACTTGCAGCTAATGACTTTGGTGATTCGATCCGATTTGGCGCATCGACAGCAGAAGAGGATGAGCCGAATCTGGATAAAGTACATTTTGATATCAATCTTTACGATATTTATACCAAGGGATATCTGGAGATGGCGAAGGATGTACTGATATCGGCTGAGATCGCAAGTCTTCCGTGGGGAGCGAGACTTATGACGCTGGAATGCGGTATGCGCTTCCTTGCAGATTATCTGCAGGGGGATGTATATTTTAAGACAGCTTATCCGGAGCACAATCTGGTGCGCACCCGCAACCAGTGGGCGCTGTTCGAGGCC
>CAVAVU010000017.1:0-2882 GCA_963592205.1 bacterium
GGTATGGACTGTAAAATATGAAGTTCATTTAAATTAAGAAAATCTGAAAACATTACAATATCCCGCTGGTATGCGATAGATGATAATTCCAACAAGCGCTTCTGTAACATCTGTTCTTCTTTATTCATTAAAATCTTGTACCCATTGATGAGGAATCAAAAGATGTTCCCAGAAGATCCTGCAAATCACCGGAAATATCTACATTAGTAGGTGTTACAAGGAATATGTAATTGGAAATCTTCTGAAGATTACCGTTAATTGCAAATGCAGATCCTGAAATAAAGTCAATGATGCGCTGGGCAACTTCGAGATCCAGACCTTCCAGATTCAGAATTACAGTTCTTCCGCTGAGCAGTGTCTCACAAATTTCACGTGAGTCATCTACAGATGCAGGCTTGATCACACAGACTTCCATGCTGACATTGTTAGTCCGTCTGTTAGAAGGACGCATCGGTGTTACTTTATTACTTACTGCTGTAGAACCGGAGCGCTTTGCTGACGGACGATCTTCAATATAGTCATCTTCGTAATCATCATCGTCATCATCACTCTTCATTAAACGGCTGAAGATACCTTTTTTAGGCTTGTCATCTTCGTAGTCATCATCATAATCATCATCGAAGAAATCATCATCTTCGTAATCATCGTCATCACTCAATTTCATAATATCAAGGAACTTATCTAATACTCCCATTTTATATGTTCTCCTATCCTGTGTTTTTAGACCTGGTTGTAATTACGCGCGCCAAAGAGTCCGGTACCCACCCGAACCATTGTAGAGCCTTCTTCAATCGCAACCTCATAGTCATTTGTCATACCCATTGAAAGTATACTCATGATTACATTATCCATTTTTTTGCTCTCAATGTCAACAGCAATGTTACGTAAACGGTTAAAATAAATGCGATTTTCTTCCGGATTTTCCACAAATGGAGCAATTGTCATCAATCCACAGATTTTTATGTGAGGCAGTTGTGAGATCTGAGATACCAGATTTTCTACCTCTTCCGGCATAACACCGAACTTGGATTCCTCTTTTGCTACATTTACTTCGATTAGAACCTTCATGGTAATGTCTTTTTTGGCTGCTTCTTTTTCAATCGTTTCGGCAAGTCTCAGCGAATCTACCGAATGGATCATATCTACTTTATCGATAATATATTTTACCTTATTGCGTTGCAAATGACCAATCATATGCCAGGAAATATCTTTTGGAAGTGCATCGTATTTATCTACAATCTCCTGTACCTTGTTTTCGCCAAAAACACGTACGCCAAAATCATAAGCTTCCTGAAGCATCTCGATCGGCTTGGTTTTGCTGACGGCGATCAGTGTGACGTCGTCTCGTTTGCGCCCTGCTCTGTCGCATGCAGCCTGAATATTTGCGTTTACTTTGTCAAAATTATTTTTCAGCATCTGAATCTCTCCTTAAAATACAATATCATTTTCATGTACATTTTTACTGTCTAACGCAATGTGATCGAAATTTGATAATCCATAATCATTGCCATCTTCTATGATATAGTACTCATCACCTTCACAAAGAATATTGATCTGGCGGAATACCGCATAGCCCTTATTAATATTATAGACACCGGATAATTTAGCTGTCTTAGATAGCGTATGAGTGTCACCGGAATCAGGCTTTTGTAATATTGTTCCTTCTTTAAAACTACCCATATCCAGATATGCCATATCGGTTTCTATATCACGGTAATATACAGTAGCTTCCTGAAATTCAACGGAATTCTTTTTGCCCTGTACTAAGACTCCGGTATTATTGCTGCCCCCGCCGCTGGTAATATAATCCTGCGGAACAATATAAAATTCTTTTTCAGTTACAGCGGACTTCGGAATTTTGAGTCCTGATTCATCTTCCAATATCAATTCAATATCCAGATAACGTTCTGTGGCATACCGGATCATCGAATGATCAAAGGTCAGATACGCAAGGTTGGAATCCTTGGTATTATAAATCTGAAGTGCTGCCCAGGTAGTCTCATTGTCTTTGGAGAATTTAACTTTCACGCTGGACTGTTCAGCAAGCTGCTGTGCCATCGCATCACTCAACTCAATCACTACGGTCCAGTCATCACTTGTGATAAGCTTGTATACAGGATCACCGGAATTTACCATGGTATCATTCGAAAGCGTAGTGCTTTCATAATTCTTTTTTTCAAGAATATCGGTTGTAATGTCATCCTTTGTCAGTGATTCATAACCGTCAATCGTATAGACGACAATACCGTCACTGTCCGCTGCGTGTACGGTAATCCCATCGGTTCCGGCATCTACAAGTGCCTGTAATCTGGCTTGTCTGCTCTGTGCCGTATTCGTCTGTACGACATCGGTGATTGTGTTCTTGAAATTATAGACGTCACTGTACTGCTGGGAACGGAAGCTTTCCGTAAATGACTGTGCTTTCTGGATAATGGATGACTGCTCTTCTGCTGTTAACTCTGAGGAAGAATCATCCTCTGCAACGGTGGAAGCATCCTGATCATCCAGTCCCAGTTTGTTCTGTGAAATGCTGTATACATTTGTCTTGCTGCCGACCTTGCTGCCCTCTGTTACAAAATAATTCACATAACCGTCGGAATCAGCCTTAACGATCCGTTCATCTCTAAGAACAAGTCCGGTATATGCATTGTCCTTCAGAATTGAACCTTCTCTTACTTCGTAAACCGATACCTTTTTATTGGTAACGTATGCCAAAATCGTTATAACAAGATATATAAAAATGATTCCGAAAAGAATCACACCAATATTATATTTGGTCTTTTTCTGATAGATCTGTATATTCGTCAGATTTTTATCTGCCAAACTATTCGCCTCCCCATTATTTCCCCTTTTCAAACAAAGCTATTGTACCATCTTTAATC
>CAVAVU010000018.1:0-4297 GCA_963592205.1 bacterium
AGCTGGGAGAGCATCTGCCTTACAAGCAGAGGGTCACAGGTTCGAGCCCTGTAGGTCCCATTACAGCAATAAGCTGTAGCAGTTCGAAAGAACTGAATATAGAATATGGCGGGATAGCTCAGTTGGCTAGAGCACACGGTTCATACCCGTGGTGTCGCTGGTTCAAATCCAGTTCCCGCTACTGAAAAGAAGTTCGCGAATGTGAACTTCTTTTTTTGTTCGTGCAATAAGTCGCTATGCAGAAAACTTTTTTTGAAAAAGCATAGCGCATATGCTATCCTTTAGGAGAACCCTGCCTGCGTATACAGCAGACAGAAACTACGAAAAATATCCAGGGAGGATGATATATATGAGAATAGGCATGGGATATGATGTCCATAAATTAGTAGAAGACAGAGATTTGATTCTTGGAGGCGTGAAGATTCCGTATGGGAAAGGACTTCTTGGTCACTCGGATGCGGATGTGCTGATTCATGCAATTATGGATGCATTGCTTGGAGCGGCAGCACTGGGCGATATCGGGAAGCATTTCCCGGATACTGATCCTGCGTACAAAGGAATTTCCAGTGTGAAATTATTAAAGCATGTGAGAGAACTGCTGGAAGAACACCTCTATGTGATCGGCAATATTGATGCGACGATCATTGCGCAGCGCCCGAAGATGGCTCCGCATATTGAAACGATGCGGGCGAATATTGCAGAGGCGCTTGGTATTGAGGCGGATCAGATCAATATTAAGGCAACGACGGAAGAAGGACTTGGATTTACCGGAACGGGAGAAGGAATATCAGCGCAGGCGATTGCGGCGCTTGAGAGTATCCGGGACTACAGCTATGCCGTAGGTCCAGCAGCAGAAGGCGGCTGCCAGGGATGTGGCGGATGCCCGAAAGGAGCAAGATAGATGAGAGTAAGACGTTTGGAACAGGCAGAGCATGGGCTTACGAGATCCTTATATGAAGAAGTATTCAGTGAGGACAGCAAGAGCTTTGTGGATTACTATTATACAGAGAAAATAAAAGACAATCAGATCTATGTGGCGGAAGAAGATGGGGCGATACAGGCAATGCTGCATCTGAATCCGTACGAGTTAAATGTGAATGGCACGAAAAAGAAGGCGAATTATATCGTAGCGGTTGCGACCAGAGAAGCATATCGCGGACGCGGCTTTATGAAAGCGTTGTTGGAGACAGCATTGCGGGACATGTATCAGGATGGACAGAGTTTTACGTATCTGATGCCGGCGGCAGAGGCAATCTACACGCCGCATGGATTCCGAACTGTGTATACACAGCAGTTAGAATACTGTCCGATCGGCGAAGAAGGGGATGTGACACTGGAAAATGGTATCACCTGTCAGGTGCGTCCTGTGGAACAGCAGGATCTGCCGATGCTTGTGAATGCTGAAAATGCCGCATTAGAAGCAGAAGGATATCAGGTATATACGCTGAAAAGCGTAGCATATTATGAGCGACTGATGAAAGAATATGCCAGCGAGGGCGTAAAGCTGATGTTGTATTATCTAAATGGACATCTGGTCGGAAACTGTCCGTATGTGCAGGAACAGGAAGAGGAAGAAGCACCGAAGATCATGATTCGTATTACGGATGCAAAACGGATGCTGTCATCTGTAAGTCTGCGGGAACTTACCGCAGTGTGCTTTCAGATTACGGATTCTATCATTGCGGAGAATAACCGTACTGTGGTAGTGACCGGCACAGAGCATTCGGGTGTGATGCTGATGGACGGCAAAGAAGAGAACAGTGAGGGCACAGTGACCGTGGAAGCACTGGGTGAGTTACTGTTTGGAGCAAAGACGGTTGAAGAGGTATGTCTGGAAGAAGGAGTCTCCATGTCAGAGCGGATGAAGGAAGAGATGCAGAAGATTGTTCCGTTGTCAAAGATCCGCCTGGACGAAGAAGTGTAACAGCAAATAGAAGCGCGTGGGAAATTCTTTAGAAAATCTTTGGATTTTCCGGGCGCTTCTTTTAAGAATGAATCCCTATACTAAAGGTGCAGATAAAACAGGAGGCTGAATTGGAATGAGTGGAACATATAATCAGGTGTTGATTGTGGAGGACGACAAGGAAATACGGGAAGGAATTGAGATTTATCTGAAAATCCAGGGCTATCAGGTATATCAGGCAGCAGACGGTGTGGAAGGACTGGAAGTGATTAACCGGAAAGAGATTCATCTAGCGATCGTAGATATCATGATGCCGCGGATGGATGGAATCACCATGACGGCAAAGCTGCGGGAAAAATATGACTTTCCGGTTATCTTTCTTTCGGCCAAATCCGAAGAAGTAGATAAGATTCTGGGACTGAACATGGGAGCCGATGACTACGTAACAAAGCCATTTACCCCGATGGAACTGCTCGCCAGAGTGAATTCCCAGCTCCGCAGATACAGCAGATTTATGGACCGGCTCGGTGCAAAAGAACAGCAGGAGTATGTGTATACGGTCGGAGGTCTGGAACTCAATGAGGACACCGTGGAAGTGACAGTGGACGGAGAACCGGTAAAAATGACTCCAATCGAGTATAAGATCTTGTTGCTTCTGATGAAGAATCCGGGAAGAGTATTTTCGGCAGATGAGATCTATGAGCGTGTCTGGAATGAGAGAGCAATCAATACCGACACGATCATGGTTCATGTCCGGAATATCCGGGAGAAGATCGAGATCAATCCAAGAGAGCCGAAATATTTGAAGGTGGTGTGGGGAGTTGGATACAAAATTGAAAAACAGGCATAAATTATTTGCAGTAATATGGATGCTTTTCGTGCTGGTCTTTGCGTCTAATCTGGAAAACATGTATATGACTGCGTCAGAAGCGGCGAATCAGGTGGCAACAGAAATCGTGATAACGGCAGTGGCAGCGTGGATATTTCCGATGTTCCGGTCATTTGAGACGGGTAATGAGAAAATATTTCATGCGCCCCTTGAACTGGTGCTCCTTGTTGCATTCATTGTTGTGGGGTTCGGTGTGTTTGGTGATCTTCCGTGGTGGATGCTTGCAGGAGAGGATGAAACCGGACAGATGCTGTGGGGCACGGCTATTATAGCAGCGAGTTACTGGTGCTCCGGCTGTATCCGTCAGATGTATGTGATGGGAGTGCCTGCTTATATGAAGGAGCGGGTGCTGTGTGTGCGCTATGGAAAACAGATTCCGGGCTGGTGCAGAAAGGCAGTGGGAAAAGTACAGAGCGGTATCGAGAAAGTATACCGTTCTTTTGACAATATTGATTTTACCGACCGGAATAATAAAACGATATTGAAGATTGTGCTGATCAATGCGTTGATCCTGACCGTGATCACCGTATTGTGGTTCTATGGAATCGTGGCGGTTGTGATTTATTCGATCATATTGTTCTTCATTTTACGGAAGTATTTTAATGATCTGAAAGATAAATACGCATTGCTGTTAAATGCGACCAATCAGATGGCAGAAGGCACCTGAATGTAGAAGTGACTGATGATCTGGGTGTGTTTAATCCATTTAAGAAAGAACTGGAGAAGATTCAGGACGGTTATCAGAAAGCGGTAGATAAAGAAGTGAAAAGCCAGAAGATGAAGACAGAGCTGATCACGAATATGTCGCATGATCTCAAGACACCGCTGACAGCGATCATTACTTACGTGGATCTGTTGAAGCTGGAAAAGGATGAGGAGAAACGGAAAGAGTATATCCAGATACTGGAAAAGAAATCACTGCGCCTGAAGGTACTGATTGAGGATCTGTTCGAGATCAGCAAGGCGACCAGCCAGACGGTAACGCTTCACAAGATGGATGTGGATGTGGTAAATCTGTTCAAACAGGTGAAGCTGGAGCTGGACAGCAGATTTGAAGAAGCGGAACTTGGATTTCGCTGTACCTGGCCGGAGGAGAAGCTGATCTGTGAACTCGACAGCCAGAAGACATACCGTATCTTTGAGAATCTGCTGGTGAACATTTCCAAGTATGCCATGCATGGAACCAGAGTATATACGAAGGCGTTCCGGGAAGACAATGAGGCTGTGATACAGCTCCTGAATGTATCCGCAGCAGAGATTACTGTGAAAGCAGAAGATCTGACGGAACGTTTCGTGCGGGGGGATGCATCCCGCAATACGGAAGGCTCCGGACTTGGTCTTGCAATTGCCAGAAGCTTTACCGAATTACAGCAGGGAACCTTCCAATTGACGGTGGAAGGAGATATGTTTAAAGTGGAAGTCAGATTTCCGCTTAAAACGGTTAAAAATGTGTCAAGCATTTTTGAAAATGTCCCAAAATAATTGAAACATTAGCCCCGGCTTTT
>CAVAVU010000019.1:0-2473 GCA_963592205.1 bacterium
CCGTAACACGCTATTGTATCGAATTAATAAGATAGAAGAATTATTCGGCATCTCATTAGATAGCACAGAAGATTTTCTATATATCATGATGGTATTTTATATGCAGGATTTAAAAAAGAACGTATAAAAAGCAGCACCTCTCTTTTCACGCAAAAGAAAGGTGCTGTTACTCTTCTCAGCTATATTTCATTTTACAGAATATCGATATACTCGCCTGCGAGTGCTTTGTTCATACTACGTACTGCGCAGAATTTTCCACACATGCTGCAGGTATCGCTGTGATCCTCTTCCGGACTTCTGCTGTCACGGATTGCCTTTGCATGCTCCGGATCCAACGCACATGCATACTGTGCTTCCCAGTCAAGCTTCTGTCTTGCTTCAGCCATCTTGTCATCAATGTCTCTTGCTCCCGGCACGCCCTTAGCAATATCTGCCGCATGAGCCGCAATCTTAGAAGCAATGATTCCCTGCTTCACATCATCAACATTTGGCAGTGCCAGATGTTCTGCCGGTGTTACATAGCACAGGAATGCAGCTCCGCTCATAGCGGCTACTGCTCCACCGATTGCACTTGTGATATGATCATATCCCGGTGCAATATCAGTTACGATAGGTCCCAGTACATAGAATGGAGCTCCCATGCAGATGCTCTGCTGGATCTTCATATTGGCTGCCACCTGATCAAGCGGTACATGTCCCGGTCCTTCTACCATAACCTGTACATTATGTGCCCACGCACGTTTGGTAAGTTCTCCCAGACGTACCAACTCTTCAATCTGGCATACGTCGGATGCATCAGCAAGGCATCCCGGTCTGCAGGCATCACCAAGTGAGATTGTCACGTCGTATTCCTCGCAGATATCCAGGATCTCGTCATAGTATTCATAGAACGGATTCTCTTCACCTGTCATGCTCATCCACGCAAATACAAGACTTCCACCACGGCTTACGATATTCATTTTACGTTTGTGCTTTTTGATCTGTTCGATCGTCTTTCTTGTGATTCCACAGTGCAGCGTTACAAAATCAACGCCGTCTTCGGCATGCATCCGAATCACATCAATGAAATCTCTGGCAGTCAGTGTTGCCAGATCTCTCTGATAGTGGATGACGCTGTCATATACCGGAACAGTACCGATCATTGCCGGACATTCACTTGTCAGCTTTCTACGGAACGGCTGGGTATCGCCATGGCTCGACAGATCCATAATAGCTTCTGCTCCCATATTTACCGCACTCATAACCTTCTGCATCTCAATGTCATAATCTTTACAGTCTCTGGATACGCCCAGATTCACATTAATCTTTGTACGCAGCATACTGCCGACTCCTTCCGGATTCAAACAAGTATGGTTCTTGTTTGCGCAGATGGCAACTTTACCCTCTGCTACCAGCTTCATCAGCGCCTCGGACGTCATGTGTTCTTTCTCTGCAACAGCCTTAATCTCAGGTGTCACAATTCCTTTTCTTGCTGCGTCCATCTGTGTTGTGTATTCTCTCATCATTTTCTCCTTCTCCGGTATCCCCGGTCCTTATGTGCCCACAACATTTTTCTTACGCGACAGAAGGTGGTGCCCCCAATCTGCCGCCATGCATTACCTTTCGGTTCGTATCTGGTTCATCGCTCCGCCTTTTTCCAGTGCAGAGATCAATACAAATGCCAGAATACTTCCCACTACTGTAGAAACAAGAAATGGCACAATATAGACAAATAATCCTGCCGGATTCAGTCCCATCAAAAGCTTAGCGACCGGATAAGCTGCAATGCCTCCCAGCACGCCGGTTCCAAATGCCTCAGCGCAGCAGGTCAGCCAGAGCTTTCTGCACGCCGCATATACCAGTCCACAGCACAATGCTCCTACCATACTTCCAGGAAATGCCATCAGGCTTCCAAGTCCGAGAAGGTTACGAATCAGGCTTGCTGCAAATGCAATACCGATTCCCCACCATGGTCCAAGCACAACTGCTGCCAGCACATTTACCATATGCTGCACCGGTGCGCATTTACTGCCCAGTATCGGAAAGCTGATAAAGCTTCCAACTACTGCAACCGCTGTCAGAACTCCTGCTAACGCAAGCTTCTTAACTGTGTCATTCTGTTCCATCTTGATTATCCTCCTTTCCTGCCGTAGAGTCCCCCGTTATGATGCCTATGTTATGATACCCACGGATTGTTTCGTGCTTCGCACTCCCCTGGCATCATAAAGAAAGGAGACACCCGTAAGGGCATCTCCTAATTTACTGATTACTCGTCTTGTGTCCCTACGTTGGCATTATCCAAATCAGGTTATAGGTCGAGAAACGCATTCTCCTCTCAGCCGGCTTCAAACGCCAGCTCCCTGTAACGATCATTTTGTTCGTCCTACATTATACTATCTCTTCAACATCTTTTCAAGTACAACTAGTTATAGATACGCTGTTAGTTTATTTAGTTTATTTATATTCCCAACCCACTCAAAATTATATAATAACC
>CAVAVU010000020.1:0-12919 GCA_963592205.1 bacterium
ACGTTCTAAGCAGTACAGAGTTGCTAAGCAGTCTGTAATGAGAGCACTTACTTCTTCATACGCAGGAAGAAAGCAGCGCAAACGTCAGATGCGTCAGCTGTGGATCGCTCGTATCAATGCAGCAGCTAGAATGAATGGTCTGTCATACAGCAAGTTCATGTACGGACTGAAGCTGGCTAACGTTGACATGAACAGAAAGATGCTTGCAGAGATGGCTGTTAATGATCCAGCTGGATTCACTGCAGTAGCAGAAGTTGCAAAGAGCAAATTAGCTTAATTGTAATAAATAATTTAAACTTTTTAAAAAGTTTAAAAAACATTGACAACCGTTCGAGGATGTGCTATTATAATCTTCGGACGGAATAAGTCATGCGGAAGTGTCGGAACTGGCAGACGAGCAAGACTAAGGATCTTGTGATCAATGCGATCGTGTGGGTTCAAGTCCCATCTTCCGCATAGGGCAATCTGAGTAATCAGGTTGCCTTTTCTTATATTTACAAAACGAAGCAGAATTTATTCATTTGGGTATTGACATTTCATTATTTGTTCGATATAATATTTAATGTTCAGCGGAAGTGTCGGAACTGGCAGACGAGCAAGACTAAGGATCTTGTGATCAATGCGATCGTGTGGGTTCAAGTCCCATCTTCCGCATAAAAGCAATCTGAGTAATCAGGTTGCTTTTTTTCAATAAGTCGAAATGAAGAAAAAATATACGGAAAATGGCGGATTGTCAAGCACCTGGCATAAGGATAAAGTTAGAAGTATAAAGAATCGTAATAAATGCCAGGGGCAGAAAAGGGGCAATAGACAATGAAAGAAGGAACATCTGTGCCAAAGCGTGGAAAGCTACAATGCGTGTGCCGAACAGGGGAAAGATGAAGAATTTGGCAGAGTGGCATTTGGATGTAAGCTGGAACATGGACCGTATACGGCAACAGTACGGCAAGTCAGCATTCATTATACGATGGGAGGACTGACGATCAATCCTGATACTCATGTGCTGGATAAGAAGGGGGATGTGATACCAGGTCTGTATGCAGCGGGAGAGATTACCGGAGGCATTCATGGAGGCAACCGTCTGGGCGGTAATGCGATTGCAGATATTATCGTGTTTGGATTGCAGGCGGCGGAAAGTATGATAAAAGATAATCGTAAATAATAACTTGCGGATTTCTTTAGGGAACATTAAGAATTCATGCAATGCATTTTTAATTTCTCACCGATAGAATCATTTCAGGAGGTGAGAGTATGGCAAAACATACGAAAAACGCATTGCAGATTACCTTAATGTTCTTTTTCTTTTCTTTCATAGGATGGATCTGGGAAATGGGAATCCATCTGGTGGAAGATGGGCAGTTTGTAAACAGAGGTGTATTGCATGGTCCGTGGCTTCCGATTTACGGTGCTGGGGCTGTGATGATTATTATATTATTTCGGAATCACAGAGACCAGAATCCGGTTATTCAGATTATCCTTATGATGGTTGTATGTGGCGTGGTGGAATATGGTACATCGGTATTTCTAGAGTGGATGTACAACGGTAAACGCTGGTGGGATTATACGGGATATTTTATGAATATTCATGGACGGATCTGTTTCCTGAGTCTGATAATTTTTGGCGTGGGCGGTATGGTGATCGTACGTCTGCTGCTTCCGGGGATGGAACGAAGAATGGAGCAGATTAATGGCAAGACATTGAGAATTATCGTATCAGTGCTGGTGATGGTCTGTATATTGGATGGCGCATATTCAACAATACATCCGAATACAGGATCTGGGATTACTGATTATACAGCTTATTTGAATGAGTGATATTACCGTATGAAGAATGGTTTGTGGTAAAAACATTTTTGCAAACTAAAAAATAAAGTTGATAAAACTGATTTTAAGTAGATAAAAAACACAAATAAAATTTAAAATGTAAAAATATGATATTGACACATGATGTCCCTGTTACTATAATGTGAGTGTAGGAGATGGAACAATGAGAAAAAAAGTAGACGATCCGCGTCTGATGATCAAGGTATGTGATCTGTACTATAATCAGAACGCCAGCAGACAGGAAATTGGACAGGAACTGGGACTTTCCAGACCGACGATCGCAAGACTTTTGGATTCTGCGAGAGAGCAGGGACTTGTCCGCATTGAGATTCCGGATCTGGATACCATAGCTTACTGGGAACTGGAGAAGAAGCTGGAAGAGAGATATGGTCTTCGTCAGGTTCTGGTAGTAGAAGGCAGTGATGACAAGGATGCACTGGAAAGTTCCCTTGGAAGTTCGGCGGCTAGATATCTGCAGTATGTGATCAAAGATGACAGTATTGTAGGTGTATCTATGGGATCTACCCTTCACCACATGGTATCGGCATTACGGAAGGCTCCGGCAGAGCGGGTAACTTATGTGCCATTAGTAGGCGGCATGGGAAGACTTCGGATGGAACTTCATGCCAACAGTCTGGCGGAGAAGATGTCAAGACTTGGAGATGGAACATTTATTCCGTTGCACGCACCGGCGAGAGTATCCAGCACACTGGTGCGGGATGAACTGATGAAGGAAGAGAGCGTGCAGGATGCAGTGAAGCTAATGAACCGGATCGATGTAGCATTGGTGGGAATCGGTTATCCGAATGAACATTCTGCGATCAAGGCGACAGGATATTATAAGGAAAATGAGATCGAGTCTCTGATCTCGAGAAAGGCTGCCGGAGAGCTGTGTATGCAGTTCTATGATATGGAAGGACGTACCGAACCGTATGTAGCAGACAATGCAGTGATCGGTATGGACATTCAACGGCTGCGCAAGGTACCTTGTTCGGTTGGTATTGCCGGCGGCATAGAGAAACTTGCAGCAATACAGGGTGCGATCAATGGAAAATATATCAATGTGTTAATAACAGATACGGAGTGCGCCAGAGCACTGTTATCTGATGAGGAGGAAGAATAAGATGAATGAGATTCTGAACATGACGATCAATGAGATGCCGCAGACAGAGTTTGACTGTTCTTGTGGACGCCATCATAATTTTAACGTCCACGATATGTCAATCCGCAAGGGAGCAATCGAGGATCTTCCGAAGATGGCGGAACCATTTAAGGATGGTAAGATTCTGGTAGTGTATGATAATCATACATACGAAGTGGCAGGAAGAAAGGCAGTACAGCTTCTGAAGGACAATGGTTTCAATATCAAAGAGTTGATGTTTGATACCGGAGACGATATTCTGATACCGGATGAGAAGACGCTGGGGCGCATTCTGCAGGAGCAGGATCTGGATACGAAGCTGATGATTGCGGTAGGATCCGGTGTTATCAATGATTCGGTCAAATTCGTAACATCCCGTACCGGACTTCCTTATATTATTGTGGCAACGGCACCGTCTATGGATGGATATGTGGCAGACGGAGCACCGATCGTATCTCATGGATATAAGTATTCTCCGGTTGCGCATCTGACTTATGGACTGATTGGAGATACAGATATTCTTCAGACTGCACCGCAGGATCTGATTCAGGCAGGTTTCGGTGATGTGGTTGGTAAGATTACGGCAATTACGGACTGGGATCTGTCCGTAAAAGCAAATGGAGATTACCGATGCGATACCTGTGTAACACTGGTAAGAAGAGCATTGGATAAATGTTTTGATAAAGCAGAAGGATTAAAAACCAGAGATGCAGAAGCGCTTGGAGCACTTCTGGAAGCACTGACACTGACCGGTGTGGCAATGGCATTGGTTAATATTTCCAGACCGGCATCCGGAGCAGAGCATATGCTGTCACACTTCTGGGAAATGGATTATATTGCGAGAGGTTTGAACCCGAACCATCATGGTATTCAGGTTGGCGTGGCAACTCCTGTGATCGCAAGATTTTATGAAGAACTGGCAGACATTCTTCCGGAAGGAACCGGAGAACTGTGTCCGCCTCATGAAGAGATTGAGGCATTGCTTGCCAAGGGAGGAGCACCAATCAGCCCGAAGGAGATCGGCATCAGCAGAGAGTTATTCCACGAAAGTCTGATGAAGGGATATACAGTCAGACCGAGATATTCCGTACTGCAGTTTGCAGAGGATAAGGGAAGACTGGAACAGATTGCAGACAAGATTACAGAAGAGATCTATGGTTAAGAGGTGTGGTATGCTGAGTAAAGAAGAAGCCTTAAAAGGTGTGAAATTATTTGTACTGGATATGGACGGAACCGTCTATCTGGGAGATCAGCTGATCGAGGGATCGCTGGATTTTATCCGACAGGTAGAAGCGTCCGATGATATGGACTTTGTGTTTTTTACCAATAATGCATCTAAGGTGCCATCCGTATATGTAGAGAAGCTTCATAAGATGGGATTGGATGTGGATGAAAGCAAAGTCATCACAGCAGGTGATGTGTGCGCGGAATTCCTGAAAGTGAATTATCCGGGGGCGAGAGTATATCTGAATGGTACACCGGTGCTGGAAGAGAACTGGAAAGAAAAAGGCATCCAGTTAGTAGAAGAGGATCCGGATGTGGCAGTGCAGAGCTTTGATACAACACTGACTTACCACAAGCTGGACAGAATCTGTCATTATGTAAGAAATGGCGTACCGTTTATTGCAACGCATATGGATACAAACTGTCCGACAGAGTATGGATTTATGCCGGACTGTGGCGCAATGTGCAGTCTGATCACGGATTCAACCGGCGTTAAGCCGAGATTTCTCGGCAAGCCATGGAAGGAAACGGTTGATATGGTGTCAGAGATTACCGGATATCAGCCGTCTGAGATGGCATTTGTCGGTGACAGACTTTATACAGATGTGGCAACAGGTGTTAATAACGGAGCCAAAGGCTTCCTGGTGCTGACCGGAGAAGCGGATATGCAGACGGTGGCAGAATCAGATGTAGAGCCGACCTGCATTTATGAATCTTTGAAAGAAATGAGAACATATTTATAATGCCGGAGTAAGGCAAGGATATATGAGGAGGACAAAATTATGAAAATCGCATTTGGATGTGACCCGAACGCAACAGAATTCAAACTTCAGTTAATGGAGTACGTAAAGGGACTGGGACATGAAGTGGCAGACTTCGGAAGTGATGATCCGATTTATGCTAATACTGCTATCGAAGTAGCACAGGCAGTTGCAGGTGGCAAATACGACAGAGGTATCGTAGTATGTGGAACCGGAATCGGTGTGTCTATTGCAGCTAACAAAGTAAAAGGTGCTTACGCAGCATGTATCCATGATGTATATCAGGCACAGCGCGCAGAACTTTCCAACCATGCCAATATCATTACGATGGGCTCGCAGGTTATCGGAATCCAGCTTGCTAAGGAACTGGTAAAAGAGTATCTGGCTGTAGAATGGGATCCAAACTGCAGATCTGTGGATAAAGTTCAGAGAATCATCGATTTTGAGAACGAACAGTAAGAAGAATTAATATGAGAGTCAGGGATTTTAAAGTCTCTGACTCTTTTTTGACATTTTTCATAAAGATATGTAATATGATATTAATAAGATGCTAAAATGTGAAGCATGTGTGGATAAACGAAGGAGGTACCGGTATGATGATTCGTGAACAGCTTGAATTACGTGAAACAGAGATATTGAGTCCTTATGCGAGTTTCAGCAGAGAATCCAGGGGGCGTGAGCGTGAGGAAGAAGAATGTGACATCCGCCCGGTGTTTCAGCGGGATCGCGACCGGATTCTCCATTGCAAGGCGTTTCGCAGGCTGAGACAGAAAACGCAGGTGTTTTTACAGCCGATGGGAGACCATTACCGGACAAGACTTACCCATACGCTTGAGGTGTCGCAGAACGCCAGGACGATTGCCAAGGCACTGAGACTGAATGAAGATCTTGTGGAGGCTATCGCATTGGGACATGATCTCGGACATACACCATTTGGACATGCCGGAGAGCGGGCGTTGAATGAAGTGTGTGAGCTCGGCTTTAAGCATAATGAACAAAGTGTACGCGTAGTAGAAGTGCTGGAGAAGCAGGGAAGAGGACTGAACCTTACCTGGGAAGTCAGGGATGGTATCCGTAATCACAAGTCAAGCGGTCATCCGGCAACACTGGAAGGGAAGCTTGTGCAGTTATCAGACAAGATTGCGTATATTAATCATGATATCGATGATGCTGTGCGGGGAGGTATTTTAAAGGAAGAAGATCTGCCTGCGGAATATACGGACATACTGGGACATTCCAGTAAGGCCAGACTGAATCGGATGGTGCATGATGTGATCACGCAGAGCATGGATCAGCCGGAGATCCATATGTCGGATGAAGTGTGGAAAGCTATGCGGGGACTGAGGCAGTATCTGTTTGAACATATGTATCTGAATCCAGTGGCAAAAGGAGAAGAAGCCAAAGTGCTTCATATGATCACCAATCTCTATCACATCTATATGGAAAAGCAGGAATTGATGCCGAAGCAGTTTGTGGATATGCTGGAACATGGCACAGCATCAAGAGAGCAGGCTGTGTGTGATTATATCGCAGGTATGACAGATTCCTACGCGGTTCACACTTTTGAGGAATATTTTATTCCGAAATGTTGGAAAAATTAAAGGAAATCAGAAAGTTCTGTCGAATTAATATGATAGGGAGTATTTTGGATATTCCCAAAGACTAGAAAAGAGGATGCAGCAGATTTATGTATTATCCCGAAGAATTAATAGAGGAAGTACGACAGAAGAATGATATCGTGGATGTGCTGTCCGGCTATGTGAAGCTTCAGAAAAAGGGAAGTTCTTATTTTGGACTATGTCCGTTTCATAATGAGAAGTCTCCATCTTTTTCGGTCAGCAGACAGAAGCAGATGTATTATTGTTTTGGATGCGGAGCCGGAGGAAATGTATTTACATTTATGATGGAATATGAGAACTATTCATTTCCGGAAGCGGTAAAGGTACTGGCGGACCGGGCAGGAGTAGACCTGCCGGAGATCGAGTATTCCAAGGAAGCCAGAGAACGGGCTGACCTGAAGAGTACGTTGCTTGAGATCAATAAGTTAGCGGCCAAGTATTTTTATGCGCAGCTTAAGACAGAACAGGGCAGAACGGCATATACATATCTGAAGAAACGGGAATTGAGTGACGAGACGATCGTGGCATTTGGACTGGGCTATTCTAACAAGTACAGCGACGATCTGTACCGGTATCTGAAGACCAGGGGCTATACGGATGAGGTGCTGATGCAGGCAGGACTCATTTCCATGGACGAACGTCACGGACCGTATGACAAGTTCTGGAATCGTGTTATGTTTCCGATCATGGATGCCAATAACCGGGTGATCGGTTTCGGTGGACGTGTGATGGGAGACGGCAAACCGAAATATCTGAATTCGCCGGAGACGCCAATCTTTGATAAGAGCAGGAATCTATACGGGCTTCACAGGGCGAGAAGTTCCAGAAAGCCGTATTTCATACTATGCGAGGGTTATATGGATGTGATTTCCCTGCATCAGGCAGGATTTACCAATGCGGTCGCATCACTGGGAACGGCACTTACGCCGGGACATGCATCGCTGATCAAGCGGTATGTGAATGAAGTATACCTGACTTATGACAGTGATGAAGCAGGAACAAAGGCAGCTCTGAGAGCAATGCCGATTTTGCGGAATGTGGGGATTACAGCAAAAGTAATCCGCATGGATCCATACAAGGATCCGGATGAATTTATCAAGAATCTGGGAACGGAAGCATTTGAGGAACGGATTCAGAAAGCACGCAATGCATTTATGTTTGGACTGGAGATGCTGGAGCGGGATTATGATCTGAATACACCGGAAGGAAAGACCGGATTTATGCACGAGGCGGCGAAGAGACTGGCGGTATTCGATGAAGAGATCGAACGCAGTAATTATATAGAAGCAGTTGCAAAGGCATACCGGGTTAATGTGGACGAGTTGAGGAAGCTGGTGGTGCGGACGGCAGTACAGACAGGACTTGCCAAGCCTGTGGAGAAGCCGAGGACCACGAGAAACCGTGAAAAAGAAGCGGACGATGGTATTTTGAAATCACAGAGAATCCTGCTGACATGGATGATCGATGATGCGAATGTCTTACAGCAGATCCGGAAAGTGATCCGGACGGAAGATTTTACCGAACCGCTTTACAGGACGGTGGCAGAACTTCTGTATCAGCAGATGGATGAAGGTTCGGTGAATCCGGCGCAGATCATGAATCATTTTTCGGATGAAGAAGAACACCGCAGAGTGGCAGAACTGTTCCATACAAAGATCAGAGAATTGACCACGAGGGAAGAGCAGGAAAAAGCATTGAATGAGACCGTGCGCCGTGTCAGACAGAACAGTCTGGACGAGGCGGCAAGAAAGTTGGAGCCGACAGACATTGCAGGACTTCAAAAGCTGATGGAAGATAAGCGGGCACTTCAGGATGCAAAGGGACTGCATATTTCCATAATTTAAGGATAAAATATAAACAAGCAGTGAGAGGATGGACATTACATGGAAGAGAACGTTGTAAAATTTGAGGAAAAGCTGAAAGAACTGGTAGCTCTCGGCAAGAAGAAAAAGAGTGTTCTTGAGATTCAGGAGATTAACGACTTTTTCTCAGATATGGAGCTGAATGCGGAACAGATGGAACAGGTATTTGAATATCTGGAAGCGAAGGGAATCGATGTGCTCCGAATCAATTCAGATACGGATGACGATGATGATATGGAAGTCATTTTGTCAGAGGAAGACGAAGTGGATATGGAAAAGATCGATCTGTCTGTACCGGATGGAATCAGTATCGAAGATCCGGTGCGTATGTATCTGAAGGAGATCGGTAAGGTACCGCTTCTGTCAGCTGAAGAAGAAGTAGAGCTGGCAAAACGTATGGCGGAAGGTGATGAGGATGCCAAGAAACGTCTGGCTGAGGCGAACCTTCGTCTGGTAGTCAGCATTGCAAAGCGTTATGTGGGACGAGGCATGCTGTTTCTGGATCTGATTCAGGAAGGTAACCTGGGACTGATCAAGGCAGTAGAGAAGTTTGATTACCAGAAGGGATTCAAGTTCAGTACCTATGCGACATGGTGGATCCGCCAGGCAATTACAAGAGCAATCGCAGACCAGGCAAGAACGATCCGTATTCCGGTGCATATGGTAGAGACGATCAATAAGCTGATCCGCGTATCCAGACAGTTACTCCAGGAGTTAGGACGTGAACCTACCCCGGAAGAGATTGCGGCAGAATTAGATATGCCGGTAGAGCGTGTGCGTGAGATTCTGAAGATCTCGCAGGAACCGGTATCACTGGAGACCCCGATCGGTGAAGAGGAAGACAGCCATCTGGGTGATTTTATTCAGGATGACAATGTGCCGGTACCGGCAGAGGCTGCAGCAGCTACATTGCTGAAAGAGCAGCTGGATGAAGTGCTGGATACTCTGACAGAGAGAGAGCAGAAAGTACTCCGTCTTCGTTTCGGTATGAACGATGGTCGTGCACGTACCCTGGAAGAAGTCGGTAAGGAGTTTGACGTTACAAGAGAGCGTATTCGTCAGATTGAAGCAAAGGCACTCCGCAAGCTTCGTCATCCGAGTCGCAGCAGAAAACTGAGAGATTATCTTGAATAAGAAAGAGGCGCCTATGGAACTATCAAAAAGACTGAAAGCTGTTGCCGGTCTTGTGACAGAGGGCGCCTCTGTTGCTGATATCGGAACAGATCACGGTTATGTACCGATCTGGCTGATCCAGTCGGGAAGGGCATCCAGAGTAATTGCGATGGATGTCAATGAAGGACCGTTGGAGAGAGCCAGAGGACATATCAGATCAAAAAGACTGGAAGATGTAATATTTACCAGAAGATCGGACGGACTGCAGGCACTGCATGCGGGAGAGGCAGATACGATGATCGCAGCCGGAATGGGCGGCGGTCTGGTGATAAAGATTCTGGAGGATTCGCCGGAGATTACGGCAGATCTGAAAGAATTTATCCTGCAGCCACAATCGGAGATCCACAAAGTCAGAGAATATCTGAACCGACACGGTTACCGGAGTGTGGAAGAGGATATGGTAGAAGAGGATGGCAAATACTATCCGATGATGAAGCTGGTACACGGAGAAGAAGCACCGTATTCGCAGGAAGAATTGTATTACGGACGGCTGCTTTTAAAGAAAAAAGATCCGGTATTATATCAGTTTCTTCAAAGAGAGCATACCTTAAAGGAAGGGATTGCTTCCAGACTGGCAGAACAGGCCGGCGAAGGAGCAGAGAGCAGGCGGCGTGAACTTCAGGGAGAACTTGAACGGATTGAGCGTGCGATGACTTTTTACGAGGAATAAAAATAATGACATCAGATATAGATGCATAAATTTGAACAACAGACAGAGTGATAAATGAGGTGATGCATATGTTATGTCAGGAGATTATAGAGAAACTGGAAGCGCGTTATCCAAGAAGCTGTGCAATGGACTGGGATAATGTGGGCCTTCTTGCGGGGAGAAGAACGAAGGAAGTGCACCGTATCTATATAGCGGTGGATGTAACGGATGAAGTGCTCGAGGCGGCAATTGAAGCAAAGGCAGATATGCTGGTTACCCATCATCCAATGATATTTTCCGGAATGAAACGGATTACGGAGGATGATTTTATTGGCAGAAGAGTGCTTCGCCTGATCCGGAATGATATGGCGTATTATGCGATGCATACGAATTATGATGTGATGGGAATGGCAGAGTTGTCCGGCGTAGTGCTGGGACTTAAAAATGCCGAGGTGCTGGATGTGACCTGTGCAGAGAGTCCGCTGGATGGAAGTCCGCAAGGCATTGGACGTGTGGCAGACCTGGAAGACCCGATACGTCTGCAGGAATGTTGCGAACTGGTTAAGGCAAAATATGAACTGGATGCTGTGAAAGTATTTGGCAATCCGAATACAGTAATCGGTCGTGTGGCAATCTCACCGGGAGCCGGTAAGAGTATGGTGTCAGCGGCACTTGCGGCACATGCAGATGTGCTGATTACAGGAGATATCGATCATCACACAGGAATTGACGCAGTGGCGCAGGGACTTATGATCATTGATGGCGGTCACTACGGAATTGAGAAAATATTTGTACCGGATGTGGCAACGTATCTCAGGGAAAAATGTCCGGATATAGAAGTGATCGAAGCACCTGTATGTAATCCATTTCAGATTGTATAAGAGTGTATAAGGCAGAAAGGGGCGATGGATATGGCACAGGAAATGGTCAATGTTCAGATTGGTGAAAAGGTATATCAATATACAAAAGGAACCAGTTACCGTGAGATCGCAGAAGAGCATCAGCAGGATTATGAAAATGACATTGTGCTGGTATTTGTCAATAAGAAGCTTCAGGAATTGAGGAAGATGTTGGAGACAGACTGTGAACTGCAGTTTGTGACGACTGGGGAGCAGATCGGTTATGCAACTTACAGGCGCAGTATGAACTTACTCCTGGTAAAAGCAATCTATGACGTATGTGAACATACGCCGGAGACCAAGGTGAGAATTCATTATTCGGTAAGTGACGGACTGTACTGCACAGTAGAAGGTGCGGTGGTAAATGCGGAGTTCTTGGATAAGGTAAAAGCGCGGATGCAGGAAATGATCCGGCGTGATATCCCGATCAACAAACGGACAGTCAGTACCGATGATGCAGTTGCATTGTTCCATCAATACGGTATGGAAGATAAGGAGAGACTGTTCGCATACCGGAGAGTATCAAAGGTAAATCTCTACAGTATCAATGAATTTGAAGACTACTTTTACGGATATATGGTGCCGAGTACCGGCTATCTGAAATGGTTTGAACTGTATCCGTATGAAGTGGGATTTGTTATTCAGATGCCGACAAAACAGACACCGAAAGTAGTACGTCCATTCCGCCCGGCTGAGAAGCTGTTCCGCGTGCAGGAAGAATCTGTGCACTGGGGAGATATGCAGAATATCGAGACGGTAGGTGCACTGAATGATGTGATTGTAAAAGACGGACCGGGAGAAATGATCCTGGTGCAGGAAGCATTGCAGGAGAAGAAAATCGCAGATATCGCAGCACAGATTGCAGCCGATCCGAAGGTCAAATTCATCCTGATCGCAGGACCGTCATCTTCCGGAAAGACGACATTTTCACATCGTCTGTCTGTACAGCTTAAAGTAAACGGCATGGTGCCGCACCCAATTTCAGTGGATAATTTCTTTGTGGAACGGGAAGATACACCGAGAGACGCAGATGGCAAATATGATTTTGAAAGTCTTCAAACGGTAGATATCAAGTTGTTCCATGAGTGTATGCTCCGATTACTGAATGGTGAAGAGGTGGTGCTTCCGACCTTTAACTTTAAGACCGGACACAAGGAATATACTTCCAAGCCAAAGAAGATGGGCGAAAATGATGTGCTGGTGATTGAAGGTATTCACTGCCTGAATCCGAAGATGACAGCAGGCCTGCCGGATGAGAATAAATTCAAGATCTATATCAGTGCGCTGACTCAGTTGAATATTGATGAGCATAACAGGATTCCGACTACGGATGGCAGACTGATCCGCCGGATCGTGCGGGATGCCAGAACCAGAGGTACATCGGCGAAGAATACGATCGTTATGTGGCAGTCCGTGCGCCGTGGCGAAGAGAATAACATTTTCCCATATCAGGAAGAGGCAGATGTAATGTTCAATTCATCGTTGATCTATGAACTGGCAGTCTTAAAAGAATATGTAGAACCGCTGTTGTTTGGAATTGAACATGACTGTCCGGAATATCCGGAAGTGAAGCGGCTGCTGAAATTCCTGGATTACTTCGTGGGAATCGGCAGTGAGCGTGTTCCGGCTAATTCGCTGTTAAGAGAATTTGTGGGCGGTGGATGCTTCAAGTTGTAAAATGTCAAGCGTTAATACCAAGAAATGGTAAACTAATATTGAGATAAAATTTAATTCATAATAGACATAAAAATATCTTGCATGTAAATC
>CAVAVU010000021.1:0-6305 GCA_963592205.1 bacterium
AAGTTCAATGCCAGAGTTTCGCTGGCATGATCTATCAGAATTCCGAGAGATCATGGAGGTATTATTTCCAGATTCAGTTCGTTCTATCCCACAACCAGACCTTCTGTGCGGATCACATCGATTACCTGATCTACGTATTTCTCACACAGCTCATCTGTCGTTGCTTCTACCATAACACGGATCACAGGTTCTGTACCGCTCTCACGTACCAGAATACGACCGTCATCGCCCAGTGTCTCTGCCACTGCATTCACTGCTGCCTGCACTGCCGGATTCTCGCGGGCAGTCTTCTTATCTGTAACACGCACATTTTTCAGAAGCTGCGGGTAAATGTTGACAGGCTCTGTAAGCTGGCCGAGTGTCATCTTCTTCTCCAGCATAACTTCCATGATCATCAGCGATGTCAGGATACCGTCTCCAGTTGTTGCATGCTTGCTGAAAATGATATGTCCGGACTGCTCGCCGCCTAGTGAATAATTATTCTTCACCATGTTCTCGTATACGTATTTGTCACCAACAGCGGTCTTCTCATACTTCATGCTCGCCTTGTCGCAGGCTTTGTATAATCCAAGATTGGACATTACCGTTGTCACGATCGCATCACCGTTCAGACGTCCGGTCTCTTTGAGGTATTTACCGCATACATACAGAATCAAGTCGCCGTCCACTACATTGCCATTCTCATCCACTGCGATACAGCGGTCCGCATCTCCGTCATATGCAAATCCTACGTCCAGTCCCTTTTCGCGTACATATTCCTGCAGCACATTGATATGTGTAGAACCGCAGTTTGTATTGATATTCAGGCCGTCCGGCTCATTATTGATCACGTAAGTCTTCGCACCCAATGCATCAAACACACTCTTTGCGATCATAAAAGAACTTCCGTTTGCGCAGTCAAGACCAACCTTCTTGCCTTCAAAGGATCTGGTTGCCAGTGAGATCAAATATCCGATGTAACGGTTACGTCCTGCCGAATAATCTGTCGTGCGTCCGATCTGATCCTTCTTAGCCAACGGAAGCTCCGGTACTTCGCCATCAATGTATGCTTCGATCTTCGCCTCAACCTCAACATCCATCTTGTGTCCCTTGCGGTTGATCAGCTTAATACCATTGTCATAGAACGGATTGTGGCTGGCCGAGATCATAATACCGCAGTCAAAATCCTCTGTTCTTGTCACATAAGACACACTTGGTGTGGTCGTAACATGCAGAAGATATACATCCGCTCCAGAAGCGGTCAGTCCAGCTACCAGTGAATACTCGAACATGTAGCTGCTTCGTCTGGTATCCTTACCGATCACAACTCTTGCGCGGTGCTCCTGTCCGTAATACCATCCGATATAACGTCCGACTTTATATGCATGTTCCACTGTCAGCACTTCATTGGCCTCGCCGCGGAAGCCGTCTGTTCCAAAATACTTGCCCATAATTCTTCTCCTTATTAAATGTATTTATACAGTTCTATCATAATATGAAATTCACGTTAAAATGCGCCTATCTCTGGCTCCATGCTGATCTTGACAGCAGGATCAATATCGGGAATATCTCCAGTCGTCCTGCCAGCATATCTCCGATCAGTACTAATTTGGAGAAAATGCTGTATGCGCCAAAGTTGCAGGTCGGTCCTACTGCGTCCAGACCCGGTCCGATATTGTTAAAGCATGACAGCACTGCCGAGATATTCGTCTCCACAGAGAATCCGTCAATAGATATCAACAGGAAACTTATGATCACAATGAGCACATAGATTGACATGTATGCATTGATACTTGCCACGATCTTCTCATCGATCATACGTCCATTGTTACGCACCACCTGCACCTTCTGCGGATGCAGCACCTTACGGATGTTGCGGTGCGCACTCTTTAACAGGATCAGCGCACGGCCGCATTTCAGACCGCCTCCGGTACTTCCCGCACAGGCTCCAAGCACCATCAGCGACAATATGATCGCCTTGGAAAATCCAGGCCATTTATCAAAATCCGTCGTGGCAAATCCGGTAGTCGTAATGATACTGGACACCTGGAATGCCGCATGGCGTATCGTCTCTCCCAAGGTTCCGTAGAATCCTCTCAGATTCCACACGATGAGTGCCGTACTTCCAACGACCACTCCAAAATAAAGCCGTAATTCTTCATCAAAGAACACTGCCTTGAACTGCTTGATCAGAAGCAGATAATAGCAGGAAAAGTTCACTCCGAACAGAAACATAAATACGGTTGTTACATTTTGTAGATACGGACTGTAACTTGCCATACTGTCGTTCTTAATACCAAATCCTCCGGTTCCTGCCGTACCAAATGCAGTACAGAATGCATCAAATGCCGACATATGTCCTGCCAGCAGGAAAATAATATTAATAATCGTCAGCAAAATATAGATCAGATACAGGATCTTCGCTGTATCCTTCATCTTCGGAACCAGTTTACCAACAATCGGTCCCGGGCTTTCCGCACGAAGAATATGCATCGTGTAACCTCTGCCCTTGCCGCCTGCCGGCACGATCGCAAGCAGGAACACCAGCACGCCCATACCGCCCAGCCAATGGCTGAAGCTTCGCCAGTACAGCAGACCTTTGGACATATCCTCTACTGCCGGCAAAATGGATGATCCCGTCGTGGTAAATCCGGATACAATCTCAAATAATGCATCCACATAGTTCGGAATCTCGTGGGAGATAAAAAATGGAAGTCCGCCGAATAATGACATGCCGATCCAGCCAAGTCCTACACACGCCAGACCTTCTTTCGCATAAAACCCGCTCGCCGCATGTCTGCAGGTAAATCGTAAGAATACGACCACCACTGCAATAATCAGGATACTCCAGAGCAGCGCCCGCATGGCATCATTTTCCCCGTAGAAATAACCTACAATTACTGCCGGGATCATAAACAGACCTTCCACAGTCAATATCTGGGCCAGAAAACGCCCAACCATCTTATAATTCATAATGACGTCTCCTCACCTATTCAAATATATCATCCAGCTGATACAGCACTTCGTCACGTCCTGACACAACGACTACCGTATCACCCACCTCAAAGCAGGACTCTCCATCCGGCACCTCTGTCCGCGCCTTGTGGGAAATACCTGCGATCAGGATATTCTTTTTCGTCTCAATGTTCTTCAGTGGCACTCCACAGTATCTGGTATCCTTCTCAACCAGGAATTCCAGTGCTTCTGCCTGACCATCCGCAATGCCATACACCGTGATCGCAGCACCTTCCTGGTTGTGCATTGCACGCACATAGCGCACGATCGCATTGGTACACAGTTCCTTTGGACTCACGATGCTTCCTACAGGAAGATTCTCGATAATCTTGGTGTGATCCAGATGTCCCACCTTCGTGATCACCTGTGGTACGCCACAGTTATTACCATATAATGAAATGATGATATTCTGCTCATCCATACCGGTCATCGTAATCAGTGCATCACAATCCTGGATGCCCTCGCTCTCAAGCAGTGCCTGATTGCTGGCATCTCCGTGGATAATGCTGGCTTCCGGCAGACGCTTCGCGAGATCCAGACATTTATCATAATCCTGCTCAATGATCTGCACGATCATACCACTCTTACGCAGTCTCTCTGCCAGATAATAGCTTACCTTGCCGCCGCCACAGATCATAACACGGCGCGCCTTATGCGTAATGATACCCAGATTCTTCAATAATATCGTCAGATTATCGGTCGGGGCTGTAACAAAGATACGGTCGCCTTCCTTCAGTACAAAATTACCATCCGGCGCAATTACTTTACCCTTTCTCAGCACAACGCATACCAGAACTTTACAGCGTGCTACCGAATCCAGATCATTCAGTGCCAGATCCTTCAACTTACTGTCCGACCCAATCCGCAGTTCCACAATCTCGAGTCTTCCCTTCGCAAAGGAATCTCTCTTCAGGAAACCCGGATATTTCAGCAGATGCTCAATTTCAATCGCAGCCTGCTTCTCCGGATTCACAGACAATGACAGCGCAAATGTCCCACGCATGCGGTATATCTGCTTGCTGTATTCCGGATTCCTGATACGGGCGATCGTATGAATATCAGGATTCATACCATGCGCTGTGAGACAGCATAACAGATTAATCTCATCCGCACTCGTCACGGCGATCAACAGATCTGCGTCCTTGACTCCTGCTTCTTCCAGTATCTCCATAGATGCGCAATTACCACGAATTGCCATCACATCAAATCGCTCAATACTACTATCCAACACATTCTGCTTCGAATCAATCAGTGTAATATCATACCCGGCCGCTGTCAGTTCCCGGGTCAGTGATTCTCCAACCTTGCCATCACCAGCAATCAATATCTTCATTTTATCCTCCATCGGCACTCTCATGCCAGGCTCATACGCCTAATATCCTATATTAAAATTCTATAAACCATTATAGCAATTCGTTCCAGAAAGGCAATCTTTTTTTGTTCCACGCCATCTGAATTTCATGTGAATTCTATCTGCATTCTACCCCAGCATTACCTGAAGTACAACGGATTCAAATATCAGAAACACACCGCTTCCGAGCAGTCCTATACAGCCTCCGGCCACTCCCCACAACACAGCGTTCTTCTCCCGTGGAAACACCTTTGTATATCCCGGCTGTCCTCTGTGTATCAGATAATTACCTATATATAATAACATTGGTGCTGCTGTCGCAAAAATCATATACATACCTACAGATGCCAGCGGCAGTCTGTCTATTGTCACATCCGCTGCCTGCGCACCTGCTCCCTGCAAGCCGTCCAGCCAGTCCAACGCACTGGTCAGAATTACGGAAAATGCATTATTGGTAAAATGTATCAACATACAATAGAAGATATTCTCCGTCTCAAACAGCACATATCCCATAAGGATTCCGAGGATCGCCGTCGGCACCATACGCCAGATGCTTCCATGACACGCGCCAAAGAATACCGCTACAATAAGAATCCCCGTCCATTTGCTCTTTGTACCGCGAAAACAGGTCAGTAACGCTCCGCAAAATGCGATCTCCTCACAGATTGCCGGTGTCACCGCAACCACCAGCAGATCGATCCACAGCGGTGTCGCAGACATCAGTTCATCTACGCCGTTACTCGCATTCAGCATCTGATCCGGAAAGAAATACGCCATCGTAAGTGTCACTACGCTGGTCAGCAATAATAGTCCGCCCCACATGATCAGCGAGCCAAATATCCCAGACCACTTTGGCTTCTGAAATGGAAACGCCGTCTTCATATTTCCCCGCATGATCAGAATCATCAATACTCCGATCAGCGCCAGCACGATCTCATGAAGTACCACGCCCACGGTTCCAAACAGATACCCCAGTATGCCGCTCAGTATAAATATCTCAGCCACCAAAAGTACCGCCAGTATCAGTGCCGTCACATACGGCTTCTTCCTGTGTTCTCTGCCCCATGCTGTCTGTCTCATCTCATTCATAAATCAGTCTACCTGCTCTTTCCAGTCTTTTCTTATGTATAAATGCCAATATATGACACCAGTCATATTATACCGTAATCTGGCTCAATATCTCCCCGATCGGTGCAGAAATCGTCAACTCTGCTCCCACTTCTCTCGCTGTCGCACTCTTATTGATCACTACCAAATGCTTACCATGAAAATAGTCAATAAATCCTGCTGCCGGATATACCACCAGAGATGTACCACCAATGATCAATGTATCCGCTTCACTGATCGCGCGGATACTCCGGTCGATTACATCACTGTCCAGTCCTTCCTCATATAATACGACATCCGGCTTAATCATACCGCCGCACTCACATCTCGGCACGCCGTCCGCATACTTCACATACTTCGCATCGTAGAATTTGCCACATTTCATACAATGATTCCTGTGGATACTTCCGTGAAGCTCCAACACATTCTTACTTCCGGCAAGCTGATGCAGGCCGTCAATGTTCTGCGTGATCACAGCCGTAAGCTTTCCCTTCTGCTCCATCTCCGCAAGCTTCTGATGCGCCGGGTTCGGCTTCGCGTCCAGAAACATCATCTTATTCTTATAAAATTCATAGAATCCGTCCGGGTTCTGCATAAAGAAGCTGTGGCTTACAATCTGCTCCGGTGAATACTTATACTTCTGCTGATATAATCCGTCCGCACTCCGAAAATCCGGAATATTGCTCTCCGTAGACACACCCGCGCCTCCAAAAAATACGATCTGGTTGCTGTCATCTATAATCTTCTGTAATTTTGCAACTTCCTCTGTGTACATATATCCGCACCTCCTGTTTTATCTAATAATCTCTCGGAATCTTCAGCCCAATAAAATCAAGGTTTTCAGATTCCTCTT
>CAVAVU010000022.1:0-4925 GCA_963592205.1 bacterium
CCTAGAGATATTCTACTTGATTATGCATATTCAGTCAATTATAATAAATATGACTAAAGTCATATTTAGAGGGCGAGAGACAACACAGAGAAGAACGGTATTGTGCCAGGAGGTATAGCATGGATTTTGAACGTTGTATGGATGAATATGCAAAATTGATTGTGTGTGGAGGCATCCGAGTGGCTCCGGGGGAGAAGGCGCTGATTAACAGTGATATCGCTGCCAGTGACATGGCACATCGAGTAGCTAAAGTCTGTTATGAACAAGGTGCTGCTAAGGTGGAAATTCGTTGGAGTGACAGCAAGATGACCGCCATGAATCTACAGTATGCTTCAGAGGAAATCTTGAGTCGGACTGCTGGCTGGGAGGAATTGCAGATGAAGGAGCAGTCTGAAGAACTACCTTGTCTGATTCACCTGCTATGCTCTGACCCCAATGAAGGAGCTTCTGTGCTGGCGCAGAAGCAGGCGGTTATTACAGGAAAACGTCTGCAGGTGATGATGCCTCATATTTTGAAGATGCGTAACCGGTATAAATGGACTGCTGCCTGCATACCTACTCAGGACTGGGCAGATCTGATTTTTCCAGGGGTGGAAGATAACCTGCACAAGTTATGGCTGGAGATTCTGGAAATCGTCAATGTCAATGGTGATGGTACAGCAGTAGAGAAGATGAACGCCAAGTTCCAGACCATGTGGTCCCACATGGATGCGCTGAATTCCGTACCAAACTGCAGTACTCTAACCAGATGGTAGCACTGGCAGGTCACCTGGTAGAAGCACTGACTGATGTTTCTTATGAAGAATTCGTTCGCGAACGCATATTTAAGCCTCTGGGGATGACACGTTCCAACTTCGAAGTAGACTCCTTAGCAGGTTATGGTGATTTCTCCAAGGGCTATGTGTTCACTGGCGAAAATTATATGGAACCTCCTTATCTACATCTGGGTGCGTTGAATCCTGCAGGTGGTATTGTCTCCACCGCAGTTGACATGGCACAGTACATGCTTTTCCAGTTGGGCGACGGTACCTGGAATGGTGAACGTCTGGTATCTGAAGCAAACATGAAGGAGATGCATACGCATCAGATGATCGGTAGTCCTTATTTCTGGGAATTTGATGAAGTACAGTCTGCTGAATATGGATTCGGATGGATGACTGACATCTATCGTGGCACCAAGATGCTCAGCCACGGCGGCAATACCAACGGCTTCTCCTCACAACTGGCACTGGTTCCAAGCCAGAACTATGGTATCGTTGCACTGAGCAACGCAACATCTTCTTTTTCCGTAGAAGCCCTGTCCAACTATGCTATTGACGAAGATATGGGAATCACCGAAATCCCTGACTGGTCTGCAAAATACCAGGAAATCTTCAATAAGATGATGGGTGAAATGATGGAAGGTCTGCAGAAACGTGCCGCTGCCAAGGCCCCTGGCACTACTCCGTCTTGCCCTGTTACCGATTATGCAGGTGACTATGTGCATCTTGGCTTTGGCACCATCACACTGACAGAAGCAGACGGAGCACTGAACGGTATCTGGAATGGCAATCCTGTTATGTTCGTGCATTACCAGTATGATGAATACGACATGGTACTGCCTGCCATGGGTGCACAGCTGCCTGCTATATTTGTCGTGGAAAATGGTAAAATTCAGGGTGTAAAGATTTCCATGGAAGAAGCGCCAGGAATCGATCCTGTATTTTTTGCAAGATAATGTCAATGGATTTTATGTATATATAATAAAAATAACGACACTGTATATCGCTTTTGCGATATACAGTGTCGTTATTTGCTTCAATAGTGGACCTGGCGGGAATCGAACCCGCGTCCGAAAGCCCTTCCATTCCGGCATCTCCCATCACAGTCATTATACTGACATTCCCTCCGTCTCCCGCCTAATGACAGGCTGAAAACTTCAGTAGCTTCATAAAGTCTTCCATTCCCTCAAAGCTTTGGGAACGAAGTGCTCCGCCTCGTTGAAGCCGGTGACTCAGGCAGCGGATGACCCGGGGCCGACTGCTGCCAAATTAGGCAGCGTACGCTAAATTATTATCTGCGTTTAATTTTAAATAGAACTTTTAACGTAGTGTCCCGCTACGGATGGCTTCCAGAACTTCTAAACCCCCGTCGAAACCAGTACAAGCCCGAATATAAAAGTGTACTGATTAGGCAGATGTTCTTTTGCGTATAGTCCATTATACGCAGTGGAAGGGAGAATGTCAAGTGGTAAACTGCATCATTCCTGACATGATACATCCACCTCTTGCGCCGCAGGAGGCGATTTCTGCTGCCTGATCCTGTGCAATCCCCTGAGTATCAGCATCCAGTTGAATCCCACCGATAGCATAGACCGGGATGGATACGCTCTGGCACACATTTCTTAAAAAGTCCAGTCCCCGCGGTGCCAGTCCCTTTTTGCAGGCCGTGATATAGATGTGCCCGGCAGTTACGTAAGTCGCACCAAGATTTTCGGCTTCCATAGCTTCTTCAACAGAGTGCACGGAAGAGCCGATCTGCGTAAAACCGACCAGTGTATGTGCATATTTGCGGAGAAGCGGAAGCGGCAGGTGGATAGAAGTGCAGTCAAGTGCCCGTGCAGCATCCGGGTAGGTGTGGAGAATGCATGGTACATCATAAGAATGACAGAGTCCAAGCACCTGATCCGCGAGTTCCTGATATTCTTGCTCCGGCAGGTCTTTTTCGCGCAGAATCATGAACGCAGGGCGGGTCTGGCAGACCATTTCCAATTGTTCCAGAAATGGTCTGTGACAGAGACTGCGGTTCGTGATTGCGACAACCTGCATTTCCTTAGACGTATACATAGTCGTTCATGACCGGCTGGAGATGGTTCTGTACCAGCGCCTGATAGACTTCGTCCACGCTTCTGCCGTCTGAAATCTCGAACTGGTCGTCTCCCTTTTCCTCAATATCTTCTACGTGCTCACCGATTCCGGTGCTGACTCCGGCAGAGATCTTGGTGGCTGCAATCTGCACCAGATTGTCTCTTACGCGGGCACATTCTCTGGTGGAAATGGTAATGCTTGCAAATGGCATCAGCAGTCGGTATGCGCAGACAACCTGAAGAAGTTGTGCCTCGTGCACGTCCATCGGATTGATCCGGTCATTGTTGATGATCGGACGGAGTCTCGGACAGGAAAATGCAATCTCGGCATGTGGATATTTACGCTGCAGGAGCCATGCGTGGTAACCTGTGGCAAATGCGTCTTTGCGGAAGTCGTCCAGTCCTAAGAGTGCTCCGAAGCCGACACCGCGCATGCCACCCATCAGTGCACGCTCCTGTGCATTGACACGATATGGGAAGATACGCTTGTGTCCTGCTAAGTGGAGCGTTTCGTATTTATCTGAATTATAAGTTTCCTGGAATACAGTTACGTAGTCGGCACCGCATTCATGTAGGTAGGAGTATTCATCGGAATTCATAGGATAGACCTCTAATCCGATGACTTTGAAATATTTTCTTGCGATCTTACATGCTTCGCCGATGTATTTGACATCGGATTTGGCACGGCTCTCTCCGGTCAGAATCAAGATCTCCTGTAGTCCGGATTTGGCAATGGCAGCCATTTCCATGTCGATCTGTTCTGCATTCAGTTTCGCACGGCGGATCTTATTATGGCAGTTGAATCCGCAGTAAATACAGTAGTTCTCGCAGTAGTTGGCAATGTACAGCGGTGTAAACATGTTGACGCTGTTGCCGAAATGCTTTCTGGTCTCGCGCTGTGCAGCCTGTGCGATTTCTTCCAGAAATGGAAGCGCGGCAGGAGACAGCAGCGCGGCAAAGTCCTTTGGCGTTACCGGATCTGCCTGCAGTGCACGGCGTACATCATCAGCGGTATAGCTGTCATAGTCAAAATTCTTCGACGCCTCAACCACCTGATCCATAATGTCAGAACCCGGATCTTCCATGCCCGGAAGATAGGTCATGTGATCGATGCGGTTTTTCTTCTGGTCTTCCAGAATTTCCTCACTCAGGATACTTTTATTTAAATGTTCTTCCATATGTTCTTCTGTTACATGTTCGTTCATCTGCTTTCCCTCCTGACCTACTCGTGTAAGAATCCGGTCAGCGGTGAAGATGCGCTGGCGCCATGATCCAGTGTTCTGCCAGGTCCTGCAAGATATGCATTGCGTCCTGCAATGATAGCATCGCGGAATGCGGAAGCCATAAGAGATACATCTCCGGCAGTTGCAATGGCTGTGTTTGCCATGATAGCTGTAGCACCCATTTCCATAGCTTCACATGCCTGTGACGGGCGGCCGAGTCCTGCATCGACGATAATCGGCAGATCAATCTCGTTGATCAGAATCTGGATAAATTCCTTCGTGCAGAGACCCTTGTTGGAACCAATCGGAGCGCCGAGTGGCATGATACAGGCAGCACCTGCATTGGCCAGATCTCTTGCGGCATTCAGATCCGGATACATATACGGCATAACGGTAAAGCCTTCCTTTGCCAGCATCTCGGTAGCTTTGACTGTCTCATAGTTATCCGGCAGCAGATATCTGGAATCGTGAATAACCTCTACTTTTACAAAGTCGCCGCAGCCGAGTTCTCTGGAAAGCTTTGCAATGCGGACAGCTTCTTCGGCAGTTCTTGCACCGGAAGTATTTGGCAGCAGAGTAACATTGTCCGGAATGTAATCCAGAATGTTAGCAAGTCCGCCTTCATTAGCGCGGCGGAGCGCCAGCGTAACAATCTCGGTACCGGCATTTTCAACACATGCCTTTACCAGATCCAGTGAAAATTTGCCGGAGCCGAGGATAAAACGGGAGGTAAATTCGTGACCGCCCAGTGACCATTTATCAGTTGTCTGATTCATAATAAATAACCTTCTTTCTTAAATAATATAGCCATGAGCAAAACTCCATACATTCAGTATTTATGCGGGTTTGCGAGGCAT
>CAVAVU010000023.1:0-7019 GCA_963592205.1 bacterium
CGTCCGGCCTTACAGCAGCATTTAGTAGAGAAGAACCATATGGAGGAAGTTTTATGAGTAATGTAAAACGGGTGTTTGTTGAGAAAAAGGGAGAATACGCAGTTCAGGCAAAGGGTCTGTTACATGAGATCAAGGGTTATCTTGGAATCAAGGATGTAGAAAGTGTAAGAGTGCTGATCCGCTATGATGTGGAGAATCTGTCTGACGAGACGTTTGAGAAGGCATGCAGAGGTATTTTTGCTGAGATGCCGGTAGATATTTTGTGGAAAGAGAGCGTTCCGGTTATGCAGGGCGACAGTGTGTTTTCTGTAGAGTTCCTTCCGGGACAGTTTGACCAGAGAGCTGATTCGGCAGAGCAGTGTGTGCAGTTTATCAAAGAGGATGAGAAGCCTGTTATCCGCACAGCTACCACTTATATTATTCATGGAAAAGATGATAAGTGTATTTCGGCAGAAGAACTGGATGCAATCAAGAATCACTGCATCAATCCGGTAGATTCCAGAGAAGCAGAAGAAGAGAAACCGGAGACGTTAATCACAAAGTTTGATGAGCCGGAGGATGTAAAGGTATTTGATGGATTCCAGACCATGGATGAAGAGACATTGAAAGCATTATATGAGTCACTGGGACTTGCAATGACATTCCGTGACTTCTGCCATATTCAGAATTATTTTGCGGGAGAAGAGCACAGAGATCCAACTATGACAGAGATCCGTGTACTGGACACATACTGGTCAGATCACTGTCGTCATACAACATTCTCTACAGAGTTGAAGGATGTAACATTTGGTGACGGCGATTACAGAGAGCCGATCGAAGGCGCATATAAGCAGTATCTTGCTGATCACAGCGAGATCTTTAAGGGAAGAGAAGACAAGTTTGTCTGCCTGATGGATCTTGCACTGATGGCAATGAGAAAGCTGAAAAAAGAAGGCAAATTACAGGATCAGGAAGAATCTGATGAGATCAATGCCTGCAGTATCGTAGTACCTGTAACGGTAGACGGCGTAGAGGAAGAGTGGTTAGTGAACTTCAAGAATGAGACTCACAATCATCCGACAGAGATTGAACCGTTTGGTGGCGCAGCTACCTGTCTGGGAGGTGCGATCCGTGACCCGTTGTCAGGACGTACCTATGTATATCAGGCTATGCGTGTGACTGGCGCAGCAGATCCGACAGTATCAGTAAAAGAGACGATTAAGGGTAAGCTTCCACAGAAGAAGCTGGTGCGTGAAGCAGCCCATGGATACAGCTCATATGGTAACCAGATCGGACTGGCAACCGGAGCGGTAAAAGAGATTTATCATCCGAACTATGTAGCAAAGCGTATGGAGATCGGAGCAGTTATGGGAGCAGCACCGAGACGTGCAGTTATCCGTGAGACCTCTGATCCGGGAGATATCATTATCCTCCTTGGTGGACGTACCGGACGTGACGGATGTGGCGGAGCTACAGGTTCTTCCAAGGTACACACAGAAGAGTCTATTGAGACCTGTGGCGCTGAGGTACAGAAGGGTAATGCGCCTACAGAGCGTAAGATCCAGAGACTGTTCCGCAGAGAAGAGGTCAGCCGTCTGATCAAGAAATGTAACGACTTCGGAGCAGGTGGTGTGTCTGTAGCGATTGGTGAGCTTGCAGACGGACTGCAGATCGATCTGGATAAAGTGCCGAAGAAATACGCAGGACTTGACGGTACTGAGATTGCAATTTCTGAATCTCAGGAGCGTATGGCAGTTGTTGTAGATCCAAAAGATGTAGATGAATTTATGGGATATGCCAGCGAAGAGAATCTGGAAGCTACCAAGGTAGCAGTTGTAACAGAAGATCCGAGACTGGTGCTGAACTGGAGAGGCAAAGATATCGTGAACCTGTCCCGTGCATTCCTGGATACGAACGGAGCACATCAGGAGACCACAGTAGCAGTAGATATTCCGAACCGTGCAGATACAATTCTTGCAGATGAAGTAGAAGTCACAGATGTGAAAGAAAAATGGCTGGAGACATTAAAAGACCTGAACGTATGCTCACAGAAAGGTCTGGTAGAGATGTTCGACGGTTCCATTGGTTCTGGTTCCGTATTCATGCCTCACGGCGGTAAATATCAGCTGACAGAGACACAGGCAATGGTTGCGAAGCTTCCTGTTCTGAAGGGGGACTGTGATACTGTAACGATGATGAGTTATGGATTTGATCCATATCTGTCAAGCTGGAGCCCGTTCCATGGAGCAATCTATGCAGTGACAGAGTCTGTAGCTAAGATTGTAGCAGCAGGTGGCGATTATAAGAAGATCCGCTTTACTTTCCAGGAATACTTCCGTCGTATGACAGAAGATCCGCACAGATGGAGCCAGCCGTTTGCAGCACTGCTTGGAGCATATGATGCACAGCTTGGATTCGGACTTCCGTCTATCGGAGGCAAGGATAGTATGTCCGGTACATTTGAGGATATTGATGTACCGCCGACACTGGTATCATTTGCAGTAGATGTAGCAAAGGAAAAAGATATTATCACTCCGGAACTTAAAAAAGCAGGAAGCAAGCTGATCTGGATCAAGACTCCAAAGGCTGAGTATGATCTTCCGGATTACGAGAAGCTGATGGCAGTTTATGAGAAGTTTGCAGATGCAGTTCATACAGGCAAGGTGTTGTCAGCATACGTATCGGATCGTCATGGTGTGGTTCCGGCAGTCAGCAAGATGGCATTTGGTAATGGTATGGGTGTGAAGCTGTCTGACAAGATTCCGGCAGGTCAGTTATTTGCACCGGCATTTACAGATATCGTAGCTGAGGTAGAAGCAGATAAGCTTGCCGGACTTGGATTTGAATATATTGAGATCGGTGAAGTGACCGCGGAGCCAAACTTCGTATATGGTGATACTGTAATTACGATCAAAGAAGCAGTAGATGCATGGAAAGAAACACTGGAACGTGTATTCAAGACGGTATCCGGAGAAGAGACCGGAAGCGCAGTGCCGGAAGTGGGAGAAGAGAAGTCTGCTGATGGTGAACTTGGAGAAGATGGTCTGTTCCGCGCATCCAAGGTATATGTATGCGAGCATAAGATTGCACAGCCGACCGTATTTATTCCGGTGTTCCCAGGAACAAACTGCGAATATGACAGTGCAAAGTCATTTGAACGTGCCGGAGCAAAGGTGATTACTAAGGTATTCCGTAATATGGATGCATCAGATATCCGTGATTCGGTAGAAGTGTTTGAAAAAGCGATCAGCCAGTCACAGATCATCATGTTCCCAGGCGGATTCAGTGCAGGTGATGAGCCGGATGGATCAGCGAAGTTCTTTGCAACTGCATTCCAGAATGCGAAGCTGAAAGAAGCAGTGCAGAAGCTGTTGAATGAAAGAGATGGTCTGGCACTTGGTATCTGTAATGGATTCCAGGCATTGATCAAGCTCGGACTTATACCGAATGGAGATATCGTAGGACAGGACGAGAATGCACCGACACTGACATACAATACGATCGGACGCCACATTTCCAAGATGGTATATACCAAAGTGGTAACTAATAAGTCTCCATGGATTCAGAAAGCAGAGCTTGGCGGAGTATACACCAACCCTGCATCTCATGGAGAGGGACGTTTTGTGGCGAATAAAGAGTGGCTTGCCAAACTCTTTGCCAACGGACAGGTAGCAACCCAGTATTGTGATCCTGAGGGCAATATTACCATGGATGAAGAGTGGAATGTCAATGGTTCTTACTGCGCGATCGAGGGAATCACAAGCCCGGATGGAAGAGTGCTTGGTAAGATGGCTCATTCTGAGAGACGCGGACGTTCTGTAGCTATCAATATCTATGGCGAGCAGGATATGAAAGTATTCGAATCGGGTGTAGAGTACTTTAAGTAAATTTCATAACAAACAGAATAGTTGATTGAAGCGTAATTACAGCCTTCCGGACTTGGTCTGGAAGGCTGTTTATGCATTACAACGAGGATGACGTGAAGAGGATGTCCTGCAGAACTTGTATATCTGCGTATGCGAGAATAAAAAATCGAGATGCAAAATAAGAACAAAAAAATTGATTATTTTTGCTCTTTTTGCAGGGAAACGAAAATTGGATTGCAAAAAACAGCAAAAAAAACTCTTGTTTTTTGATGGTTCGTAATATAATATGATATGAGGAAAATATATGCAATTAGGAGGACAAAAGAATGTCATACGTTGATGAGGTTATTGCAAAAGTTGTTGAAAAGAACCCGGCACAGCCAGAGTTCCATCAGGCAGTAAAAGAAGTGCTGGAGTCACTGAAACCAATCGTTGATGCTAACGAAGAGAAATATCGTAAAGAGGCTCTCCTTGAAAGACTTGTTGAGCCAGAGAGACAGATTCTGTTCCGTGTACCTTGGGTAGATGATAACGGACAGGTTCAGGTCAACAAGGGATTCCGTGTACAGTTTAACAGTGCAATCGGTCCATACAAGGGAGGAATCAGACTTCATCCATCAGTAAATATTGGTATTATCAAGTTCCTTGGATTCGAGCAGATCTTCAAGAACTCCCTGACAGGACTTCCAATCGGCGGAGGTAAAGGTGGTTCAGATTTCGATCCTAAGGGCAAATCTGACAGAGAGATTATGGCATTCTGCCAGAGCTTCATGACTGAGCTTTGCAAACATATCGGAGCTGATACAGACGTACCTGCAGGAGATATCGGAACAGGCGCAAGAGAAATCGGATATATGTTCGGACAGTATAAGAGAATCCGCAACGTATACGAAGGAGTTTTGACAGGAAAAGGACTTACATACGGTGGATCACTTGCAAGAACAGAAGCTACAGGATACGGACTTCTGTATCTGACAGAGGAACTTCTGAAAGTTCATGGTGATGATATCGCAGGCAAGACTGTAGTTGTATCTGGAGCTGGTAACGTAGCTACATACGCTATCGAAAAAGCACAGCAGCTTGGAGCTAAGGTTGTTACTTGTAGCGATTCTACAGGTTGGGTATATGATCCGGACGGAATCGATGTAGCAGCACTGAAAGAGATCAAAGAAGTAAAACGTGCAAGACTGACAGAGTACAAGAACTACCGTCCAAATTCAGAATATCACGAGGGACGCGGTGTATGGTCTGTTAAGTGTGATGTTGCACTTCCATGCGCTACACAGAACGAACTTCACCTTGAAGATGCTAAACAGCTCGTTGCTAACGGATGCAAGATGGTTGCAGAGGGTGCTAACATGCCTACTACAATGGAAGCTACAGAGTACCTGCAGGAGAACGGAGTTATCTTCGCGCCTGGTAAAGCCGCAAACGCTGGTGGTGTTGCAACATCTGCACTGGAAATGTCTCAGAACAGCGAGCGTCTGAGCTGGACATTCGAAGAAGTAGATGCTAAGCTTCAGGGAATCATGGTAAATATCTGCCACAACATGGTAGACGCTGCTGAGAGATACGGACACAAGGGTAACTACGTAGTAGGTGCTAACATTGCCGGATTCGAGAAGGTAGCAAACGCTATGCTGGCTCAGGGAATCTGCTAATTCATATTCAGGAATGGTAGATCCACAGATTGCAATCTGATATAGAATGATGGGATGCCATAACATGTAATGTGTTGTGGCATCCTTTTTTGTTTTATGCTATAGTTAATTCAAGATTTGAGGATCTATGAATGAGTAAAAGGAGGCTTTTATGAAAGTATTAGTATGTAATGCGGGAAGCACCTCGCTGAAGTTTAAACTATTTGATATGCCGGAGGAACGAGTGCTTGCAACAGGCAAGATTGAACGTGTGGGAAGTGAGGATAATGCAATCTTTCATTATCAGGATGCGGAAGGATATGCGGTAGAATTGGAAAAACAGTGTATTCCTACGTATACAGATGGAATTCAGAAGTTTCTGGACTGTCTGTTAGATCCGGAGCACAGAGTGTTAAGTTCGCTGGATGAGCTGGAGAGAGTGGGATTCAAGACCGTACTGTCCAAGGATCATTATGGCGTGCATGAGCTGACACCGGACGTGCTGCAGGGTATGGAAGATTATATGGTAATCGCTCCGGCGCATAACACCCCTTATCTGAGCGCGATCCGTCAGTTCCAGAAGCTGACACCGGATGCGAAGCTTGTCGGCGTATTTGAGACGGCATTTCACAGAACCATCCCGGCGGAGCGTTATATATACGGTATTCCTTATGAATGGTATGAGAAATACGGCATCCGCAGACTCGGCTATCACGGGGCATCCCATGAATATATTTCCGATACGGTAACGGAGAAATACGGCTCTACGGGCAAGATTATTTCCTGCCATCTGGGCGGGAGCTGTTCTCTCTGCGCGATTGAGGATGGCAAGAGCGTGGATACCAGTTTTGGAATCTCGCTACAGGTAGGAATCAATAATTCCAATCGTTGCGGTGACATTGATCCATTTATCATTCCATTCTTACAGAAAGAAGGCATGGATCTGGATGACGTGTTATATGGACTGACCAAGAACGGAGGACTGCAGGGCATCTCCGGTGTGAGCAATGATCTGCGTCTGGTGGAAGAGGCAGCAGCAGAAGGCAATGAGAGAGCACAGCTTGCGGTTGATATTTTCTGCAATGATATCGTGCGTTATATTGGTATGTATTACGCAGAGCTTGGCGGACTGGATCATCTGGTATTCACCGCGGGTATTGGCGAGCATAATGCAAATATCAGATCCAAGGTGTGCAGTAAACTTGCGCATATGGGGATTTGGATCGATGAAGAGAAGAATCATGCGGTCGGTAACGAGGCAGCATGCATTTCCAAAGACGATTCTCCGGTGACGATAGAAGTGATTCCGGCGAACGAAGAACTGGGCGTGGCACGGAAAACATACGCGTTATAATTGCATGAAAAGTATATAAAAAATATTTTTTTAAAAAAATTCAAAAAAGGTGTTGACATTCACCTGAAAATAATTGTATAATAGCGAAGCAGGTTGAGGGAAACAACTTAACCTGCTGAACGAAAAGGGATCTTAGCTCAGCTGGGAGAGCATCTGCCTTACAAGCAGAGGGTCACAGGT
>CAVAVU010000024.1:0-7547 GCA_963592205.1 bacterium
GGTTGATCTGACCGATGATATGTATGAGGATGCAAGTCTGCATGACGAGAATGGCGCATGGCAGATGATTTTCGGTGTGAATACGATTCCTTCTTACCGCAAGCAGGGGCACGCCGGTCTGCTGATCCGTCAGGCAATCGAAGACGCAAAAACACAGCGCAGACAAGGTCTGGTTCTTACATGCAAAGAAGCGTTGATCCATTACTATGCAGGCTTTGGTTTTGAAAATGAGGGAATATCAGAATCCGTTCATGGTAATGTCACTTGGTATCAGATGCGGCTGACATTTCCACAAAAATAATTCATTGTCATTTTTACACGGAGAAAGTTTATGAAAGAAAAAGTCGGCATCACAGCCTGTTCTGATCCCATGAAGCCTGAATTCCAGCCCAGTATGGATCGGCTGTGTGGCATTTTAAGAGATATCGGATATGAACCTGTCATCAGCAATTGTATATATCCCAAAACATATCCTGAAGGATATGGTCTTCACGGCACCGGAGCAGAACGCGCTGCGGAACTGATGAAACTATATACAGATCCAGAAGTTACAGTGATTTTTGATATTTCCGGAGGAGATATGTCCAATGAACTGTTGCCTTATCTGGATTTTGACATAATCCGGAATTCCGGTAAAAGATTCTACGGATACAGTGATCTGTCCGCAATCCTGAATGCCATTTATACTAAGACTGGTAACGAAGCGGTTCTCTACCAGATCCGGAATCTTCTCTACCGACACGGTGAAGAACAGCGCATGGATCTTACCAACACATTGCAAAGATATGGTAATGACCTCTTTGATCTGGAGTATCATTTCGTACAGGGTACTGCTATGGAAGGTATTATGATCGGTGGTAATATTCGCTGTTTTCTGAAACTTGCAGGCACAGAATATATGCCGGATCTTCATGATAAGATCCTGCTTCTGGAAGCACTGAATACGGGCATTCCGCAGCTCATCAGCTTCTTAAGCCAGTTAAAGCAACTTCATGCATTTGAGCAAGTAAACGGCATTCTGCTCGGTACATTTACCAGGATGGAGAAAGAACAGATGCGACCGGATGCAGTCACGCTGGTCAAAGAATTTGCCGAACCGGAACTCCCGATTGCTAAGACCGCTTATATCGGACATGGTCCGGATTCCAAGGGAGCTGTCATCGGAAGATACTATCGATTCTAAAGTTTTACTAAAACCAGAACCAGTTATAATAACTATCACAAGAAGATTACGAGGAGACTATGATATGAAGATTACCATGTTAGGAACAGGCAATGCTCTTGTAACAGAGTGCTATAACACCTGTTTTGTATTAGAAGATGAAGAAAAGTATTTTATGGTAGACGGAGGCGGCGGTAACGAAGTGCTCAAGCAGCTGAAGCGCGCCGGTCTGAACTGGATGGATATGCGTGAGATTTTTGTCACGCACAAGCACATCGACCACATTCTCGGTATCGTCTGGATGATGCGTCTGATCTGCCAGAATATGAATAAGGGAACTTACGAAGGTGAAGCATTTATTTATGGACACGATGAAGTGATCGCACTTCTGAAAGATATGGCAGAAAAATTACTACAGCCAAAGCAGGTAAAAATGATCGGTGATCGCCTGCATCTGATCACAATTCACGATGGAGAGACCAGAAAAATTATGGACAGAGATGTTACATTTTTCGATATTCATTCTACCAAAGCGAAGCAATATGGCTTTACCCTTGATATGGGCAATGGTGACAAATTCACCTGCTGCGGTGATGAGCCTTATAATGATGCAGAGCGCCCGTACGCCGAGGACAGCAAGTGGCTGTTGCACGAAGCATTCTGTCTCTACAGTCAGGCAGACCGTTTTTCGCCTTACGAGAAGCATCATTCTACGGTAAAGGATGCATGTGAACTTGCCGAAGAATTACATGTACCGAATCTCTTGCTTTACCATACAGAGGATAAGAATATTGCTCGCAGAAAAGAATTATATGCCGCAGAAGGCGCAACATATTACCATGGTAATCTTTATATTCCGGAAGATCTGGAAACAATAGAATTATAAATTCCGCCTCAAAGATATACACATGATATGTCTGCCACCAATGTATACCAGGGCAGGATCACACTCCTGCCCCGGTACGGGATGGTATATCAAGCTATGCGTAACGTCATTTTATATGAACATAGATCCTTATGCAGTCGCCGGAAGTACACGTGATAAGAAGGTCTGTGTTCTTCTCTCTTTTGGCGCAGTGAAGATCAATTCCGGCTTTCCTTCCTCCACCACATAACCATCTGCCATGAAGATTACTCTGTCTGCCACATCTCTGGCGAATCCCATTTCATGTGTAACAACGATCATAGTCATGCCTTCTTTTGCAAGTGTCTTCATAACATCCAGCACATCTCCTACGAGCTCCGGATCAAGTGCCGATGTCGGTTCATCGAAGAGCAGTGCCTTTGGTTCCATGGCAAGTGCTCTGGCGATTGCCACGCGCTGCTGCTGTCCACCGGAAAGTGTATGCGGATACACATCTGCTTTATCTTTAAGTCCGACTTTATCCAGAAGTTCCAATGCTTTTTCACGGGCTTCCGCTTTATTCATATGTTTGGTAAGGATTGGTGCCATCATCACATTTTCCGCTACCGTCTTTAACGGAAACAGATTAAACTTCTGAAATACCATGCCGACCTCTTCACGGAACTTACGGATATCACAATTTTTGTCCAGAAGATCTCGTCCTTCATACTGAACGGTTCCACCGGTTGGCACCTCAAGCTGATTGATACATCTTAAAAATGTGCTTTTTCCGGATCCGGATGGTCCGATAATGCATACTACTTCGCCCTCTTCGATATCCAGATTGATATCCTTTAATACTTCCAGATTTCCGAATTTCTTTGATAAATGGTTAATTTTAATCATATCACTGCCTCCTGTTCTGTGTACTCTTCTGAACGATAACTATGCATGCATCTTCCGTTCAATCTGTTTCTGAGCTATGATCAATATGGAAAGAATCACCAGGTAAAATGCTGCCAAAGCTGTATAAGTAGGAATCGCTTTGAAACTCAGTGCAGCATACGCCTGTGCCTGATGCGTGATCTCATTTACTGCGATTGCCGACAAAAGTGCGGTATCCTTTACCGATGTAATAAACTGGTTAAAAAGTGCCGGAAGTGCTGCTTTAAATGCCGGCGGAATGACCAGATGGATCATCGTCTGGGAACTGGTCAGTCCAAGGGATGCCCCTGCTTCTTTCTGTCCCGGGTCAATTCCCATCAGTGCGCCCTTGACAATCTCAGAAATAAATGCACCTGAGTTCAGGGCAATGACCCCGATACCCACCAGTGTACTGCTAATATCTACTCCCAACAGCTTTGGAATTACGAAATATCCATATAACGCCTGAACCATCAGCGGTGTTGCCCGGATAATCCAGATATATACTTCTGCAATTGCCTTACCGATTTTATATTTTGACTGGAGCAGGTATCCGCACAGGCTTCCTACCAGGAAGCCAATGCCAATACCGACCACAGCGATCAATATCGTAAGTTTTAATCCGTCAAACATCATCGGGAGTAAAACATCCAAAAATTTCATATCCATATACCATCCGTCCCATCTGTTTTTTATTCACACCATTTTGCATACAGCTCATCCGTTGTTCCATTTTCAATCAGAAGTTTTACTGCTGCATTGATCTCATCGTAATATTTACAATCTTTGGAAATTGCCACACAATATGGCGCCTGACCCTGATTAAATTCATCACCAACTACTTCCAGCTTGCTGTCCGGTGTAGTCTTAATATAGAAGCTTGCTCCAGGACCATCCTGAATGACTGCGTCTACTTTACCCTGTTCCAGAGATTCATAAGCTGTGGTGATCGTATCGTGAACTTCCAACTCTGCATCACTCAGATTCTTAGAAGCATATGTGTGAGAAGCGGTTCCTTTTTCTACGGCAACCTTCTTGCCTTTCAGGTCGTCCACGCTCTTGATTCCCTCATCGTTATCTTTATTCACCATAACCACCTGACCGGAATCACAATAAATCTCTGAGAAATTCATAACTTCTTTTCTTTCATCTGTTGCACATAATGCTGCAGCTCCCATATCCAGTTTTCCTTCTGCCAGAGAAGTTGTCAGTGCTGAATAGTCCATTGCCTGTACTCCTCCGTCAATCTCAAATCCCAGGATATCCTGCAGATTCTGAATGAGATCCAGATCATATCCGATCAATGTTTTACCATCTTCGTCATAATACGAAAACGGTCCAAAGAGTCCGGATGTACCAACCTTTAATGTAACTCCATCCAAACTTCCTTTGATATCGTCTTCTGACAATTCTTTTTTAGTTTCAGAGGAGCTGCCGGATGATTCCTCACTTTCTTTACTGCCACATCCAACACCAAGCATTGTTACCATAGTTGCACACATCAAAACTGCTACGATTTTTCTTTTCATAATCCTGTTCCTCCTTACTGTTCATTCAGTTCAGTAACGACGAAGGGCGCTGCAGATAACTGCAACGTCCTTGTTGATTCGTGTTTAATTTTTGAACTTGTGACTATTCTAATTGGATTTCCCTTCTCCGTCAATCCGCAATTATTTCCAAAATCATCCGTTCTGCAAATGTGATTTTTTGTATTATTTTCACAATATAGCGCTTTCTTTTCACAATTCTCACAATTTTATATAATTATCTGTGTATTATTTTATCTTATTTCACCATTACGTTTTCTAATTCCAATTATTTTACTACCAAAACAAATTCTTTATCCAGCTAGGACTTTGACTCGACGTGCAATCAATGTCATCTCGCCTATCGGCTCGATGAACATTGATCACCATATAGAAATTCGTGCAAGCACGATTTCTGCATGGTGTCTTATTGCACAAAAGGGCTGAACAACAACTCTGCTGTTCAGCCCAATCTCAGCTTATAAAAATCTCAACGTTCAGGATTTCTTATATTCTCTTTAAAACTTATTTGCGTTTTCTTCTCTTCCATGTCACTCCGCCAACGCCTGCGCCCACAGAACCTAATGCAAGGCCAAGCCAGCCAAGAACGCTTGCCGGATCTCCAGTTCTGACACTGTTTGTTCCACTTGGCTTTGTTCCATCTCCTGTGTTACCTGTGCCATCACCTGTACCTGTGCCTTCGCCTGTACCACCATTTACTTTATCTTCCGTCTTTTCTGGTGTTTTCTTAACCAGTCCTCTGATTGCGTTATTCAAAGTATTGGTTGCTTCATCTACTGCCGTCTGGCTTTCTTTTGCTTCTAACGCACTCTTTGCTTTTTCAAGTGCTGTCTGCAGTGCTTTCCAGCTGTCTACAGTGTAATCGGATTCTTTCAGTCCTTCTGCATCAGCGATTGCTTTTTCAAGCGAAGAAGTATCAATGCTTACTGGCTGGTCTATCTTCACGAGGTTATTAAGTGCTTCTGTCAGATGTGTGATCTGCTCTTTTACCTCTGCTTCCAGCGGTTTTTCCTTTGCAAGCAAATCTTTTGACTCCTGAAGTTCTGTCTGCAGATTTGCCCAGCTCTCTGCTGTATAATCGGATTCTGTAAGCCCTTCTGCTTCCGTTACCTTTGCCTGCAATGCTGCAAGGTCTTCTGCGCTTGCTTCTTTTTCTTCCACTACAAGATTATCTGTAGTTACTTCAAACTCATATGTATAGTCTTCATATCCAAGTGCGCGCACTGTCAGTTTCCAGTATCCTGTTCCATCTGTTCCTGCCGGTAACTGGCATCTTACAGATTCTGTCAGTCCAAGCTGGATTCCCATGGACTTATGCATCCAGTTATCTGATGCAAACTTTGTTCCATATGTTGCAACGGCTGTTGTACGGCTGCTATCTGAACCATAGTATGTCCACTCTACTGCCTGCATGTTTGCTCCCAGGTCTCCGTAGTTTCCATCCAGGTCTACTCGCAGAAAATCTCCAAATGCTCCTGTCTTTTTATTGGAATCAGATGGTTTTCTTACGGATGGTGTTACATCTGCCGTCTTCAGAGCAACATCTTTCAGTCCGGATTCTGTTCCCTCATTCTTTCTCGCTGAGAATTCAAAACTTCCGCCCTCTGTCTTTGTTGCCTCTTTTAATCCATATGTATTCTCTGTGACGTTTGCTGTAACTTCATAAGAATTTAAGTTTCCTTCTCCGTATCCACCTTTTAAGGTTCCGCCATTCTCTACTACCGTATAATTTTCTTTTAATGCAGCGAGATCAGATGTCTTCACTTTTACCGGTACATACTTAAGTCCTGTTACTTTGTAATCTTTGATATTTGACTTGATATCAGCAATTGCAACTTCTTGTCCGTCTGTTGTTACAAACGTTTTCTGATCTTTCCAATATGCAAGATTATAAGACTGTCCATCGTATGTTTCAATCACTGCGGTACACTGGAAGCTTCCTCTGTGAAGTCCGTGGTTTGTAGTTGCTCTTGTTACTGCATCGAATGCTCCCTTATCGTACTCACCATGGGAATCTAACACGTCAGATGATTCTGTGCTTCCTGCATTCAGTACACCTTCATTCTTCCAGTACTCTGCCCATGTCATTCCTACGTATACATAGGAATACTCACTCTCAACGGCTTCTTCTGCCGTTACAGTTGTTGTAATATCCTGATAGTTGTCACTTACAATTGTAAGTGTATATTCTTTTCCCACTTCTGGTGCTTTTTTTAATGCAACTGTCAGGTCATCCAATTTTCCACTTGCAAATGTCACCATACCTCGTCCCTGTCTGTAAGACAATGTATAGGTTGGATTTTCTAAATCTGCCAGTTCTTTTTCCTGTAATGTGATTGCTAAATTTGAACCTTTCAATGTAGCTGTCGCTGCAACTGTTGCATAAGTTGCTTTTACTTTTGATTGCAGTTCACTGATTAATTCAGCTGCATCTGCTGATGCTGCATCCTTATTTGCAATCATTTCTTCTGCTTCTTGTACATGTTCCTTTAAATCAGCATTCTCGTCATAGCCTGTGGTCTTTTCTGCCTTATCAATCCATTTCTGAAGAAGTTCTTTCTGCTCTGACGTAATCGGTGTTGAGACTGTTCTCGTAATATCCGGATAATTACTACTGCTGATCGTAATTGTATAAGATGTTCCTGCAGTTGGTTCCTGATCCAATTCTACCTTTCCATCTTTAACTTCTTTTGCTTCCTTTGTAAGTCCACCAGATACAGCAACTTTTACATCCTTTAAGTCTGATGGAATTCCACTGATACTCAGTTCTTTTGAACCATTCTCAAGCGCATAGGTTAAGTTACTGAGATCTCCTGTATAGTACTCTGCCAGTTTCTGTCCATCGTTAATTGTTATTAGACCCTGATCCGTAATTAACGTAACACTGTTTAAAGTAGCTCCATTTGCATCAAACTGGTAGAATGCGCCGCCATTTCCATGTGCTCTCTGAAGTCCTTTTCCACCTTTGATTGACCAGGCAATTTCCATATTGTCTACTCTTGTTCCAAACCATAAATTTTCCAGACAAGTCATTCCAAGTGTACCTGCACTTGTATTCAGGATTGCACCA
>CAVAVU010000025.1:0-18009 GCA_963592205.1 bacterium
GTACAACGAAGAGATGGAGGATTGTGCTACCGGCTATGCCACCTACATTTTAGAGTTAGTGGAAGCCGCCAAAGAAAGCTGCTCTGATCCGAAGGTCTTAATGCTGATTATCATATTAATTATACTGCCAAAAAGTTATCTGCCATTCCGCTTGCAATCAAAGGATATACATATACTAACAACGAGGGCTTTAATGATTAAAGTTCAATTTTATGATTTTCCTTTTGTGAGGAATAATAGCTGTCACTTCGGTGGCAGCTATTATTTTTTTGTAGCACGCAGAAAGACCGCCCACACGGACGGTCTTTCAATCTTTATCACCTTATATCATTTTGAAATGCTTAAACGCCTTCATAATCAGCTCTCGCTTTTCCTCTGGACAATTCGGCACTTTATGACCTTCTGCACCTTTATTGTAGTTATCACGCTTCTCAAAACCGCAAGCATCTTTACACTGAGCAATGTATAACGATGATACAGAAACATTATACTGTTCCTTAATCCATGCTTTAATCTCTGCATAGGTCGCAGAACCCTTGATACCACGCAGGTATTCAGCATCTTCTGGCTCATAATCAACGTGCATATACTCAACATTCTTATCGTTGACTATTTCCCTACCCAAAAGGACAACCGTCTCCACGTGCACACTCATCGGGAACATATCGACTGCTTTGACCCGCTTAAGCTCATATCCATTCTCCCGCAGATATTTCAGATCCCTTGCGAGTGTTGCGGAATCACAGCTTACATACACAATCCGATCCGGTTCCATCTGAACCATGGTATCGAGTACGCTCTGTTCGCATCCTTTTCTCGGTGGATCGACTACGATCACATCTGCGTGCGCGTGTTCGCCCGGATGGTCTTTGGCATAGTCTGCGTAGTATCCCGGCAGCACTTCTTCTGCTTTACCTACGAAAAATTCTGCATTGGTCAGCGCATTGATCTCGGCATTCTTTTTCGCATCATCGATTGCCTGTGGCACAATCTCCACACCGTAGACCTGCTCTGCTTTCTGTGCCAGAAAGAGAGAAATGGTTCCGATTCCACAGTACAGATCCCACACGGCCTCGTGGCCGGTAAGCCCTGCATATTCTAACGCTGTGCCATACAGCACCTCGGTCTGTACCGGATTCACCTGATAGAAGGAAAGTGGTGATATCTGAAACTTTACATTTCCGATATAGTCTGTAATATACATCTGTCCCCACAGAAGCTGGATTTCAGTTCCCATGATGACATTCGTCTTCTCCCGGTTGATGCTGCAGGTGATGCTTGTCATTCCCGGTATTTTCTTAAGTCTGTCCACCAGCTTCTCGCTATGCGGAAGTTTCTTTCCATTGATAACCAGACAGACCATGATCTCACCTGTGCGAAAACCATAACGGATCAGCACATGGCGCACCAGTCCGCTGTGATCTTCTTCATTATATGGTTCAATATGTTCTGCCTTCATAAATTCCAGAATTGCATCCAGAATTTCTTTATTCTCTATTACGCCCAGCACGCAGTCACGCTCCGGCACCGGAATGATCTGATGTGTCCTGCCCGCATAGAATCCCGCAGTCAGCTTCCCGTCTCTGTCTCTTCCGATCGGGAACTGTGCCTTATTGCGGTAACGAAACGGTTCTTCCATTCCTGCTGCCGACTCCATGACCTCATCCAGAAGTTCCTCCGGAATACCACCCAGCCGGATCAGATTATTGCGCACCTTGTTATGCTTAAATTCGAGCTGTTTTTCATAGCTCATTGCCTGTATCTGACAGCCTCCGCATTGTCTTGCCACCGGACAGACCGGTTCTACTCTGTCTGGTGATGGCTCCACGAGCTTCATTAGGCGGGCATAACCATAATGCTTCTTCGCCTTCATGACCTTCACTTCTGCCACATCACCGATGACCGCATCTTTCACAAAGAGCGTATAGCCTTCTACCTTGCCGATGCCTTCACCGCCGACACCCATATCTTCAATTGTAACTGTTGTCAGATCATTTTTCTTCATACTCATTGTCTATTTTATTTACTCTTATTTCTCCAGACTGCTCTTTCTGAGGTTCGTCTCAAACAGTCTGTTATATCCTGTCCATTCTTTATCTTTCATATTCTTGCTGTCCTTGAATATCTCGGTCAGCGTCTCCATCTTGGCATCCGCACAGTCTGCGAAGTTCAGGGCAAATGCTTCCGGCAGTGCCGGTTTCTTCGGCGAACCGTATTCCAGCTCTCCGTGATGTGCAACGATACAATGCTTCAGCTCATTCGCCAGCTTCTCCGGAAAATCCGGAATCTCACGGATCGCATCACTTACCATCTCCACGCCGATCACGATATGGCCAAGCAACTGTCCTTCGTCTGTATAATCATTTTTCGGAAATGCAGACAACTCTTTTATCTTACCGATGTCATGACACATTGCTGCAGTATACAGCAGATCACGATTCAGGATCGGATATGCGCCTGCCATGTATTCACACATTTTCACAACACTTAATGTATGCTCCAGAAGACCTCCCGCGAATCCATGATGTACACTCTTCGCGGCAGAATGTCCTTTAAATACCTTAATAAAGTCCTGATCTTTTACAAAATAATGCTCCACGACCTGCTTCAGATAGGGATTACCGATCTGACTGCCATAATTCAGCAGTTCCTGATACATCGTGTCTTCATTCTTCTCGGTCGTCGGCATATAATCTGCCGGATTATATTCGTCCTCATATGCCTTGCGGATCTGGCGGATATTCAACTGAAGCGCATTATTATAGCTGGTCACTTCACCGAACACCTCGATAAAGTCCAGCTCATCATAATCAGCGATACCGCTGGAATTCGGATCCCATACCTTACCGTCCAGCGTACCGGTCTTATCCTGCAGGATCAGATTGTCATACGGTTTCCCGTTTCTCGTCTCCGCAGAACGCTTTCCTTTACACAAATACACGTTACGAATTGTCTCGCCCTCACAGAGGGTATTGATATATCTCATGATAATTACTCTCTTTCTGTTATGTTCTTCTGATTCTTATAAATGTTTATAAAAGGCATTACCGGAAACTTCCCACAGTCACACTATACTGCACATCCACATAACCCTCGGTTCCCTTGCGCATACCCTTTATACGGATATTGTCACCCGGCTTCTGCTTCATCAGAGCTGCGTGATATGCCGATAATGTAGTCACATCTGCCTTATCTATTTCCGTGATCACATCTCCACTCTGGATACCTGCTGCCATCGCCGGTGAATCTGCTTCTACGTTCTGCACATACACACCGCCCGGAATCTCCTGCTCATTCGCAATCTCCTCAGTCACCGTCACACCTGTAATCCCCAGATATGGCACGTTCTCACCATTTGACAGGCATTCGATCACCTGCTTCAGATCCGAAATACCATACGCCGTTACCGTCGCCGTATCCTCTTCTCCGGCAGATGCATCGATCATGCCAACGACCTCGCCATTTACATTAAACAAAGCGCCGGTTCCATCCGCTGCCCCGGAAATGTCCGTACCGATCACGCGGTATTCTCCGTCAGTGCGGTTCTTTTCCGTACCAGATGACGCAATGACACCAAAACCGATCGAATCTCCGTAGCCGAACGGATCTCCCATCGCAATGACCGTATTGCCCTGTTCTGCAGTACCGGTACGGCCAAGCACTGCCACCTGTATCTTCTCCGCCGTGGATGCTGCCAGACTGCTCTTATGCACTGCATACACCGCATATCCAAGCGTTCCGTCGGTCTGCTTTACACTTGCCTCATAACTTCTGCCATCTGCAAATGTCACTTCTACAACTTCCCCGTTCTGGCATACTCTGTTACTTCCAAAGATCAGATATTCCTGACCGTTATCCGCTACGATCACACCGGACACACTATCCGTGCCCGTTGTATCTGTCCCATCTGCTCCTGTTACCGTCTCCGCATCAACGGTTTCATCTGCAATTACCGAAATTCTTGCCATACTGCATTTCGCCTTATCAGCGATCTCCGTCAGTGCCGCATTCATCTCCCGGTAATGATCCATGCTCACTACCAGTGACTGTTCCTCCTCGGTTGTGTCTGTATTCTCCTGGTCTTCCTCTTCTTCCGGAATTGTTATCTCATCAGGATCTCCAAGCATCAGATCTTCCGCCCATGGTTTTAACGCAAAAAAACCAAGACTGGCTGTCATACCAAATACCAGTCCCAGAATCGCACACTTTATGATCGTACTTTTCCTGATTCTGCCCCGCTTCTTCTCGTCCTTCAAGGTCTCCTGCAGAAACTCATATTCTTCATGTTCTGCCCCGGATTCACCCTCTCTGTCTCGCGGATCACCGTGGTTCTCCATGCTGTCTGACTCCTTTAACAATTCTGCTATCAGTATACAATATTGCAGAATAATGTTCAATATTTATCCTTTTCTTTAAACCTCAAATACGTTAGAATAAAAAGGAATTAACAGGAGATGTATTATGAATAAGAAAACACTTACCAAATTGGAATTTTATAAAATCACAGAGCTTCTTATGGAAGAATCCACTACCCCAGGCGGTCAGCGCAAATGCCGCAATCTCAAGCCTTCCACGGATCTGACGAAGATTGAATCCATGCAGGAAGAAACGGCTGCCGCATTTACCCGTATCGTCAAGAAAGGACACCTGTCCTTCAGCGGATGCTATCCGATCGAAGAATCCATGAAGCGTCTGGAAGTCGGCGCCGCGTTAAATGCAGCCGAGCTTCTGCGTATCGCCAAAGTGCTCACCGCAGCCGGAAGAGCCAAGGCTTACGGACGCCACGAGACAGTAGAAGAACTTGTCGACTGTCTGGACAGTTATTTCGATATGCTGGAACCGGTGTCACTGCTTTCTACCGAAATTGACCGCTGTATCATCAGCGAAGACGAGATCAGTGACGACGCAAGCAGCACGCTGAAGCAGATCCGACGTCAGATCGGCGCTATGAACGACCGTGTGCATGCCACGCTGACGAGTATGGTCAATGGTCCGCTTCGCACTTATCTGCAGGATGCGATCATCACCATGCGCGGCGACCGCTACTGTATTCCGGTCAAAGCGGAATACCGTTCCAAAGTGTCCGGTATGATCCATGATCAGTCCGCTACCGGATCAACACTGTTTATTGAGCCTATGGCTGTAGTCAAGCTGAATAATGATCTGAAAGAATTATACGGCAAAGAGCAGGAAGAGATTCAGGTAATCCTTGCCCGTCTCAGCTCCGATGCCGCTGATTATATCGAAGAGATCCGCACAGATTATAAAGTCATGACTGAACTGGATTTCATTTTCGCAAGAGGAAGCCTGGCACTTTCCATGAATGCCAGCCGTCCGATCTTCAATAACGAGCGGCGTATCCTGATCAGAGAGGGCCGCCATCCATTGATTGACCGTAAAAAGGTCGTGCCGATCACCATTTCTCTGGGTGATGAATTCGACCTGCTGATCGTGACAGGGCCGAACACCGGCGGTAAAACGGTTTCCCTGAAAACGGTCGGACTTTTTACCTTGATGGGACAGGCAGGTCTCCATATTCCGGCACTCGACCGTTCCGAACTTGGTATATTTGAAGATGTCTATGCAGACATCGGTGACGAACAGAGTATCGAACAGAGTCTCAGTACCTTCTCTTCTCACATGACCAATATTGTATCATTTTTAAAGAAGATAAAAGAAGATTCACTGGTGCTCTTCGATGAGCTTGGCGCCGGAACCGATCCGACCGAAGGTGCGGCGTTAGCGATCGCGATCCTGAGTCACTTACACGCACAGGGCATCCGTACCATGGCGACTACCCACTACAGTGAACTGAAGATATTTGCACTTGAGACACTGGGCGTGGAAAATGCAAGCTGCGAATTTGACGTAGCAACACTCCGCCCGACTTATCGTCTGCTGATCGGTATTCCGGGAAAGAGTAACGCATTTGCCATTTCCAAGAAGCTGGGACTCCCAGACTATATTATCGAAGATGCCAGAGCACATCTGTCAAGCGAAGCTGAATCCTTTGAAGATGTGCTGACGGATCTGGAAGCCAACCGCCGGTTAATCGAAAAAGAAAAAGAAGAGATCGCATCTTACAAACGTGAGCTGGAACGCCTGAAGAATGAGACCGCATCCCGTCAGAAGAAGTTAGACGACCAGCGTGACCGCATCATCCGCGAAGCCAATGAAAAGGCACACGCCATTCTGCTGGATGCCAAAGAGACTGCGGACGAGACGATGAAGAACTTCCGCAAATTCGGCAAAGAAAATATTTCTGCCGCCGAGATGGAAAAAGAACGTGAACGTCTCCGCAAGAAGCTGAAGTCTACCAGCAACAAGGTGACACTGGAGACCACCAAGCCTAAGAAAAAGCACAAGCCTTCTGATTTCAAACTCGGTGAATCCGTACGGGTGCTCAGTATGAATCTGAATGGTATTGTTACTTCGCTTCCGGATGCAAGAGGTAATCTGCATGTCCAGATGGGTATCCTGAATTCCCAGGTGCATATGTCCGATCTGGAAATCATCGAAGAACAGACCTCTTACTCAGCGAAAGGACTGCAGCGCACCTCCAAGGGCAAGATGAAGATGAGCAAATCCTTCTCTGTCCGTCCGGAGATTAACCTGTTAGGCAAGACCGTAGATGAGGCAGTCGCAGAGCTGGATAAATACTTAGACGATGCCTACATTGCTCATTTAAGTCCGGTGCGTATCGTGCACGGTAAAGGTACCGGCGCACTCCGCAACGGCATTCACGCTTATCTCCGCCGTCAGAAGCATATCAAAGAGTTCCATCTGGCTGCATTTGGCGAAGGCGACGCAGGCGTAACTATCGTAGAATTCAAATAATGGGGAGAAATAATTATGGTTAATAAGCAGAAAATACTGATCGTTGACGATGACGAGAATATCGCAGAACTGATCTCGCTCTATCTGGCGAAGGAATGCTTCGACACCAAGATTGTCCATGACGGCGAGAGTGCTCTGATCGCATTTGATGCATGGAATCCGGATCTGATGCTTTTAGATCTGATGCTTCCGGGCATTGACGGCTATCAGGTATGCCGGGAGATCCGTGCTCGCTCACAGACACCGATCATCATGCTCTCAGCCAAAGGCGAAGTATTTGACAAAGTGCTCGGTCTGGAACTCGGCGCTGATGACTATATCATGAAGCCATTTGACTCCAAAGAGATGGTCGCAAGAGTCAAAGCCGTGCTTCGCAGATATCATCCGGTGAAACAGGAACTTCCTTCCGACAGCAACAGCAAATGTGTCGAATATCCGGGACTTGTGATCAACCTGACCAACTACTCGGTTCAGGTAGACGGCGAGACGGTCGACATGCCGCCAAAGGAACTGGAACTTCTGTATTTCCTGGCTTCCTCACCGAATCAGGTATTCACCAGAGAGCAGCTTTTAGATCATATCTGGGGATATGAATATGTCGGTGATACCCGTACCGTGGATGTACATATCAAACGTCTCCGTAAAAAGATCAGTGATCATCCATCCTGGAATCTCGGAACGGTATGGGGTATCGGGTACAAGTTTGAAGTCAAATAAGGACGTATGTTATGAACAAAACACCTTCTCATACCGGCAGTACACTGCGGTTAAAAATATTAGCAATTTATATCATATTTGGATTTCTGGCGATATTTACCACATCCATTCTGGTATCCGGTTATGCCCTTGATAAGCTTACGGACTATACCGCATCCCGGTTATATAAAAGTGCGAATGTCACCGCATCACAGTATCTGCCAAAATATTTTAACGAAACCATTTCCTTATCGGATGTCCGCACACAGCTTAGTGGTATCGAATCCTACACAGACGCCGCTGTCTGGTTTGTAGACTCGGAAGGAAATCTGATCTGCAGCAAATCTCCGGATGACTATCCGGATGCACCGACGGTCATTCCTGATTTTGATCCTACGGAAAATGTCGGAAGTATCTGGCAGAAAGGCGATTACCATGGTTGTTTTACCGAAGATGTCATTACGGTCATCGCTCCTGTCACCCAGGACTTTACAACTAAGGGGTATCTGCTGATACATCAGAATATGGATGCAATTAACGCTCTGCAGAATGCACTGCTTCAGCGCGTTTACATTGCCCTGATCATTATTTACCTGTTGTCATTTATGATCTTCCTGGCATTTGAGCTGCTGGTACACCGCCCGCTGGTAGAGATTACCCAGGCGGCTACACAGTATGCATCCGGCAACCTGAACTACGAGATTCCGATCCGTACCAGTGATGAGATGGGTTATCTGTCAGCATCTCTCAACTACATGTCCTCACAGCTTCGGGATATGGAGAACTATCAAAAGAAGTTCGTGGCCAATGTCTCCCACGATTTTCGTTCTCCGCTCACCTCGATCAAAGGCTACGTAGAGGCTATGGCAGATGGCACGATTCCTCCGGAAATGCAGGGCAAATACCTGGATATCATTCTGTTTGAAACGGAACGATTGACTGACCTGACCAGAGATCTGTTGGAGTTAAATGCATTTGATACGCAGGAACTTCTGCTGAACCGGGAATCTTTCGACATCCACGATGTCATCCGTTCCACCGCCGCCTCCTTTGAGGGCACATGTACACAGAAGAAGATTTCGATTGAACTGATCCTTGCCACGAAACATTTATCTGTATTTGCCGACAAGCACAAGATCCAACAGGTGCTTTACAACCTGATCGACAATGCAATCAAGTTCAGCGATCCTGACTCTATCATTACAGTTGAAACCACAGAACGTGGCGAGAAAGTCTTCGTATCCGTCAAGGATAACGGTGTCGGTATCCCTCGTGATTCACTGAATAAAATATGGGAACGTTTCTATAAGACGGATGCCTCCCGTGGCAAAGACAAAAAAGGAACCGGTCTGGGACTCTCCATCGTGAAAGAATCCATCCAGGCACACGGCGAGAATATCAATGTAATCAGCACGGAAGGTGTCGGAAGTGAATTCACATTTACTCTTCCAAAGAGCACGGAAAGTGCACATTGGTCATAGAAAATATCAATAAATAGACGTTTTGCATGACAAAAATCAATTGGATTTTGCTTCTCCAAAGAATTATACTTATATTAGTATGAATAAGGAGGTATGTAATATGTCTATTACAGCTGAAACCGCGCAGGCTCATGCAAAAGATCCTGCCGTATTATGTTGCCGTGCAGAGGCTGGTATTACAATCGAACCAGCGAACCTCGAAGATCCGGCTATTTTTGACGAACTGGTTGATTCAGGTCTGTTGAATCTTGATGGGGTACTTACAATCGGACAGGTACTCGGAGCTACTCTGACTAAGACAAGTGATTCCCTCAGCGCTCTGACTCCTGATAATGTAGAAGGCTTCAAAGAAGCCGGTGCAGTAGAAGAAGCTGTCGAAGAAGCACCAGCCGAAGAGGCTGCTCCTGCTGAAGCAGCGGCTCCTTCCGTAAGCGGAAGTGTTCAGGGAATGGTTACTACCATCAAAGGCGGCAAAGTAGTCATCTCTATCAAAGAAGGAAAAGATATCTATCTGGAACTTCCTATTTAGTGTTCGTTTCATTTTATATTAGTTCATTTTACATGTGTAGCAAAAAGGTGCAGGCAAATTTGTCTGCACCTTTTTCATATCTTTTTATATTTTCCAAAACTCCGCTATCTGTATAGCATCACGTCATCCGGATTATTCCTCCGCATACAGAATATTCTGCACTGCCTTATCTTCTACATTATCCGGTGTCACCCAGGTATAGCCCGTATTAACATTCGCTTCATTGCCTATATTCAGCACACATCTTGCTTCTGCCACAACCGTTGCATATCCCATACCATATGGATTCTGAATGATCATCCCTGCAATCCTTCCATCCTTCAGCGCTTCAATCCCTTCCTGATCTGCGTCATATCCCATGATCACCACATCATTCATATCTTTTCCTTCACACGCTGTGAGTGCCTGCATGGTTGTATCCCCATTGGTTGCAAAGATACCCTTCACATCCGGATTCGTCTCCAGAATATAATTATAAATGTCTTCATCGGTAAGCTGCGCGATTGCATCATCCAGTGCAGTCTGCTGTTCCGCATCCAGTTCCTGACCTTCTACCGGTACAATATTAAGCTGCTGTTCTGCGATCGTTTTCTTCAGATCATCTGTCTGATCCATATAATATGTCCCTGCCACAGACATATTCGGATGATTGTTCTGAATCTCTGCAACAAAACTATTCACTCTGTCATGAGAAGTCAGCGACTTACTGTCATGAGCGATCACAACAACCTGTCCTGCATCTCCAAGACTCTCTGCCATATGAGTTGCCGCTTCTGTGGAAGCCTTTGCATTATCCGTCATCACGCTTGCCATAATTCCCTGATAATTACCCACTGAGTCAAATGTGACAATCGGAATTCCGTTCATAGTTGCCAGATCGAACTGTACTTCACAGGACTTGGAATCTACCACCGCGATCGCCAGCGCTGCCGGATATCGGTCTAATTCCTCGTCAAGAATACTGACCTGCTCGTCCACATCATCCGATTTGCCCGGACCGCTGTATACCACTTTGATCTTATCTGATCCTTCATATCCAAGCGCCTTGTTCAGATCATCCACTGCCGCTTCTGCTCCGGCTTTGATCGTCTTCCAATAGGTCTCTGAACTGCCCTTGCCGATAATCGACAAATATGTACCCGGCTCCAGTTCCAGACCATCAATATTACCGTATGCCGCCGGGTCAATCAGATCCAGCTTTGCCTGTTTTGCTTTTTCAGCCTTCTCCTCAGCAGTCTCTTTCTTTTCACCGGTCTGTTGTGCCGAAGCTGTATCTTCTTTTTCCGTCTGTGTACTGCACGCGCACGCCAGCATTGCCATGCAAACGCCAAGCGCTGCTACTCTCCATCTCTTTTTCATTCTATCTCTCCCAATAACTATTTCTTCTTAATCTGGTGATGCCATAGTTCATCCCCTGCCTCACCTGATGCCATCTTGTTTACTCTATGCACCCTCTGACATCACATAATATGTTATACACCAAAACTGTGAAAAAGTCTTGAAAAATTTCTTAAAATATTTATTAACATTTGCTTTGTATCTGTTTTTGAGCAGGATTTGGCTTGTATATTTTCCTCTTTTGTATTATGATTAATTAAAGCTGAAGTATTCAGCCATAATGATTATCACATATTATATAAGGAGGTACTTATCATGGCATACGTAATTAGTGACGAATGTGTTTCTTGTGGTGCTTGTGCAGCTCAGTGTCCTGCAGAGGCTATCAGCGAAGGAGATTCTCATTTCGAGATCAACGCAGATGCATGTCTTGACTGCGGTGCTTGTGCAGATACATGCCCGATGTCAGCTATCTCTGCTGAGTAATTTCGCAAGAATAATAAAGATTAAAGGCAGCCTGTTCTTCATTGGACAGGCTGTCTTTCTGTTTGTCTGTCAACGTCACTTTCTGTCACTCGAATCTCCCGTCTCCCCGACTCACTTTGACAAACACTCCCTTTCGGACATGTTATACTCTCCCTACATGAACTAAGGGGGGATTATATTGGGAAACGTATTAAATACATTAAGCAGTGCCACAAAAGAAGATGCCAAGCTCTACAACTGCATCAAAGAGCTGTACGACCAGGGTGTACCGTTTGAAGAACTGAAAGCCTTGATCCCGGACATGAAGCGCACCAGAGAACAGCTCCGCATCAAACGTATGCTGGAAAATAATAACGAATTGCTGGTCTCCATGATCACAAAGGAAATGTCTTTTCTTCTGGATGCCAAAGAACGCCAGCAGGAAGAAGAATTCCGAAAGCTTGACCAGCTTATCCGCCAGCAACAGAATTACCGTAAAAATGCAGCCCACAGCAGTGCTGTTACAAGGCTTCGCAGGCTTCTGCTTCCCGGAGCATCGATGTAGCATAAACAGAGCCGTGATTAATCAAATAGTTTTGATTAATCACGGCTCTGAACACATACCTGTTAGTTCTTTTCCCAGGTAAGATTGGCAAACTTAGTGTAATCCGGCAGCCATGCCAGATTAACCGTACCGATCGGACCATTTCTCTGTTTGGCGATAATGATCTCTGCCTGGTTTGGCGTCTCTGTATCCTTATTATAATAATCATCACGATAGATGAACATTACTACGTCGGCATCCTGTTCGATGGCTCCCGACTCTCGAAGGTCAGAAAGCATCGGTCGGTGATCCGGACGCTGCTCTACCGCTCGGCTGAGCTGCGATAGTGCGATAACCGGTACATTCAACTCTCTCGCTACCGCTTTCAGAGAACGCGAAATATCCGAGATCTCCTGCTGTCTGGAATCACTTCTGCCACCAATGCTTCCGCTCATCAACTGTAAGTAGTCGATGATGATCAGGTCAAGACCATGCTCCAATTTGAACTTACGGCATTTGGAACGAAGTTCCGTAACAGAAATACTCGGTGTGTCATCGATGATCAAATGAGACTTACCGATAATTCCGGCACTCTCGATCAGTTTCTCCCAGTCGGCATCCTTCAGATTACCTGTTCTGAGGCTCTGGGAATCCACCTGAGACTCCAGTGAGAACAGACGGTTCACCAGCTGTTCCTTCGACATCTCAAGACTGAATACCGCTACATATCTGTCACTCTTAAATGCCACATGCTGGGCAATGTTCAATACAAACGCTGTCTTACCCATGGACGGACGCGCCGCCACCAAGATCAGGTCTGACGGCTGCAATCCGGATAACTTGTAGTCCAGATCCAGGAATCCTGTCGGAATACCCGTTACCGTTCCTTTATTCTTTGATGCCTTTTCAATCTTCTCCAATGCGTTAAGTACAACGTCCTTGATCGGCACAAAGTCTCCCGCATTACGGTTCTGCAACAGCTCAAATACCTTTTTCTCAGTCATTTCCAGAATCTCTTCCATCGGCTGAGAAGCCACATAACAGGTATTGGCTATCTCTTCATTTAACTTGATCAGTTTGCGCAGGACAGATTTCTCATATACGATCTGCGCATAATATCTTACATTAGCAGAAGTTGGCACTGCTGCCACCAGTTCCCGGACAAACTCCAGACTGGATATCTCTTCCGGCACATCCTTTTCCTTCAGACGCTCCTGCAGCGTGATCAGATCCGCCGGCTTACCTTCATTAAACAGCTCTACCATGGATTCAAAGACCACACCATATGAAGTTTGATAAAAATCTTGTCCCGTAATGATCTCTGATGCAGTCAGAATGGCCTCTTTGTCCATCAGCATGGCTCCGACCACAGACTGCTCCGCCTCAATGCTGTGAGGCAGTACCCGCTTAATCAGCGCTTCCTCCATGGTGACCTCCCTATTCTTCTACAACATGTACTTTCAGTTCTGTAGTTACCTTCGGATGAAGCTTGATCGGTACATTGTGTACGCCGAGGCTCTTAATCTGCTCTTTTAACTGGATCTTCTTCTTATCAATCTTCAGACCAAGCTGATCCTCTGCGGCCTGCGCGATCTCTTTGGACGATACAGAACCGAATACCTTGCCGCCTTCCCCTGTCTTAATAGACACTTCGATCTGGCCTTTGGCAATCTGCTCTCCAAGTTCCCTTGCAGCTTCCAGATTCTCCTGTGCCACTTTATCAGCATTTGCCTTCTGAAGCTTCAGGTCATTCATATTCTTGCCATTCGCTTCGATACCCTTCTTCGTCTTCAGAAGAAAGTTTCTCGCATATCCGTCATTTACATTTACTACATCTCCCTTTTTACCAAGAGACTTCACATCCTCTAATAAGATTACTTTCATTTTATATATCTCCTTCCTCGATCATTCTGTCAATCTGTGCTTTTACACAATTCACTGCTTCTTCCATATTGGTATGGTCAAACTGTGTACCGGAAGCATTCATATGGCCGCCGCCGCCCAGACGCTCCATAATGATCTGTACATTTACTTCGTCAATGGAACGTGCGCTTACATAGATACGTCCCTGATATACCGTCAATACAAACGATGCACGGATACCTTCGATATCCAGCAGCTCATTGGCTGCCTGCGCTCCGATGATCGTCGGACTGTCTACCTTGAGATTCTGCCCTTTGGCAATCGCAAACTGCTGACGGTACACTTCTGCATTGCTGATAATAGATGCCTTCGCACGATAAGAATCCATGTCATCACGGAAAATCTTACGTACATATGGAATATCTGCGCCGCATCTTCTCAGGAAAGCTGCTGCCTCAAAGGTACGCACACCGGTACGGTTGGTGAAATTATTCGTATCGATCATCATGCCCGCATACATACTGCTTGCTTCCAGTGGCGGAATCTTCACATCCTCATCAATATATTGCAGGATCTCGGATACCATCTCACACGCAGATGATGCATATGGCTCAATGTATGACAGCATCGCATTGTCAATATTATCACTACTCTGTCTGTGATGATCCAACACCACAATCGTCTTCGTCATCTGCAGCAGATCCGGACATTCCGTCATCTGCGGACGGTTCGTGTCCACTACGATCACCATAGAATTATTATTCATCAGGTCCTTCGCATCCGATGAACCGATAAACATATCTTCCGGATAATCCGGATTATTAATATAGTCTTCATACACGGAACGGATCGAATTAGTTGGCTTATTCAGCACAATATGCGCTTTCTTACCGATAGCCTCTGCCGCACGGTAAATACCGATCGCTGCTCCCAGTGAATCCACATCCGTCATGGTATGTCCCATAACCAGAATATTCTCACTCGTCATCATATACTCACGAAGCGCCTCTGCCTTAACACGCGCCTTAACACGAGTGTTCTTATAGCTCATCTCCCGCTTACCACCATAATACGTGATACCGTTGCAATCCTTGATAACTGCCTGGTCACCACCTCTGGCAAGCGCCTGATCGATCGCTACACGGGCATAGTTATAACTCTGGGAATAGGAATCACTGCTGAGTCCGAGTCCCATGCTGAGCGTAGCCGGAATCTTATTACCTACACTGACAGATTTAACCTCTTCCAACAGCGAAAAGCGATCCTCTTCCAGCTTCTTAAAATCCTTCTTCTTCACCACGATAAAATACTTGTCCGTCTCAACCTTCTTGACGATACCATTTACCTTCATGAAATACTGATTGATCTTACGGTCGATCAACGCAAGTAACAGACTCTGACGTACTTCCTCCACACTGTCAATTACTTCATCATAATTATCAATGTAAAGCATACCCGCAACCAGCCTCTGTTCCTCATTGGCACGCATATATTCATTGCGCTCTGTCACATCCTGCATGTGTACTGCAATAAAATATTCCTGCTCTTCCGGCATCTTCATCAGCTGTTCAGAATCGCTAAATCCTTTTACTGAAATCTTTCTCAGTTCTGCCAGATACTCTCTGTCCCCATAGCGTACTTCTCGCTGTACCTTCTGTCCCTCTTCCTTTGGAAACAGACTCCGGTTAATCTCCGGAATATACTTTGCAAGGCTTCCCGTGACCTTACCTTCTCCTTCGAAAATAGCGTTGAACTCGTCATTCACCCACAGGATCTTACCATCTTCCATCAACAATGCGTATGGCACTGACAATTCCTTCAGCAATGTATTCTGTACAACTCCGTACTGTGCCGAGAATTCCACCAGATCCCGGAGAATCACCGCGCGGTTAGAAAAATACAACGCGCCAACGATCAGCATATAGATCAGCACAAATATCAGCATGATAAATCCTGCTCTGTGATCGATCTTATAGATCCATACATTCATTGCCAACAAAAGTACCGACATGATCGCCGGCCACTGCATATATAGCTTCAGCTGTCCTTTCAGTTGTATGTCCTGTTTGTCCTTCATGATGACTCCTCCATCAGCACACAATCGCATACGCGCGCCCATTCTGGGCATGTGGCTCCACTATGCGTACATTATACTACCTTTTTCAGGGATTGGAAACTATATATTTGCGCAAAAAAGTCATTTATATACACCGTCAGCATATATATTCCGGGACATCGTACAGCAATGTAAAAGAAAGCCTCCAGGCTCAACTGTACCTGAAGGCTTTCTGCAAATCCTTTTAAACTCGCTCTTTTACTTTCTGTTAAGTATCTGTTCTCTTACGTAATCGATGCTTCCAGCAGACATACTGAATTCATCCAGACCAAGATCCAGAAGAATCTCAACTGCCTTCTGATCTCCGGCCATCTCGCCGCACATGCCGACTTTGATGCCTTCTTTGTGTCCAGCTTCGATTACCTGCTTGATTGCACGAAGAACTGCCGGGTTGAAGTAATCATACATCTTGGCAATCTTCTTATTACCACGGTCAACAACCAGAATGTACTGAGTCAGATCGTTCGTTCCGATACTGAAGAAATCAGCCTCTTTTGCGAATTCATCTGCAAGCATTACACTGGCAGGTGTCTCGATCATCATACCCATCTCGATATTCTTATCGTAAGCCTGTCCTCTTTCGTCAAGCTCTTTCATACATTCTTTCACGAGTGCCTTAGCATTCTTAAGCTCTTCCATAGCAATGATCATCGGGAACATGATTCTTACATGACCAAATGCGCTCGCACGCAGGATAGCTCTTAACTGCTCTTTGAACATATCCTTCATATCCAGAGAAATACGGATTGCTCTCCATCCAAGGAATGGGTTCTCCTCTTTCTCAAATTCATAGTAAGACAGTTCCTTGTCTCCACCGATATCCAATGTACGGATCGTCAGTTCCTGAGATGCAAGCTCTGCTGCCTCTTTGTATACTACGAACTGCTCTTCCTCTGTCGGGAAATGTGTGTTCTGCATGTAGAGGAACTCACTACGGAACAGACCTACACCATCGATATTCATCGGAAGCGCATTTCTGATATCCTGTACGTTACCAACGTTAGCACACAGATAAATTCTCTTGCCATCCTTGGTAACTGCCGGAGTGCTTCTAAGTCCTTCCAGACGAGCTCTTTCCTGCTCATAAGCAGCTTTCTTATCCAGATATTCTTTCTCTGTTACTTCGTCAGGTTTTACAACAATGACACCTTCACCTGCATCCATACAAATGTACTCGCCATCCTCTACTTTGGAAAGGATACCCTTTACACCTACCAGAGTCGGAATACCAAGGCTCTTGGCAATGATGGATACGTGACTTGTAACACCACCTTCTTCTGTGATGATACCTTTAACCAGTGCCGGATTAATCTTAACTGTATCAGACGGATACATATCTTTAGCCATAACGACTACAGGCTCTGTCAGAACTCCCAGATCCGGAAGCTTAACGCCCTTAACTACTGCCATCATACGCTTACCAATGTCACGTACGTCCGCAGCTCTTTCTTTCATGTACTCGTCATCCATAGATGCAAAGATCATAGCGAACTCATCGATTGTGTCGCTGATTGCCTGCTCTACATTAGACTTGCTGTCTTTGATCTTGCTTTCAACGCCATCCTGAAGCATGAAGTCATTCGCAATTTCCAGATGTGCTGCAAAGATCTCATTCTTTTCAGCAAGCTGACCAAGTTCTTCTACAACTGCATTCTTAGCTGCTTCGAACTTCTCAATCTCAGCCTGAACCTGATCATCAGCGATCGTACCGGTTGCCGGTGTCAGATCTGGCTCAAGATACATATATACTTTTTCAACAACGATGCCTCTGGACGCTGTCTTCTCAACACGAATCTGTTCCATTATTACTCTCCCAGTCCACTTTCAATAGCTTCAACTACAGTCTTGAGTGCTTCTGCCTCATCCTCACCGTCACATTCAACAGTGATCTCTGTTCCACATTTGATAGCTGCGGACATAAGGTTCAGAACGCTCTTAGCCTGAAGTCTCTTCTCACCTGCTACGAGAATGATGCTGCTCTTGAACGGAGCTGCTGTCTTTGCTAATGTTGCTGCTGGTCTAGCGTGAATTCCTGTTGGGTTTGAAACTGTTACTTTCTGAGATACCATGATATCTTCCTCCCTTATTGCTTGTTATATTTGATAAATAATTGTGTATACTTCCAGTCATAACTATACAC